>JBEANR010000076.1:0-10736 GCA_041165365.1 Actinomycetota bacterium | reverse complement strand
GACAGCCGTAGGTCACGAGGCCGAGGCGTTCCGATGCGATGGTCGGGTCGTTCCTCAGCGCGAACAGGCTCGACACCGCCAGCACGGCCCCGAGACTGTGAGCCGACAGCACGACCGAGCGGCGGGAGATCTCCGGCGTGACCACCTCGCCCCTCGGCGCCAACCACGCCCTGATGCGCGCGTCGATCTCGGGAACGACGCGTTCCGAGTAGCAGGGCGGCGCGAACGGATGCCCGGCCCGCGGGAGAAAGCAGATCAGATCCCAGAGCAGACCGAGCGGCCGCTCCTTCGTCGTGAGGGCGTTCGCCGCGATGGCCGCGAGGGCGGCGGCGGCCGCGGCGGCGATGATGCCGAGAGCGGCCGCGGGCGCCACCGCATTCACGATCATCGACATCGCATCGGTCACCTCCGGTGCCGCCGTGAGGGCGAGAGCCAGGCCGAAGAGCATCGCGAGCAGCCCGAGCACGGGTTCCCCCCGCTGCAGAAGCGCCGACATCCGTCTGGTGCTCAGGGTGCGCGGAGGCGGTGGCACGGGATACCGCACGACGGCCGGTCGTGCGCCGTCGTACTGCGGGGTGTCGAAGAGGTTGCCCGGCGTGCCGTGCACCACCGGCGTGGTGAGCAGCGGGAAGCCGCTGAACTGCCGGGCGATCACGATGCCGAGCACGACGGCGGCGACGCCCACGGCCAGGATGATCCAGAAGGCGAAGTCGGCGTACACCCCGGGCAGCTCGATGGTGTCCGGCGGCGTCGGACCGACTCCCCCGCCGCGGTACCGTTCGGCGAGCGCCGGCTGGGAGAGCCACTTGCTCACGCCCCCGACGAGCATGGTCGAGAAGATCATCGCGATCCCGAGCGAGAGCATCATCACGACGCCGGGGCCCGAGCCGCGCCATCCCACCGTCCGTGTGTGCGTGCCGGAGAATCGGGGGGCGAGCCACACAGCGACGAGCTGGGCGAAGACGGCAACTCCCGCCGCGGCCACGAAGACCTGCGGATACCGCGCACCGAAGTCCCACACCGGGTCGAGCAGGTATCTGGTCGCCGGTACCGCGATCGCGATCACCGTCAGGGTCGCGGTCACCCGCGGCGCAACCCCCCGCCGCCACCCGAGCGCTCCGATGGCGAGCACGAGGAGGATGCCGACGAGACCGACCGGCACCTCGACCAGCCCCACGAACGGTGACCTGATGCGGTCCCGCCCCGGGTCGTCGAGAACGGTCACGGCGACGATCCCACAGAAGGTCGTGATCGACGCCACGAGCAGTCCCAGCGACCACCGCCGTCGCGCGGAGGCGCAGAAGCCCGGGGATCCGGGCCCCGTCAGCACGATCACCACGACGAGACCGGCGAGGGAGATCACAAGGCCGAGCGTGCTCAACGGTAGCGTGGCGAGCGGCCCGGCCGGTCCGAGACAGGCCGCCGAGACGAAGGTCGCCGCGCTCCGGCAGACCTCGACCGGCACGAAGAGGTGGTCCCACGCCAGCAACGCCGCGAGCGTGAAGGCCGCCGCGGCCACGTGCAGTCGTTCCGTGCCCTGCTTGACCCTGGCTTTCGACCAGAACAGCTTCGACGACAACACAGGACCGCCCGGATCCGCGCCCATCGCCTCGGCGAGTTGGTCGATGCTCGGCTCGAAGCGCATCCGTGCACGATGCGAGATGATCCAGAGCAGAAGGATGATCGCGAGCGGCGCCATCGCGAGCACGCCGAGCCTTCCGGCCCTCGGCAACCCGGCGAGGGAGTCGAAGATCTCGGGCAGCTGAGAACAGACCCCGACCGCCCGGTAGCACTGCACCCCGATCACGTCGAGAGCGACAGTCGCGATCGCGACCACGTAAAGCAGGGTCATGCCGAGGGCGAACCAGCGGAGGTAGGCGGAGCCCGGCCCTCCGTGCCAATCGTGCGGGTCTGTCTGCTCCGGGATCCTGCGGGTCCAGTAGGCGAGGTTCGCCAGCCCGAACGGCAGCACGAGGAACCACCCGATGTGCACGAACAACTGTCCGATCATGGCCAGCGCTCCCCCGCCCGACCGGGCGAGCGCTCCCCAGGAGTAGGCCTCCCTGCGCACTTCGGGCGGAGCCGTCGGAGTGCGGGAGGTCCAGAACCCGCCCAGGTCGTCGGCGTGATCCGAGACCAGGTCGGCGACGGGCACCTCGAGCATCTCGGCCGGCGGCGTGTTCTTGATGCCGTGGATGCGCAGTTCGAGCACCCGCGGCGGTGTGACGGACGGGGGACTCATGGCTCGCCTTCCGGAGGGATGGCCAGACCCTAGCCCCCGCCCGCCGTGCGCCGATACGGGCGGCGGGCAAGATCGGGGCTGCCCCCGATCGGGTCAGTGCCGGAGGATGGCGCGGCTCAGCGTCCGTTCATCCGCCGGAGCAGGTCGATCCTGGCCTGCAGTTGCGCGACCGTGGCCGTCGAGACGGCGGGCCCCCCGCACTCCCGCCGCAGCTCGGCATGGACGAGGCCGTGCGGCTGACCGGTGACCTTGGCGCGCATACCGACGAGGCTGTTGAGCAGCCGCCGCTGCTCACCGAGGGTGCGGTAGAGCGGTGGAGGCTCGGCAGGCTCGCCCGCCTCGAGGCGACGCCGGTCGCGATCATCCGCCCTCCTCGATTGACGCGCTTGACGCTGCTTGAGCAGGTCGCTCACCTGCTCGGGTTCGAGAAGCCCCGGGATGCCGATGAAGTCGAACTCCTCGGGGCTGCCGGGTTCGGCGAGGGAGCCGAACTCCTCGCCGTCGAACAACACGCGATCGAAGGAGGCTGTGGAGGCGATCGCCTCCCAGGTGAACTCGTCGAGCAGCTCGGATGACGCCTTCTCCTCGCGCTCTGCGGCATCGAGGGTGGAATCGTCGAGCAGATCGTCGTCGGTGCGCCGGTCGAGGGCGTGATCCCGCTCGAGTTCGAGCGCGGCGGCGAGAGCCATCAGCGGCCGCACGCTCGGCACGAAGATGCTCGCGGTCTCGCCCCGACGTCGGGTGCGCACGAAGCGGCCGATCGCCTGCGCGAAGAACAGCGGAGTCGAGGCGGATGTCGCGTACACCCCCACCGACAGCCGCGGCACGTCGACCCCCTCCGACACCATCCGCACCGCGACCATCCACCGGCTCGACCCGCGGGCGAAGGCGTCGATACGATCGCTCGCCTCCTTCTCGTCGGAGAGCACGACGGTCGGTGCTTCGCCCGTGATGTCATGGAGGATGCGCGCGTACGCCTTCGCCGCGAAGTGATCGGTGGCGATCACGAGCGCGCCGGCATCCGGCACGGTGTGACGCACCTCGGTGAGCCTGACGTCTGCAGCGCGCAAGACGGCGGGGATCCAGTCGCCGTCGGGATTGAGCGCGGTGCGCCAGGCCTGAGCGGTGACGTCTTTGGTGTCGCCCTCGCCGAGCCGCGCCTCCATCTCGTCGCCCATCTTCGTGCGCCACGTCATCGTGCCCGCGTAGGCGAGGAACATCACCGGTCGCACCACGCCGTCGCTGAGGGCGCGTCGGTAGCCGTAGTTGTAATCGGTCTGCGACAGGCGGATACCGTGTTCGTCGTGGAGGTAGCTCACGAAGGGGATGGGCGCGGTGTCGGAACGGAACGGCGTGCCGGTGAGCGAGAGCCGCCTGGTCGCGGGCTCGAACGCCTCGCGGATGGCGTCTCCCCAACTCAGGGCATCGCCGCCGTGGTGCACCTCGTCGAGGATCACGAGGGTGCGGCGGTCCTCGGTGAGGGCGCGGTGCAGAGCGGGCGCCATCGCGACCTGCGCGTAGGTCACGGCGACGCCGTGGAACTGCCGACCGCCGGTGCCGTGGTTGTTGCGGAAGCCCGGATTCAGACGGATGCTCGCGCGGTGCGCCGCCTCGGCCCATTGCCGTTTCAGGTGCTCGGTGGGGGCGACGACGGTGATGCGGTCGACCACTCTGCGGTGCAGCAATTCCGCGGCGAGCCGTAGCGCGAAGGTCGTCTTGCCGGCGCCCGGGGTGGCCGCCGCGAGGAAGTCGCGGGGTTCCGTCTCGAAGTACAGGTCGAGGGCCTCCGCCTGCCACGCCCGCAGGCGTTCCGCCGTGCCCCTGGCCGCACGCTCGGGGAAGGCGGGTGAGAGGTGCTCGGCCGCAAAGGTACCGAAGGCCGAGTGGATGGACATCGGATTCGACCCTACCCGAGCCCTCCGACCTCGCCGACGGAACGAGAAAGCCCCTCGCCTGACGGCGAGGGGCTCGATCGACAACGCGTTGTTACGCGCGTGATCCCTTACGGCCGGTGATGAGACCGTAGACCAGCAGGACGATGATCGCCCCGCCGATGGCGAGCAGCCACGTGCTGATGTCGAAGAAGCCTCCGAGGTCGACTCCGAAGATAGCGGAGCCGATGAAGCCGCCGAGAAGCGCTCCGACCACGCCGAGGACGAGGGTGATGATCCATCCGCCGCCCTGCCTGCCGGGGAGGATTGCCTTGGCGATAGCGCCAGCGAGCAATCCGAGGATGATCCAACCGATGATTCCCATAACGACCTCCCAGTCGATCGTGCTGTGTGATGCTGTCGTCGGGTATGACAACTCCTGAGCTTCCCATACCCCCGTTCGGGGGTCATGAGGGTTGACACGCGTGGTGGCCGTGTGGGATGCGCCGCCCGCGTCGATACGACAGTCTTGATGTCATGACGCAGAATCACCCGTGGTCCCGCTACGTGGCGATCGGTGATTCGTTCACCGAGGGCATCGGCGACCCGGAGCCCCTCGCCCCCGGCGGCAGCAGGGGCTGGGCCGATCGCGTCGCCGAGGTGCTCGCGCTCGCCACCGACGATTTCGCCTACGCCAACCTCGCGATCCGCGGCAGGCTGCTCCGCCAGATCATGGACGAACAGATCGAGCCGGCTCTCGAACTGCGCCCCGATCTGATCACCATCTCGGCAGGGGGCAACGACATCATCAGACCCCACACCGACGCCGACGAGATCTCGGCGCGCGTCGAGATCGCCGTCGAACGGCTCAGATCCGACGGCGCGACCGTCGTGCTCTTCAACGGGCCCGACATCGGCATGACGCCCGTGCTGAATCGTTCTCGCGGCAAAGTCGCCATCTACAACGAGAACCTGCGCGCGATCGCCGCGAGGCATGACGCGATCGTCGCCGACATGTGGGCTCTGCGCGAATTGAAGGACCCGCGGATGTGGGCGCCGGACCGCCTGCACTTCTCCTCGGTGGGGCACACCGCGATCGCCCGCATGGTGTTGCAGTCGCTCGGTGTGGACAACGACCTCACCCCGTTCGACCCCGATCCTCTGCCCGCGATCCCGTGGCGCCGAGCCCGCGTCGAGGACATGGGGTGGGCGCGGGAGTACCTCGTGCCCTGGGTGGTACGGCGCATCCGTCACCAGTCGTCGGGAGACGGGATCTCACCCAAACGCCCGGTGCCCGAGCATCTCACCCGGCGAACGGACTGATCGGTTCGATCCGGACGATCGGCTGATGCAGGAGACCTCGATCGACCCGGCTGGGATCTCGGCAGGCTCGATCAGAGACCGCCGGGAAAGGCCACTACCGGCCGTGCGCCGTTGCGACCGGGCAATCGAAGGGGTCGCCGCCGGCGGCGAGACCGACCCGGTTCAGATACTGGATGACGATGCCGTACGACTGCAGGATCGTGGTCTCGGTGTAGAGGATCGTGTGGGTCGCGCAGTACTCCTTCGCGATTTCCTGGGCCTTCTTCAGATGCGGCCTGGGCATGTTCGGGAAGAGGTGGTGCTCGATCTGGTAGTTCAGCCCGCCCATGAAGGTGTCCATCGCCCAACCGCCCTTGATGTTGCGGCTCGTGAGCACCTGGCGGCGGAGGAAGTCGACCTTGGCGTCGCGCGGCAGCACCGGCATGCCCTTGTGATTCGGGGCGAACGACGCCCCCATGTAGAGCCCGAAGACGCCGAGCTGTACGCCGACGAACGCGAACGCCATGCCGACCGGCAGCATGAGGAAGATGACGGTGAGGTAGGCGCCGATGCGCGAGACGAGCATCGAGATCTCGACCCACCGCTTGTCGACCTTGCCGCGACCGAAGACGGTCTTGAGGCCGAGGACATGGAGGTTCAAGCCCTCGAGCAGGAGGGCGGGAAAGAACAGGTAGCCCTGTCGGCGCGTGGCCCAGGCGTACAGGCCCTTCGACTTCGCCGCGTCTTCGGCGGTGAACGAGACGAAGTCGCGTTCGATGTCCGGGTCCTTGCCGATGATGTTCGGATTGGCGTGGTGACGGCTGTGCTTGGTCATCCACCAGGAATAGCTGATGCCGACGAAGAGATTGGCGATCGTGCGACCGGCGACGTCGTTGGCCCTGCCGGACTCGAACACCTGGCGGTGGGAGGCTTCGTGGGCGAGGAAGGCGTACTGGGTGAGGATGACGCCGAGCGCACCCGCCATGAGCAGCTGGTACCAGGTGTCACCGAGCAGGATCATGCCGGTGATCACTCCGCCGAGCGCGAGCGTGATGAGGCCGAACATCACGCTGTAGAAACCCGTGCGGCGTCGGAGCAGTCCGGCATCCCGCACGGTGCGCAGCAGCGCCGAGTACTCCGTCGTCGGATTGCCCGCCGCACCACCCGGCTTCGTCTTCGTGAAGGTGACGATCGGGCTGACGGCGACATCACTCACGGGGGCTCCAGTTCGACTGAGGAAATCGTCAGCCGGGGACCGGGGCCGATTCAGGTGTTTCGGCGATCATAAGGGTCGAGACTGTGAATCGAGGGAGATCCGCACCCGATTGTCAGGGCGAGATCAATTCGAGTGGATGCGACAACCTCCACCAGGCATCCGGTCCGTCGAGGCTGCCGGACAGTTCGAGGTCGACGCTCGCGGTCTGGTCCCCCACCGAGAACCGCACTCTCCCCGCGTCGTCACCCTGCTCCCCCGTCTCGAGGGGCTTCGGACGGATGTCTACGGACACGGGGGTGTCCGACCAGACGACGATCGACACGTCCTCCGCCGCGACCGCATCGGCGGTGCTCCCCCAGTCGGTGCTGTAGTCGGCGAACACCTCGCCCGCAGAGGCGAGACGCACCTCGCGGAAGCCGGCCTCGACGCTGTCGAGCAGCGATCGCACCGCGACATCCAGGGTGTCGTGATCTTCGCCGCCGAGCACGACACCGACGACCGTGATCGTGCGACCGCCGACCTCGACGTCGGTCGCGAAGAGCAGACAGGCCCCTGCCTCATCGAGCGTGCCGGTCTTGATGCCGTCGACACCACCGACTCCGATCAGGTCGTTGCCGTTCTCGATGGTTCCGACACCGGGGAGATCCACTGTCGAGGTGCCGACGATGTCGGCGACGACGGGATGCTCGAGCGCCAGCATCCCGAGCCTGACGAGGTCTGACGCACTCGACACGTTGAGCGGCGACATCCCCGTGGGTTCGGTGATCGTGGTCGCGGTGAGGCCGTTCTCCGAAAGCCACGCCGCGGTCGCCGCGACGAACGCGTCCTGGGAGCCGAAGGCCCATCCGGCGAGCAGTTCCGCGTAGTTGTTGGCCGACGACACGAGCATGACCTGCAGCATCTCGCGCTGGGTGAACGCCCACCCCGCCCGCATCGGCTCCACCTTGCCGCCCACGGACTGGTACTTCGAGTAGAGCGCCGTGTCGGCGGAGCCGAGGGTGATGGTCTCGCCCTGCTCCGATCCGGCGAGCGGGCGTGCGTCGAGCACCACGAGGGCGGTGACCACCTTGCTGATGCTCGCGATCGGTCGCGGTGCCTGGTCGCCCTCCTCGGCGAGCAGCCCCTCGAAGCCGACCGCACCCACGGCGGTGCTGCCATAGCCGGGGTAGGCCGGCGTCACGGCGGGCGAGACGGATGTCGCGACCGAGGCTTCGGCGACAGTGGCGACCTCGAGCGGGGCGACGAGCATCGTCGGCACGTAGGCACCGGCTCCGGCGAGTCCGATCAGCAGAGCGAGGACCCCTCCTCGGCGGCGGAGCAACTGTCGTCGGGTGGGGGCCACCCGGTCATGCTAGGTCATACGAGTCCGCCGTCGACGGAGCGGCGGTACTCCTGTTCATCCTCGGGAACGAGCACCTCGGTGTCGCGGTTGAGGCTCTCCCCGCGGAAGAAGGGGCGCGATGCGGCGAAGGCCGCCCAGACGATCATGAGCACCACTCCGAGCAACAGCGACCCGAGCCCGACCACGAAGACACTGCCGACGCCCAGCAGCACCCCCGACCCGTAGTCCGGCTGGATCATGTCCACGAGTGACTGCACGAAGGCCGCAGTGAGCATCAGCGCCCCGGCGAGCGGCATGACGCCCTTGATCAGCAGGTCGCGGGCCGATCGGGTCAACTCGCGGCGGAAGTACCAGACGCAGGCGTAGCCGGTGATGCCGTAGTAGAACGCGATGGCGAGACCGAGTGCCGCGATCGAGTCGGCGAGGATGTTCTCGCTGACGAGCGTCATGCCGACGTAGAACGTGATCGAGACCGCCCCCATCACGAAGGTCGAGAACGCCGGCGTCCTGAACCGGGGGTGCACCTCGCCGAACCGCTTCGGCAGGGCCTTGTAGGCGGCCATCGCCAGAGTGCCTCGGGCCGTCGGCAGGATGGTGGTCTGGGTCGACGAGATGGCCGACACCATCACCGCGATCACCAGCAACCACGCCCACGGCCCGAACAGGGCGTCCTTCAGGGC
Organism: Actinomycetota bacterium; assembly: GCA_041165365.1. Lineage (GTDB taxonomy): Bacteria > Actinomycetota > Actinomycetes > Actinomycetales > Microbacteriaceae > Marisediminicola. Next base: position 2,083 of record JBEANR010000076.1, on the reverse strand, counting down.
GAAGAACACGTCGTCGGCGTTCGCTTCGTTCGCGAGCCCGAGACCGGCCTCCCCCAGCCCCGCATAGGCCATCGCCGCGACCGACACCGAGACGTAGGTGATGACGAGGATCACCGTGGAGATGATCGCCGCCCGCCCGGGGGTGCGCTCCGGATCCTTCGTCTCCTCGTTGAGCGCCAGGCAGGTGTCCCACCCCCAATAGATGAAGATCGACAGCAGTATCGCCTCGGTGAACGCCGGTACCGAGTCGAAGGCGAACGGGTTGAACCACTCGAGACTGGGCATGACGGCGCCGGTCGGGGCGGTTCCGGTGAACACGCTCACGAGCGCGAAGACCACGAAGAGCACGAGAGCGAGGTACTGGATGCCGAGCAGCACGTTCTGCACGCGCTCGCCGATCTGCATACCCCGGTAGCTCACCCAGATCATGATGACGATGAACGCGACACCGGTCGCGGTGACGGCGGCGACATCGTCGGCGACGGCGGGAGCGACCAGCAGCCAGAAGTACGTGCCTCCGATCTGGGCGAGGTTGGCGAGCACGATGACGCCGGCGATGATGACGCCCCATCCGCCCATCCATCCGGTCCTGGGTCCGAACGCCTTGGTCGCCCAGGTGAAGGTGGTGCCGCAGTCGGGCACCGCAGTGTTCAGCTCGCGATAGGCGAAGGCGATCAGCAACATCGGCACGAACGCCAGGATGATCGCGATGGGCGCCTGCGCGCCGACCGCGAGCACGACGAACCCGAGTGTGGCGGCCAAGGAGTAGACAGGGGCCGTGGACGCCAGACCGATCACGACGGACCCGGCGAGCCCGAGCGTGCCGTGGGCGAGACCCTTGTCTCCGACGGCGGCACCCGCTGTGGCTGAACCTGGTCGCGGCGGATCGGACGGTGTCGGCGGATCGGATGGCGCTGACCGGGTCACGGAAGCCTCCTCGCTTCGAGTGACTGGAGCATACTGCTCGGACGGGCCGTCGTGTGGCGGGAGTCGATCGACGTAGGGTGGGCCGGTGCCCGCCGTGCCGTTCGAGTCCGCCGCGATCGACGCGTACGACTCCCGCCTCGACTGGGATGCCGTGTCAGCCGAACTGCTCGGCGACGTGGTCCGTCGATGGTCGCTCGTGGTCGAGCACCGCTACGACGGCGGGTTCGCGGCGGTCGTGGTGGCGGTCAGGCGACCGGACGGATCGCCCGCCGTGCTCAAGCTCGGGTTTCCGCACCGGGAGGCGATCGGAGAGGCGCTCGCCCTCGAGGCCTGGCCTGACGGGGCGGGACCGCGGGTTCTGGCCCAGGATCCGTGGCGCTGGGCGATGCTCCTCGAGCGGGTGCATCCGGGTGCGCCGATGTCGCAGGCGGGCGACGCCGTCCGCGACCTCGCTGGCGCCTGCGGCCTCCTCCGCCGCCTCTGGGCGTCGCCGGTGCCATCCGGTGTGCCGAGCCTCACCGACATCGTCGGGCCGCTGGTCGATCGCGCCCGCGGGACGTGCTCGCGGCGGTCGACCGACCTCGACGCGCTCGGGGTGCGATCCCTGGTCGAGCGGGCGCTGGCCGACGCCGACGACCTGCTGGGCTCGGCGTCGAGCCGCGATCTCAGTCTCGTGCACGGTGACGTCAACCCCGGCAACATCCTGTGGTCCGGGTCCGGGTCCGGGTCCGGGTCGGGGTCCGGGTCAGGGTCCGGGTCGGTCTCGGGGACGGCCGGCGACGGCTCGGGCGCCTGGATGGCGATCGATCCGAAGCCCATGGCGGGTGACCCCGCCTACGATCTCGGGCCGCTGGTGGCTCAGCTCGGCTCCCCGTTCCGCAGGCGGGACCCCGCGGCGGTCCTCGCCGGCTCCCTGCAGACCGCCGCGACGCTGTCGGGATGCGACGGGACCCGGGCCGTCCGGTGGGCCGTCGTGCGCGCGGCCCTGTCGGTCACCTGGTATCTCGCCGACGACGAGCGGGCCTTCTCGGCCGAGGCGGCGCGCGAACTGACAGCCTGGGCCGCGGCGCGGGATCTCGTACTCGGCCATCGACGCTGACCCGCCCCGGGTGTCGCTGACCCTCCCCTGGGCGGCGCTGACCCTCCCCTGGGCATT
>JBEANR010000075.1:0-15791 GCA_041165365.1 Actinomycetota bacterium | reverse complement strand
CCGGTCTCGGTGTCGTCGTCGCCGGTGACTTCGTCGCCCATGACTTCATCGCCGGGCATTTCATCCACCGTGACCTCGTCGACAGCCCGCCCGTCGTCAGCGTTCTCGTCGACGACCTGGTCGTCAGCCCTCTCGTCGACAACACGGTCGTCGCCGGCTTCACCGTCGGTCGACTCCGGTGTCGACTCCGGTGCCAGCTCAGACTCGTCGACGATCTCGACGCCGGACGCGGCCTCGGGCTCGGCCTCCGCGTCGACATCGGCCTCCGACGTCACCTCGGCATCCGTCTCCGGCTCAGCACCCGACACCTGCTCGAAGTCTTCCGACGGCTCGGCGGGCAGCACCTCCTCAGGCTCGGCCTCCGCGGTCGGTCCGGTCGGGTCCGGCTCGGCAGCCGCGGCCAGCCCGGTCACCGCCGCGACGCCGACGGGCTCCCGCCGGTCCGTCGCGATCAGCGCTCCGTACAACTGCTCGAGAAGCCTGTCCGCATCCACGATGGAGAACGCCAGGGGAGGTCGGATCATCATCACCGACGCCGCGGCCCCCGCGTTGCCGATGAGCACCCCTCGGCGCTGAAGCTCGCTCACGATGGCGGCAGCCCGGGCCCCATCGGGCGATCCCGTCTGGTCCACCACGTCGATGGCGTAGTAGAGGCCGCGTCCGCGCACGGCGCCGAGCGATTCGATGGCCGAGGCGAGCAGGGAGAGACCGAGCGACAGGTAGTCGCCGATGGCTCGTGCGTGGTGCAGCATCCCTCCTCCGACGACGAGGTCGAGCACCGCGCGCGCGGCGGCGAGTGAGACCGAGTCGCCCGCCACGGCATCCACAGCGCGCGCGAACGGTGAGACCGGGTCGACACCGGAGCGGGCGTGGAACGACTCCGACAGCGCCCTGCCCAGCACGACGGCGCCGATCGGCATGCCGTTGCCCAGGGACTGCCCGAGGGTGACGATGTCGGGCGCGAACACCGCGCCACCCTCTCCGCTGAAGCCCTCGAACGACCAGAGGCTCGTGCCGAGTCGGCCGAGACCGGCGTGCATCTCGTCGGCGACGATCAGGCCGCCTGCGGCACGCACGGCTGCTGCCGCCCGCTGGAGGATGTCGCTGCCGATCAGACTCGACGAGACGACGCCCTCGGTGGTGAAGGCCGGGTCGACGACGAACCCGGCGAGGCCGTACTCCGACTCGGCGAGCTCGGCGGCGGCCGACGACACATCGTCGACGAAAGCGCTCCCGTCGCCGACCGGCGCGTCGACGAGGCGCACCCAGCCCCCGATCGTCGACGGACCACTCGATGCCGGCGACATCGCCGCGGTCTCGGCGGTGACCCCGTGGAAGGCGTGCCGGGTCACGATCACGCCTTTGGCGTTCGTCTTCGCACGGATGACGCGCAGCGCGAGATCGTTGGCCTCCGAACCGGTACTCGTGAAGAGCACGGTGTCGAGGCCGACCGGGAAGGTCGCGAGCAACTGCTCGGCGAAGTCGAGGGTGCCGGTCTGCAGGTACTCGCCGGCAGCATGCACGGCCAGCCCCTCCTGCGCCTGCGCCGCGATCGCCGCGGAGACCGCAGGATGCGCGTGCCCGACCACCTGGGTCACGGTGTCGGCGTCGAGGTGGTCGACGCCGTCGCCGTCCACGAGGGTCACCCCGTGGCTCGCCGCCACCTCGAAGTCGCGCCGCCCGTGCCGCGCAGAGACGCCGAGGATCCCACTCCTCGAACGGAGGTCGCGAGCCGCCGCGCCGCCCCCGGGGGAACCGTCGGAGGTGGGTCCCGGGTCGGATCGCGGATCTGGTTCGGGGCCGGTGGGGGACGCTGATGCGGAGTCGCTGGAGTCGCCGAGCATCCGATCATCGTGTCAGCAGCGGGGCGGGAACCGCGGAACATCGTCGGAGCGCCTCGAATCCCGCGGAGGCGGCCCTCGGCTAGCGTTGCGCTGTGACCAGCCATTCCGAGACCGAGACTCCGAGCGGCCGGCCCGCGGTGGTCGACAGCCTGTTCGCGACGATGGAGAGCTACCCCGACTTCCCGTCGCCGGGCATCCTGTTCCGCGACCTGTCGCCGGCGCTCGCGGACGCGATCACGTTCGGACTCGTCGTCGACACCCTCGCCGACATCCTCGTCGACATCGCACCGCCGACCTCGCTCGTGGCCGGTGTCGAGGCGCGCGGGTTCTCGCTCGCGGCCGCGGTCGCCGCCCGCGCCGGAACCGGCATGCTCGCCATCCGCAAGGCGGGCAAGCTCCCCGGCACGGTGATGGCAGAACCCTACGATCTCGAGTACGGGTCGGCTTCGCTCGAGCTGAGGCCGTCGACGGTGACCGAGAGACGTTCGGTGTACCTGCTCGACGACGTGTTGGCCACCGGGGGCACGCTCGCTGCGGCAGGTCGACTGCTCGAGCGCTGCGGGTACTCCGTCTCGGGGATCGGCGTGGTGCTCGAGCTCGAGGCGCTGGAGGGTCGACGTCAGCTCGGGGGATACGACGTGCGCAGCATCCTGACGCTCTGACACCCCTCTCGGTGCCGCCCCAACTGGGGCCATCGACCCCCGCGCTCGGGGGGTTTCCGCGATCCGGCCGCTGGGTCAGGCTGATCCTGCAGCCGGAGAGCCTCACAGAGGGATGGCGAGGCTGCTGACTATCGGGGGATAGCGCATGAATGACACGCTGGAAGCCGGCGCAGGGGGCGCCGGCTTCCGCGGGTCGCTCCGCACGCGACCCGCGGCTCAGACCGCGGTCGCCAACTTCGTAAGAGCCCATGAGGCCCGCGACCCACGCACCCGCCTCGAACGGATGCTCGGCCTCGGCGTGCTCTCCGACGAGAGCGCATCGAGCCTCACGGAGGCGCTCGCCGAGATGGCCGTCGGGGAGGCGCTGGAACACGTCGGATCCGGCTGGACGGTGCTGCACGCCGTGCCTCTGGGCCCCGGATCGGAAATCGACCATCTCGTGATCGGCCCGGGCGGGGTGTTCACCCTCTCCACCAGGAACTACTCGGATCAGAGCGTGTGGATCACGCGCGACGTCGACACCGACGTCGGACGCGGGACTGACCACATCCGCAACTCTGAGTTCGAGATCGGCCGCGTCGAGCGAACGCTCTCCGCCGCCGTCGGTTCGACCGTCCACGCGCTCGGCGTGATCGTGGTCGTCGAACCGAGAAGCATCCCGGTCACGCGCACCTCGCGAGACGTGGCCGTCGTCCCCGTGTCGGAACTCGCCTCGTGGCTGCAGGCGCAGGAGTCCAGACTCGATCCCGACGAGGTCGCGCGACTCGCGCGGGTCGCCGAGCAGCCGCACCTCTGGTCGGCGGAGACCGAACGCCCGCCGGCCCCCGAGGTGCTGTTCGAGAGGTTTCTCGAAGCGCGGTTCGAACTCGATGCGGCCGAGCGCGTGCGCAGGCTGTGGTTCGCCGCGACGGCGACGCTGCTGCTCGCGTCGGTGGCCCTCGCCGCGTGGGGCGTCATGCTCGTCACCGCGACGGTCTGACGGCCTCTCACGATGTACCCCTAAGTGGGGATGGGGGAATCTCTCACGATTCGACAGGATGATGTCTGTGAGATCTTCCGGGGGGAAGATCGAGCAGGTCCTCCGGGGGGAAGACTGAAAGGAAAAGCATCGCTCTGATGCATTCCGGGCCGGGAGCGGGGGCTCCCGGCCCTTCCTCGTTCAACCGGCCCGCTCAGTTCGATCGGCCTCGTCTACGTCGCCTCACGATCCGTCTCTGCGGCGTCGCGCACGCGGTCCACGAGTTCGCGCCACGGGCCGGCGAGCTGCTGCTCCGCAAGGGTGATCTGCCGACGGGAGACCCGGATGCGATAGACGAACCGATCGGGCTGCGGTGCGACGCGCGGGTGGTCGGGCCACGGAAGCTCGTGCACCAGCCGAAGCCACTCGTCGCGGTCATCCCGGTGATCGACGACGACCACCCATCGTCGGCTGAGTCCGGCGAATCCACCCGTTCGCACCACGGAGATCTTCACGACGGCGACCCTAGCGCGGCGCGGCCACGCCGTCGAGCCTCAGGCCGTCGAGCCTCGCTCGGCGTCGAGGCCGACCGTCGACCATCCCTCGATCACGGCGTCGTGCTCGCTCGATCCGGCACCGAAGCGGGCGGATGCCGCAGCCGCGGTCGCGGCCGCGAACTGATCGAAGGTGCATCCGCTCGGCAGCTCGCCGCCGGTGAGCGTGTCGTACCAGACGCGACCGACCGACTCCCACGCTGGCCCGCCGAGCGCGACCGCCGCCAGCGCGAACGCCCGATTCGGTATACCCGAGTTGAGGTGCACGCCGCCGTTGTCGTCGGTGGTCACGATGTAGTCGTCCATCGACGCCGGTTGCGGATCCTTGCCGAGCACGTCGTCGTCGTAGGCGGTGCCCGGTGCGATCATCGACCGCAGGGCGTCGCCCTCGACCTCGTCGGTGAACAGCCCCTGTCCGATGAGCCAGCTCGCCTCGTCGGCGGACTGCCCGAGGGCACGCTGCTCGACGAGGGCCCCGAACACGTCGGACACGGACTCGTTGAGAGCACCGGACTGGCCCCGGTAGGTCAGGTCGGCGGTGGATTGGGTCACTCCGTGGGTGAGCTCGTGCCCGATCACGCTCAGCGAGGCGGTGAAGCGGCCGAACACCATGCCGTCGCCGTCGCCGAAGACCATCCTCGTGCCGTCCCAGAAGGCGTTGTCGTACTCGACGCCGTAGTGCACGGTGCCGTCGAGCGGCAGGTTCTCGTCGTCTATCGAGGCGCGCTCGTACACCTCGCGGAACAGGTCGTGCGTCAGGCCGAAGCCGTCGTAGGCCTCGTCGACCGCGGCATCCGACACGGGGGGTTGCCCCTCGGATCTGACCGGCGTTCCCGGGAGGGTCTCCGTGCCCCCGGCGTCGGAGATCGTGCGGTCGGGGCCGCGCAATTCGCGTGCCCGGCTCGGCGAGCCGTCGCCGCGCGGGATCGGTCCGGTCGCCGTGTTCGGGCGCCGGGGGGCGCCTCCGCGCAGATCGCGGAAGGGCTCGTCGAGCGCGAGAGACCGCCGCGCGGCCTGCACGACGGGGGCCATCGCCGGGTCGTCGAGGCGGGTGAGCGCGATCAGCAGGTAGGGCGGAACGATCGAGAATCTCATGGCCACGATGGTTGCACGCACCTCCGACGGGGTACAGACGAAGGCGGGCATCCTCCCGGCACTCTCAGTAACGAGCGGACCTCGGCGACCGCCCTCCGACAGTCGCCGGTGGTCAGGTCAGTCGGCCGCCGGCCACCAGGATCGTCGCCCCGGTGGTGTAGCTGGAGTCCGAGCTTGCGAGGTACACATAGGTGCTCGCGATCTCGCCCGGCTGCCCCGGTCGCCCGTAGGGGGTGTCGGAGCCGAACTGCTTCAGAGCCGAGTCGTCGCCCGAGGCATCGGGCTGGAGCTCGGTCCAGAACGGGCCCGGTGCGACCGAGTTGACCCTGATGCCCTTGGGCGCGAGCTGGGCGGCCAATGCCTTCGTGAAGTTGACGATCGCCGCTTTCGATCCCGCGTAGTCGAGCTTGTCGGGCGAGGGCGCGTCCGCCTGGATGCTGCTCGTCGTGATGATCGTGCCGCCGGCCGGAAGGTGTGCCAGCGCCGCCTTGGTGAGCCAGTAGAGCGAGAACACGTTCGTCGCGAAGGTCTTCGTCAACTGATCGGTCTCGAGGTCGAGGATGTCGTCGACGTTGTTCTGATACCCGGCGACCATGACGAGGGTGTCGAGTCCGCCGAGTCCTTCGGCGGCGGCGCGCACGGTGTCGACGCACTCCTGCTCCACGCCGGCGTCGAGTTTGAGCATCACGGCCCTGCGTCCAGCCTGCTCGACGATCGACGCGGTGCTGCTCGCACCCTCCTCGTCGCTGTGGAAGGTGAACGCGACATCCGCCCCCTCCCGGGCGAACGCGATCGCGGTGGCGCGTCCGATGCCGGAGTTGCCGCCTGTCACGAGGATGCGGCGGCCCTCGAGCCTGCCTCGCCCGACGTAGCTCTCCTCACCGTGGTCGGGCGCGGGGTCGGGTTTGCCGTCGACGATGTCGAACGGCGGGCGGGGGAAAGAGGTGAGCGGATTCGGGAGTTCTGGAGTGGCCATGCCTCCAGTCCACCCGCGCCGGGGTCGGGGCGGAACCCCGTTGCGCGGTGGGGGGCATGCCGTGTACCGGGCAACTCGGCGCACCGCCCGACTGTGTCACCCGCGCCGAGTGCCTCGCGCGATGAGGTACTCCCACTCCATCGCGCCGCCGCCGCGGTCGAAGCGTCGCGCGAGGTCGGTCAGAGCGGTGTCGAGGGCCGCGGCATCCGTCGGCCGGTCCGCGAGGAACCTGTAGACCGCGATCGTCGGACCGTAGTTGGTCTTGAAGTAGTCGCGGAACGCCTCCGGCGTCGTGAACCGGGTCACCGGGAGCGTGCGCTTCTCCATGCGCAGATCTTCGACGTCGTGCCCCAGCAGGTCGGCGAGATGCGCCTCGTCTCCCCAGAGCGGTGCCGGCTGAGCACCGGGCGGCGGCGGCGGAGCGAAGGGCTTCATCGTGGCGAACATCTGACCGATGAATCCCGCCGGAGTCCACGAGGTGAGCGCGATCGTGCCCCCTGGCTTCGCGACCCTCGACAATTCGGCGGCAGCGGTTTCATGGTGAGGGGCGAACATGACGCCGATGCAGGAGAGCACGATGTCGAACGCACCGTCGTCGAAGGGCAGCGCCTCGGCATCCGCTGTGCTCCACTCCAGGTCGACCCCCTCGGCCTCGGCAGCGAGACGGCCGGCGTCGAAGAGTTCGGGGGTGAGGTCCGAGGCCGTGACATCGGCGCCGAGGAGTGCGGCCGCGATCGATGCGCTTCCTGATCCGGCGGCCACGTCGAGTACGGTGGCACCTCTGCTCACGCCGGCGAAGGCGACGAGGTCGGGGCCGAGGTCGCCCACGATCTCGCGCGCCACCGCCGGGTAGTCGCCCGACGCCCACATCATCCTGTGCCTCGCCTTCAGAGCCCTGTCGGCCTCGCCGAGGTCGGTGTCGCGGGTGGTGGTCGGCATTGTTCTCTCCGTTCGTCGGGTCGTACGTCTGACCATCACGCTAGGAATCCCGCCCCTCGCGGACCAGTGCGGATTCTGTACTGGTCTGCGGGCCGTGCGAGGTCTACCGTGAGCCCCATGAGCGCCTACCACCAGTTCTGCCCGGTTTCGAAGGCCGTCGAACTGCTCGACGAGAGGTGGACTCTGCTCGTCGTCCGCGAACTCCTCGCCGGCAGTGTGCACTTCAACGAGGTGCGCAGGGGGGTGCCGCGGATGTCTCCCACCCTGCTCTCGAAGCGTCTCTCGCGATTGACGCAGGCCGGCATCGTCACCCGCGAGGGCGGCGGGCAGGATGTCACGTACAGGCTCACCGCGGCCGGCGAGGAACTACGGCCGGTCGTGCAGGCACTCGGGGCGTGGGGTGTGCGGTGGATCGGCGAGATCGGTCAGGCCGATCTCGATCCGAAACTGCTGCTCTGGGACCTCAGCCGCAACATCGCACCCGGAGTCATGCCGGCGGGACGCACCGTCGTCGGCTTCCATTTCGACGATGTCGAGCCGAAGCTGCGGGCCTGGTGGCTGGTGATGGCCGACGACGAGGTCGACGTGTGCGATTTCGATCCCGGGTTCGACGTCGATGTGAGGGTGGTCGGTGCGCTCCGCCGGATGGTCGAGATCTGGCGGGGAGACGTCGACTGGTCGCGGGCACTCAGAGCCGGGCACATCGACATCCAGGGCACGGATGCGCTCAGGAGCGCTGTGCCGGCGTGGTTCCCGCCGTCGATGTTCGCCGGAGTGCCGCGCGTGCTCGCAGCCGGGTAGCACACGCTGTGGGGCGGTTCTCACGCCGCGTCGCAGCCTGGCACCGTTCAGACGAGATCGGCGAGGGCCTCCTCGATGCTCACCCCGGCACGACGCGCGCGCGCGGCGAGCCTGTCGAATTGCACCGCATCGAGTGACGCGGTGACGAGATGCGCCGACGGGGAGTCGTCGAACGCGCTGAAGAGGTCGGGCTGCGAGGGTGGCACCACCGCCACCGCCACCATCGGCGACGGCGACGGCCCGGCCGGGGCATCCGGCCATCCCGGCCCGGACGGCACCGTCGATCCCCTCTGGAAGGCCTCTGCGGCCCCGCGCGCCCTGGAGTCCGCGGCCTCGTTGAGCGGATGATTCGCGTGACCCTTCACCCATTCGAACCGGTACCGGCGGCCGGCGAGGGCCTCGTCGAGCTGCGTCAGGAGGTCGAGGTTCATCACGGGTTTGCCGTCGCCCTTGCGCCAGCCCTTGCGCTTCCAACCGGGCATCCACTTGGTCACCGAGTTGATGACGTATTGGCTGTCGCAGAGCACGAGCAGGTCGTCGTCGAGGTGCGCCGTCGAGCGGAACAGGTCGAGCACCGCCATGAGCTCGCCCTGATTGTTGGTGGCGTGCTTCCAGCCTCCCGCTGCCCAGCATCCGTCGTCCACGTACCAGGCCCAGCCGGCGGGCCCCGGGTTGCCGAGCGCGGATCCGTCTGCAGCGGCGGTGATCGTCATCCTTCCATTCTGGTGTGTGCGGTCGACCGGTGTTTCTGCCTACGGTGGGGCGGATGACCTCGACCTCGAGCAGCTCAGCGGGCGCCCGCCGCGCGGCCCTCCCGCTCGCCTGGGCGTGCCTCGCCGCGCTCACCCTGGGGGTCGCGGGCTCGATCGTGCCCGTCATCGCGGCGGCGGGCGGTCGGGCACCCTCGCCGGTCGACGATCGGGAACGGCTCGAGATCCGCGAGCGACTTCTCGACTCCGCGTGGGATTCCGTTCTGTCGAGCACCCCCATCGCGCGGCGTCCGGTGGTGGATGTCGGTGCGACGGTCGACGACTCCCAGGCGGGGGCATTGATCACCGAGTGCCTCGAGGAGGCCGGGTTCGCGGCGAACTCCGCCGGCTCCCTCGCTCCGGGGCAGACCAGGGTGTCGTTCGCGGTCGCGCGGTACTCGTGCACGACGCGGCATCCGACTCTGTCGCAGGTCACCTCGGGGCTCTCCGACGATCAGCGGGGCGCGCTGTGGGATCACTACGCGATGCGGGTGCGTCCCTGTCTCGCCGGGCTCGGCCTGCCGGTGAGCGCGCCGCCCGAGCGCGGCTACTTCGTCGACCGATTCGGATTCGACACCTGGAACCCGTTCGACACGGTGCGCGCCGGGGGGTTCCCTGCGCCGTTCGTGGATCGAGCCGAACTGCGGTGCCGTTCGGTGCCCGCCTGGCTCGATCTCACGTCGCCCGCGCCGTAACCGGCACGTGAGCGGGGTTCACCGTCAGCCGGGGATGCACTCGCCGGCGGGCACCCCGGCGTCGAACGACGGAGCGCCGGAGATGACGGGTGCGACCTCGGACAGCGCCAACGCATACCCGACGTCGGGAGTGGTCGCGCCTTTGGCGAAGATGATGCCGACCACGGCACCCGCCTCGTCGAGGAGTGCGCCGCCCGATTCCCCCTGCTGGATGTCTGCGGCCAGCGTGTAGATGTCCCGGGGCGCCGTGGCCCGCCCGTAGATGTCGGCGACCGGTCGCGCACCTCGATCGACGACCTCGGCCGAGTGCGAGCGGAACGGACCGCCGAACGGATACCCGTCCACGACGGCCGGCGACCCCGAGGTCAGGTCGGCACCGAGCGGCAGCGGCGCGGTCGGCAGCCCGTCGACGGCGATGACGGCGAGATCGTCGACGGGGTCGAAGTACACGATGCGGCCCGTTCTCGCCCCGTCCAGGGGTGTCTCGACGACGGGTTCGGTCACCCCGGCGACCACGTGGGCGTTGGTGATCACCCGTCCCGGCGCGATCACCACCCCGCTGCCCGACTGGTTCTGCCCGCACGCGTAGGCCGTGCCGGTCACCCGCACGACCGATCGCGCAGACGCCTGCAGCGCAGGGGTGGTGGTCGCGACATCCGGGATCTCGGGCGCCCTACCGCCGAATGCGTCGACGATCACGGGCAGTCCGTCGGTGAGCACGGATGCCCTGAGCCTCGCGAGGGCACCGTCGACGATCGGCGGCGTCGTCGTGTCGATGGCTCTCAGCACCACTGAGGTGGCCAGAGGCTGAGCCAGGAAGGGTACTCCGAGCGCTCCGACCCCCGCGGCGAGCATCGACACGGCGAGCGCCGAGACCACGAGCGCGCCCACGGCGCCCAGGCCGCGGTCGACGAACCGAAGCGGAGTGCGTCGCAGGCCCCTCCGCAGGCGCTCGCCGATCTGCACACCGAGCGCCGCCGCGCCCACCACGAGTACCAGCACGGTGGCGAGGGCGGCGGGGGTGCGCCACTCGAGCGCCGGAACCCAGGTGATGACGACGGGGACGGCGAGCACGGCGGCGACGGAGCCGAGCACCAGACCGGCGAGGGCGAACGCGCTCCGCGCCAGACCGCTGCGGTACCCCCACACCAGGCTCGCCAGAAGCAGGAGCACGAGCAGCACGTCGATGATCCACGCTGCGGAGGGTGTCACCGTCCTGCGTCCCGCTCGCGACGCAGCCGTCGCGCCTCATCGGCGTCCGCGGCCTCCTGCGGGGTCGGGGCGGTCCCGCCGAGGTGGGCGGGCTGCCACCACGCGCCGGCCCCGTCTACCGGGTAGTCGCGCTGCAGCCCGTCGACCATCGTCTGCAGTCGGTCGCGCAGCGTCGCGGTGACCTCTGCCGGGTCATCCGTGGGCCGCACCTGCATCGGGTCGCCGACGGCGAAGTGCACCGGTACGTTGAAGCGCTCTCGCATGGGTACCGAGCGGTTCTTCGTCATGAGTCTGTGTCCGCCCCACACGGCGACGGGGATGATCGGCACCCCGGCCTCCGCGGCGAGCCTGGCCGCCCCGGTCTTGAGGTCGCGCACGACGAACGAGGCGCTGACGCCCGCTTCGGGGAACACGCCGAGCAGCTCCCCGCGGCGGAGACCCGTCACCGCTTCGGCGTAGGCCGTGCGGCCGGCGGTCATGTCGACAGGGATGTGCCGCATGCCGCGCATGAGCCATCCGACGACGGGCTTCTCGAACACGCTCTTCTTCGCCATGAATCTGATGCGACGCCGGTTGCGCTTCCAGGTCGCCCATTCGACCAGGGCGAACTCGAGGTAGCCGAAGTGGGTCATCGCGATCACTGCGCCGCCGGCATCCGGCAGGTTCTCCGCGCCGGTCACCCGTGGTCGCAGCCGCCAGAAGGTGAACAGCGCAGTGCCAGCCCCGATGGCTGCGCGGTAGATCGGTTCACGGGGCCGACGGGTCATCTCCACATCGTAAGCGGGCGGTCGTGGGCGCCGGATGGGTGGGGTGGTATGCCGTCGACACTCACCCGGCCCCGTCAGCCGCCCCGTCACCCGCCCCCGTCACCCGAGCGGGGCGCACTCCTTCTGGGGCTGCCGGGGTCGGTCATGCCCGCCCTACGCTCGGCGCGGGGGAAGAAGAGATATGAGCAGGTCGAGTCCGGACGAAGCGTCGGCACCAGGGGCGCACCCTGCCGGGATGTCGGCGGTGCACGAGTGTCTGCGCCGTCAGGCCGACGCGCCGCCTCCCGGCAGGATCGCCGCCTTCTTCGGTCGATCGCCGCTGCTGCGCGACTGCCGCGAGTGGTATCGCGGAGCCGCCGGCGAGCTCTCCGTGGCGACACGCCTGCGCGAATTGGGGGAGGGCTGGTCGGTCCTGCGCGGCCTGTCGCCCGACGCGGATCGCGCCTCGTCGGATGTCACCCACCTCGTCATCGGACCGCCCGGCGTGTTCTCGATCACCACCGTGGTCGCAGACGGCAGGCGGGTCGCGGTGAGGGCCGCATCCACCGGTGTTGCACCCGCCGGTCCCACGCCCACCCTCCCGCGGCTGCCGTCACTCGTGGTCGGCCGTCGTCGCACGGCCGACGTGCAACGGGCTCACGCGGATGCCGCTCGAGCCGCCGCGACCCTCACGCGCATCGCAGGCGCTCCGATCGAGGTCATCCCGGTCATCGTCGTGGTCGAGGCCTCGGTCGTGACCGGAGCGACGGCCTCGCTCGGCGACATCACGGGGGAGACTGCGACGGGGCGCCCCACCAAGGCGCACGGTGCGGGCCCGGCCGCCGCGCACCCGACAGTGGAGGTGCTGTCCGTGGCCCGGCTGGTGCGGTGGCTGTCGTTAAGGCCGACGGCGCTCACCTCGGCCGCGGTCGTCGGTGTGTCGACGATGGCCGTCACGGCAGGATGGCGCGTGCTGAGACCCCTGAGCGACGACTCCGAACGACGCCAGCAGCGTTTCGAGCGGCTCCAGCGCGAGGTGGAGAGCGCGAAGCGGCGACGCCGTGCCTGGATCGTCGGAGTGTCGACCATCCTGCTCGCCGCCGTCGCTCTCGGCGTGCTGCTGACGGTGGGTGCTGTCGTGGGTACCGTCGCGGCGCTCGCCGCCGGCTGAGCCTCGGCGTCGGGGCGACGTCGCCCCCTCAGTTCAGGGCGTGCTCGGGGCCCGCCCGGTGCTGGCTCGGATGCCGCGGCGCGACGTCCGTTCGAGACTGGCGGGCAGCGGCATCCGGTCGCTCCCTCTCGAAAGGACCCCACTCCATGCCAGACAGAATCGCGGCCGCGGACGTCGCAGCATCCGCCGTCTCAGCATCCGCCGTCGCCTCACCCACCAATATCACCGCCGCGAGATCGGGCGCCACCCGCCTTCCTGGGCGTCGTCGACTCGAATTCCGTGAGGCGTCTGAGTTGGCTCCGGTGCGCTTCATCCTCGCCGGGCCTCGCGCGATCGACGCGAAGCGTGCGGCCCTGCCGTGGCTCGGTGAGCCGACGAGCAGTGCGACGCCGACTCCGAACAACCGGGGCTGGTTCCGCCACTACCAGAACGGCTCGATCTACCACCTCGACGGCGGCGGCACCTTCGAGGTGCACGGCCTGATCTTCGCCAAGTGGGGCAGTCTCGGATGGGAGGGCTCGTTCCTGGGCTTCCCCCTCACCGACGAGAGTCCGACCCCCGACGGTGTCGGACGCTTCAACCACTTCGAGGGTGGGTCGATCTACTGGACTCCGTCGACGGGAGCGTGGGAGGTGCACGGCGACATCCGCGGAAAGTACGCGTCGATCGGATGGGAGCGCTCGTTCCTCGGGTACCCGGTGAGCGACGAGCACGACGGGCCGGGAGGCACGCGGGTGAGCGACTTCCACAACGGTCAGATCGGGTGGTCGCCCGCATTCGGGGCCGCGGTGTCGGCGACATCCTTCGTCCGTTCCGGCGGTGGGGGAGGTCTGCAGCCGCAGGGACTCGGTGGGGGCGGTGAGCCCGAGGTGAGGCGCCGGGTCACGATCAACGCCCACATGGAGTTGACCGACGACGAGACCTTCGGCAGCAACGAGCACGGATCGGGCGACAAGTCCGGCGAGGTCGTCGTGACCAACGGATCGCCGCAGGAGATCATCAACATGGTCGTGACGGCCGGCGGCGAGATGCGGGTCGAGTTGCCGATCAACGTGCAGGCGAGGTCGAACGGCGACACCAAGGCGACGGGCACGGCGAAGCTCTTCGAGGGCACGAGCGAGCAGACCGACGACCTCGATGGTCAGCTCGATGTCGACTTCCTCATTCCGAGAGACGGCTTCGTCTCGAAGGACTACACCATCCGCAACACCGACGAGGGCGGCGACTTCGCCACCATCAAGCTGACGGCGAGCAACTTCCCGTCGTAGAGGCGTGGTGAAGCCGGCTCGACCGGCCGTCGGCCCTGACCGCGCCGGCGCGCTCGATCAGGAGGCGGGGCGGGTCGCGGGATGCGCGGCTCGCCCCGTCGTTGTTTGAGGTCGAGGCAACCGCCGACGGGTCGATCAGAGATCGCCGCGCAGATCATCCAGTGTCGGCTGAATCGGATGATCGAGCTCGACTCCCTCGATGTCGGAGAAGCGTCCGGTCGATCGCCGCACTGTCGACCCCCGCACTGTCGACCCCTGCATTGTCGACCCCCGCATTGTCGACCCCCGCATTGTCGACCGCCGCATTGTCGACCCCAACTTCGTCGACTCGCCAGGCGCTTCGAGCACCGCCACGACTTCGCCGTGCTCAGTGATCTCGATCGTCTCCCCGTCACAAACCGTGCGGAGCACTCGACGCTTGCTGTCGCGGAACTCCTGGAGAGGGATTCTGCGGGCCACAGGTGCACCTCTCACTGGAGTGGTAGTCGAACGATCGTCGGAGCCGACACTCCATGAGACCAGGCTGGCCGAGAGTTCTGCAAGACTCGACGGGAATGGCGGTGAGCGTCACTCAGGCACATCCGACGCAACACGAGGAGCAACGCGACGTGGTCACCGGCGAACTCAGAACTCAGGTCGACAAGGTCTGGAACGCCTTCTGGTCCGGGGGTATCGCGAACCCTCTCGAGGTCATCGAGCAGATCACCTACTTGCTCTTCATCAAGCGCCTCGACGAGCTGCACACCCTCGCCGAGAACAAGGCGAACACTCTCGGTGAGGCCATCGAGAACCCGGTCTTCCCCGAGGGGACGGATGACTCCGGCCGGCGTCCGCGCCCCTACGCCGATCTCCGCTGGTCGCACTTCCAGCACTTCTCACCCGCCGAGATGTACGAGGTCATCGGCCAGAACGTGTTCCCGTTCATCCGCGGACTGGGCGAGACGGGGTCGACCTTCGCCGTCAACATGAAGGACGCCAGATTCACGATCCCCACGCCGGCGCTTCTCTCGAAGGTCGTCGACCTGCTGCAGGACATCCCCATGGAGGATCGCGACACCAAGGGTGACATCTACGAGTACATGCTCGGCAAGCTGGCGACATCCGGCCAGAACGGGCAGTTCCGTACGTCGCGCCACATCATCAAACTCATGGTCGACATGACGGCACCGACGCCGCAAGACACGATCATCGACCCGGCGGCCGGCACTGCGGGTTTCCTCGTCGAGGCGGGGGAGTACCTGCGTGAACATCATCCCGAGATCTGGTCGGATGCTGCGCTGCGCGACCACTTCAATCGGGACGCCTTCACCGGCTTCGACTCGGACGCCTCGATGAGCCGCATCGGCAGCATGAACATGCAGCTGCACGGTGTCGAGAACCCGACGATCTCGCGCCGTGATTCACTCGCCGAGGAGCACACCGGTGACCTCGAGTCGTACTCCCTCGTGCTGGCGAATCCCCCGTTCGCCGGGAGTCTGGACTACGAGACGACCGCGAAAGATCTGCTGCAGGTCGTCAAGACCAAGAAGACCGAATTGCTGTTCCTCGCGCTGATGCTGAGGCTGCTCAAGAACGGCGGACGTGCCGCCGTCATCGTCCCCGACGGTGTTCTCTTCGGGTCATCGAAGGCCCACAAAGACCTGAGACGGATGCTTGTCGAAGACCACAAGCTCGATGCCGTCGTCAAGCTTCCGAGCGGAACCTTCAAGCCGTACACCGGGGTCTCGACGGCGATCTTGTTCTTTACGAAGACAAGCAGTGGTGGCACCGACAACGTCTGGTTCTACGACGTTCGAGCCGACGGCCTCACCCTCGACGACAAGCGGACCGCCACCGAGGCGAACGACCTGCCCGATGTGCTCGCCCGCTGGGGTGCTTTGCGAGGCTGGGTCCCTGAGCCTGTCGAAGGGCCCGAACACACCCGCCCCAGAACCGCCCAATCGTTCCTCGTGCCGAAGTCGGAGATCGCCGAGCACGGCTATGACCTCTCTCTGAATCGATACAAGGAGGTCGTCCACGAGGAGGTCGAGCATCGACCGCCGTTGGAGATCCTTGCCGACCTCGCAGAACTCGAGAAGGAGATCGCGGCGGCGACGGCAGAGCTGGCGCGGTCATTGGGTA
>JBEANR010000074.1:0-35303 GCA_041165365.1 Actinomycetota bacterium | reverse complement strand
CTCCTCGGGTCGGTTCCACCCGCTCATCGCGGCACCTCCAGCACCACGGTCGTGCCGGCTCCGGGCGAGGAGAACAGTCGCGCGTTGCCGCCGACCTCCTTGAGCCTGCCGACCACCGAGTCCTTGAAGCCGAGCCGCGCGGAGTCGATGTCGTCGAGACTGAACCCGACCCCGGCATCCGTCACCATCGCGCGAACCGTGGTCTCGTCGTCGGTGATCGTGACGTGGGCGTCGGTGACGCCCGAGTGCCTGCGCACGTTCTCGAGGCACTCGGCGAGCGCGAGCAGGAAGGCGTCGAGCACCTCGCTCGGCAGCAGTACCTGACCCGTGCCGTGCCAACTGACCTCGAGACCCATGCGCCCGAACCGCTGCTTGACCGATTCGAGGGTGTGACCCAGGGCCGATTCCTCGACGGGGTCGAGGTTGTAGTGCTCCGACGACTTCGGCACGGGGGCCCCGCCGAGTCTCAGCTGTCGCAGCAGCCTCGCGTCGTCTCCCGCCTGGTGCCGGAGAGCGGATGCCGACACCCCGACCCCCGAGTGGGCGAGGAGTGTCAGCGTCGCGAGCACGGTGTCGTGCAGCAGCCTGGCGGACTGCCGCCGCTGCGCCTCGGTCTCGCTCGCCTGCCGCTCGGCGCGGTGCGCGCGGCCGATGCTGAAGATGCGTCTGGCCGCCCGGGGAACGCTCGCGCTGAGCCAGTAGGCGAAGATCGCGGCGGTGGTCCACCCGAGCAGCACTGTCGCGCTCTCTATCGAGAGCAGGCCGGGGCCCGGCACCGCGAGTTCGGTGAGGACGGTGCTCGCGACGAGACCCAGGGCCAGCAGGATCACGCGTCCGATGCTGCCGACCAGCACGATGGCGAACGAGGCGAGGGTTCCGGCCGCCAGCACGGCGAGGGAGGTCGCCGCGGGTGCACTCGCCCCCGCTCCGAGCGGCCACTGCACGATCAGCATGATGCCGAACCCGGCGGCCATGCCCGGGATGACCCACAGCAGCGACTGGCTGAAGCCGATGCGCACGAGGCACGCGGCCACGACGACGAACAGCGGAAGGGTGAGCAGGAGGGTCTGCGACGGCACCACCCCGGGGATCACCAGGCAGACCAGTACGACCGCGAGAGTGCTCAATCCCAGCGCTCGCGCAGCTACCTGGAGCAGGCGATCGCGCTCCTTGGCGAACTGTTCCAATTCCCGTCCCCGTCAGAATCCGACACCTGGGCTCGAGTCGACTCCGGCCCCCGTGAGCAATAGTGACACACACCGGGGCTTTCGGGGTACAAATCCTCTAGTCGGAACTGAGCCAACCCTCGCGGATGCCCCGCCGACGCAGCAGGACCTTGGTGCCGAGGTCGACGCCGATAGAACGGTACTTCCGCCTCGCGCGCTTGATGTACGACTTGACGGTCTCCTCGGTCGTCGTCATCTCCTCGGCCACCTCCCGGATGGAACGCCCCGCCGCGTACAGCATCATGGCCCGCAGTTCCTGTCGGCCGAGGCCCGGATCCTGTGCGTCGCCGCCGTCGCCGATGGCGAGCAGCACGGCATCCGGGATGTGGGTCTCCCCTCTGGCCGCGGCCCTGACCGCCTCGGCGAGTTCGTGTGCGGACTCGGTCTTCGGAACGAACGAGAACGCCCCGGCAGCGAGGGCCCCGCGGATGCTCGTGGGGTCCGCCTGCCGCGACATCACGATCGTGCGTGAGCCGGCCTCGGCCAGCACACGGATCTTGGCGGCCACCGGGATGCCGTCGCCGAGGTTCAGATCGAGCACGACCACGTCGACGGGGAAGTCGCCGTGCTCGAGGAGTCCGCTCCAGGAATCGACGGCGACGACGACGGCGAACTCGGATCGGCGCGCGGAGAGGTAGGCGGCGACGCCGTCACGCACGAGCCGGTGGTCGTCGACGACCGCGACCCGCACCCGCGTGCGTTTCGCCCGTGTGCTGCGCTCGGCCACACTGCCTCGCATCCTCGAGCCCCCAAGTCTGTCGAACCGATCGACAGGCCGCCCAGCGTAGCGACCGGGCGGCGACTCCTCTGCCACGGAAACCCAGGTCCCCAGTCCGGGGGGTGCGGCCGCGGGCGGTCAGGAGGCGAGGAGGCGCACCACCCACGGGCCGACCGCCTCGTGCTCGATCAGGAAGCCGTCGTGTCCGAAATCAGATCGGATGACGACGGGTTCCGGCCCGGTGAGGGAGGTACGGGTGTGCCGCGCGATCACCTGCTGGTCGGGGAGGGGGAACAGTCGGTCCGAGTCGATCCCCACGATCAGCGCCCGCGCGGTGATCCTCCCGAGCGCCGCCTCGACGCCGCCACGGGCTCTGCCGATGTCATGGGAGTTCATCGCCGAGACGAGGGTGATGTAACTGTTCGCGTCGAAACGACGGGGGAACTTGTTGCCGTGGAAGTCGAGGTAGCTCTCGACCGCGAACCGTCCGCCGTCGCCGAGCGGGCTGATCGCACTCTGCCAGACGCGTTCGAACCTGTCGTTCAGCTCGGTCGGGGAGCGGTAGTTGAGCAGCGCCATCCGCCGGGCGAGGGCGAGCCCTCGGCTGGGACCGTCGCCGTCCGCGGCCTCGTAGTAGTCGCCGTGCTCGAATCCGGGATCCATCCTGATCGCCTCGATCTGCACCGAGTTGAGCGCGATCTGGTCGGCGCTCGAGACCGCCGGAGCGGCGAGCACCGCCACCCTGGCCACCCGCTCCGGGTGGGAGACCGCCCACTCCACGGCCTGCATGCCGCCCATCGAACCGCCGATGACGCACGCCCACCGCGCGATGCCGAGGGCGTCGGCGAGAGCGCGCTGCACGTCGACCTGGTCTCGAATGGTGACGTACGGGAACCGTGGGCCCCATTCGCGGCCGTCCGGGGCCAGGGATGCCGGTCCGGTCGTTCCCTGGCAGCCGCCGAGCATGTTCGGGGCGATGACGAACCAGCGGTCGGTGTCGACGGGTCTGCCCGGTCCGACGAGGTCGCCCCACCACCCCGCCGTCGGATGACCGCGGCCGGGGTCACCGGTGACATGACTGTCACCGGTCAGGGCGTGAAGCACGAGCACGGCGTTGCCGGCATCCGCATCGAGGGTGCCCCAGGATTCGTAGCCGACCCGGACCGCCGGGAGCGAACCACCGCGTTCGAGCTCCAGGGCGCCGAGAGACACGAAGCTGCGATCGCCGGGGTGGTCGCCCTCCCGCCAGGCCCCTGACGCCGGTGGTCCTCCGACCATCGCCCGCGTGTTCGCCTCGGTGATGAAGAACGAGGGGACCGTGTCTTCGGGGGTCTGCCAATCCATGGTCGTGCCAGTATCGCCGACGAGCAGCGCCGCACCCCTGAGTGTTACGGGGTCCGGCGCTGCTTCGGTGTCGTCGGCGACGGGCGCGGCCGCGCGCCGGTCAGACCAGAGCGTTCTCCGTGCTGCGCGCGCGAGCCGCGGCGAGTCCCGCCGAGAGGTCGGCCAGGATGTCGTCGATGTTCTCGAGCCCGACCGAGAGCCTCACGAGCCCGGGGGTGACGCCGGTGGTGAGCTGCTGCTCGGGGGTGAGCTGCGAGTGTGTCGTCGATGCGGGGTGGATGATGAGGCTCCGCACGTCGCCGATGTTCGCGAGGTGGCTGAACAGCCCGGCGTTCTCGACCAGCGCGCGCCCGGCATCCACCCCGCCCTTCAGCTCGAACGACAGTACGGCCCCGACGCCCTTCGGCGCATACCTGTTGGCGGCGGCGTACCACGGGCTCGACGGCAGGCCGGCGTAGTAGACGGTGTCGACGTCGTCGTGCGCATCGAGCCATTCGGCCACGGCCTGCGCGTTCTGCACGTGGCGCTCGATCCGCAGGCTCAGGGTCTCGATGCCCTGGATGAGCTGCCAGGCGCTCGCCGGGGCGATCGACGAGCCGAGGTCGCGCAGCAACTGCACGCGCGCCTTGATGATGTAGGCGATGCCGTCGCCGAGCACGGTGGTGTAGCTCGCGCCGTGATAGCTCGGGTCGGGCTCGGTGAGGCCCGGGAACTTCTCGACGTTCTTGCTCCACTCGAACGTGCCGCCGTCGACGATGAGGCCGCCGATGACCGTGCCGTGTCCGCCGAGGAACTTCGTCGCCGAGTGCACCACGATGTCGGCGCCGTGCTCGAACGGACGGATGAGGTAGGGGGTCGCGATGGTGTTGTCGACGATGAGCGGCACACCGGCCTCGTGCGCGACACCCGCGACGAGGGCGATGTCGAGGATGTTGATGCGCGGGTTGCCGATCGTCTCGCCGAAGAACAGCTTGGTGTTGGGTCTGACGGCGCGAGCCCACTCGTCGGGGTCGTCCTGGTCTTCGACGAAGGTGGTCTCGATGCCGAGCTTCGCGAGGGTGTACTTGAAGAGGTTGTAGGTTCCCCCGTAGATCGACGACGACGAGACGATGTGGTCGCCGGCCTGGGCGATGTTGAGCACCGCGAAGGTCTCGGCGGCCTGGCCCGAAGACACCAGCAGTGCCGCCGTGCCGCCCTCGAGAGCCGCAACGCGCTCCTCGACCACGGCCTGGGTCGGGTTCTGGATGCGGGTGTAGATGTTGCCGAACTCGGCGAGCGCGAACAGGTTCTTCGCGTGGTCGGCGTCGTTGAACACGTACGACGTGGTCTGGTAGATCGGGGTCGCGCGGGCGTTGGTGGTCGGGTCGGGAGCAGCGCCGGAATGGATCTGCTTGGTCTCGAATCTCCAGTTGTCGGTGTCGCTCATGGGGTTCTCCTCGAGGATCGTCGTGGTGTAGGGCGTGCGGGCGGTGATGTGGCGGTGGTGCGGGCCATCTGGATCGGGCGATCGGATGCCCGGGCGTGCGACGACTCTACGAACCCGCCTGCACACGGACAACGGATGCCGACACACGCCGTAATCCTGACCCGCTTGCCTCGCAAGACTACTCATGCGAGAGTACTCGAGTGTCGTCAGTCCGTCTCTTCATCCTCGGCTCGCTCGCCGAACGCGGGTCGATGCACGGGCATGCCCTCCGGCTGCTGGCCGAGGAGGAGCACATCGACAACTGGGCCGACTTCGCCGCCGGCGCGATCTACGGCGCCATCAAGCGGCTCGATTCCGAGGGGCTGATCGCCTCCGAGCGGCTCGAGCGCGAGGGCAACTATCCGGAGCGGAGTGTCTACGGGATCACGGAAGCCGGGCGCGCCTCGCTCGCGGAGCTGCGGCTCGACGGCCTGCGGCAGATCGTGATGCGACCGGATCCCGTCGATCTGGCCCTCGCCCGCCTCGACCCGGACCGGCTCGACGACCTCGACGGGATACTCACCGTGCGGAGGGACGAGCTGCGCAGGCGGCTCACCGATGGGGAGGCGCATCTCGCCGACATCCGTCATCACCTGACCGTCGCCGAGGCGCATGTCATGCGTCATCGCCTCGCGCGCCTGGGAGCCGAGATCGCCTGGCACGACGAATTCCTCGAGGCGCTGCCCGAGATCATCCACGACGAGAGGTCCAGGAGGGCCGCATCATGACCGATCCCGCAGTCCAACAGCCCCAGACCGCTCCCGGCTCACTCCGCAGGAGTTGGATCGCTCTCGCCGTGCTGCTCGTCGGGGCCTTCATGTCGCTGCTCGACGCCACCATCGTGAACGTCGCGCTGCCGAGCATCCGCACCAGCATCGACGCCTCGGAGTCGACACTGTCGTGGATCATCTCCGGCTACGCCCTGGCCTTCGGGCTGGCGCTCATCCCGGCGGGCAGGATCGGGGACCGCTACGGGCACAAGTGGGTGTTCTTCACCGGCCTCGCCCTGTTCACCGTGGCGAGCCTCGCCTGCGGGCTCGCGCAGGACGGCACCCAACTGGTCGTGGCCAGAGTGGTGCAGGGGCTCGCCGGCGGCATTTACCTTCCTGCGGTGACAGCCTTCATCCAGCTGCTGTTCCCCGGGCGCGTGCGGGGTAAGGCGTTCGCCGTGCTCGGGGCGGTGATCGGCGTCTCCTCCGCGCTGGGGCCCCTCGTCGGCGGGGTCATCATCGAGGCGTTCGGAGAGGATGCCGGCTGGCGCCTCGTCTTCGGCGTCAACCTGCCCATCGGGGTGATCGCGCTCGCCGCCGCCGCCATACTGCTCCCGAGGGGACGGGCGGCCGAACGGCGCGAGTCCACCGGGGTCGACCTCGTCGGCCTGCTGCTCCTGTCCGCGGGCCTCGTCGCGATCCTCGTGCCGCTCATCGACGGGCAGGATCAGGGGTGGCCGCTGTGGACGTACCTGTCGCTGGCGGCGGGAGTCGTGCTCATCGTGCTGTTCGCCTTCTGGGAGCTGTCCGTCGCCCGACGCGGCAAGAACCCGCTGGTGCCCCCGCGCCTCTACAGCCATGCCGCCTTCACGGGCGGCACCATCCTCGCCCTCGTGTACTTCGCCGCCTTCACGAGCATCTTCTTCTCGCTCTCGATCCTGTGGCAGACCGGGCTCGGCTACACCGCGTTGGAGACGGGCCTCGTCACCCTGCCGTTCGCGCTCGGCAGCATCGTGGGGGCCTCGCAGAGCGACCGGCTCTCCAGCGCGCTCGGTCGCACCGTACTCGTGCTCGGGGTCGCGATGGTCACCGTCGGGCTCGGGGCACTGTGGCTCGTGCTGCTGCTGGTGCCGGCATCCGATCTGACGGGGCTCACCGTGCTCGTGCCCCTGCTCGTCGCGGGTATCGGCAGCGGACTGTTCATCGCCCCGAACGCGCAGTTCATCGTGGCGACCGTCGATCCTCAGGAGGCGGGGGCGGCGAGCGGAGTCATCGGCACCATGCAGCGCATCGGCAGCGCGATCGGGGTGGCCGTGGTGGGGAGCGTCTTCTTCGGCACACTCGTGCTCCCCGAGGGGCGCCCGACGGCCGCCGACATCGCGGTCTCGTTCTCGCACAGCGCCGCGGCCGGCCTCGGGATCAGCGCGGGGTTCGCGCTGCTCGCGTTCGCGCTGGTGTTCACCCTGCCGCGTCGCATCGACCGCGGATACGGCGCTGCCGCGGAGCCTGCGGCGGGCTGATGCGGCCTGCGCGTGCGGCGGGCTAATGCGGCCTGCGGCGGGCTGGCACGGGTTTGTGAGGGCTTGCAACACCGGTTGCGTTGCGTTCGGCAGGACATTTGCGCGACACGCCGTGTGCTGAGCCGTTCGACTCGGCGTGTCGGCGCATCTCCTGCGTACGCCGACAGCGACGGGGTGGGGCCGCCGGTTCGGTTGCTCCGCGGTTCTCGTGTGTGGATCGCAGAGCGTGTTGTGCTCTGAGGCGAGCGGTGTAGCCCTCAGCAGGAGATCCGCGCGACACGCCGTGTGCTGAGCCGTTGGACGCGGCGTGTCGGCGCATCTCCTGCGCAGGCTGACAGCGACGGGCGACGAGCGGCGTGGCCCTCGACAGGAGATTCACGCGACACGCCGTGTGCGGAGCCGATCGACACGGCGTGTCGGCGCATCTCCTGCGCTGGCCTCGCGTGATGGCGAGCGGGCGCGGGCGACGGCGTCGCACAGCATCCGTCACTCATGCGTCAGTCGCGCCGCGAGCCCGTCGGGTCTCGACGAGGGCGGTCGCTGCGGGCGAAGAGCCAGTCGGGCTTCGGCTCGATGATGGGCCGGAACACCCGCCTCACGAAAGGACTCGACAGCGCGATCGAGATGGCGATGCACGCGAAGATCATCGACGCCAACCAGGTCGCCGAGGAGTGCTCCTCGAGCAGCACTCCGGTCTCCCTGATCGGATAGAGGATGAAGCTGTGCAGCAGATAGACGTACATCGTCGCCTGCCCGAAGCCCGTGAACCACGTCTCGGAGCGCGGGATCAGCACGAAGAACGCCGCGCTGAGCACGACGGCGAGCCCGATGAGTCCCAGCCTCACGAAACCCGCCCACCACTGGTCTTCTCCCAGTCCGCTGTAGGAGTCGTCGTAGAAGAACCAGAAGCGCAGGTCGACATCCCTCCACAGTTGGATGAACGCGACCACGAGCCAGAGCCAGGCGGCGAAGACCGCGACCGCCGCCCCCCGCACCCACCAGGTCATCACCTCGACGATGCGCCACCGGTCGACGAGGCCCCACTGCTTGATCTTCCAGCCGAGCACGAAGAACGGCAGGATGCCGATGGCGCGCGACAGCGAGAACGTGCTGTCGACGTTGGCCAGGTAGCCGACCCCGACCGACATCACCACCGACCAGAGCAGTGGCCACTTCAGCAGGGCGAGGTAGGGCAGGATCAGCCGGAAGATGCCGAGCGCCAGGAGAAACCACAGTGTCCAGCTGGGGGTCGACGGGTTGAACTCCTGCTTGCCCTCGACGACGAACTGCACGAGGGTCCAGATCGTCTCCATGATCACGTACGGCAGCAGGATGTCGGTCAGCACCTTCTTCAGCTGACGGGTGTTCGGTGCGCCGTGCTTCGAGAAGTAGCCGCTGATGATCGCGAACGCGGGCATGTGGAACGCGTAGATGAACAGGTAGACGATCAGCGCGTTGTTCGAGTCGGCGGTGAGTCGCTGGATGCCGTGGCCGATCACGACGAGGGTCACGCAGAGGAAGCGGGCGTTGTCCCAGACGGGCACGCGGGGCGCCCGACCCTGCTTCCTGGGGGGCGGGGGCACGGCGGTGGCCGGGGGAGTGACCGTCTGCGACATCGCTGTCAGCCTAGGCGACCCCCGCCGCGGTCTACGGTGGTGGATGTCGGCGGGGCACCCTCGATGGCACCGTGCGACCGGATCGCACATCCGCTCGCTCCGACCGACACGAGGAGGCCTGATGGGCGACAAGCGCGCGGTGGTGACGGGCGCGAGCTCCGGGATCGGGGCAGCCACGGTGCGCGATCTGCGGGCGCGCGGCTGGGCGGTCACCGGGGTGGCGCGGCGCGCCGATCGACTCCAGGCTCTCGCCACCGAGACCGGGGCGGATGTCTTCGTGGCCGACCTCACGGTGCAGGCCGACGTCGACGCCCTCCGCGACCACCTCCTCGGGCTCGGGCCCGTGGTCTC
Organism: Actinomycetota bacterium; assembly: GCA_041165365.1. GTDB lineage: Bacteria > Actinomycetota > Actinomycetes > Actinomycetales > Microbacteriaceae > Marisediminicola. The sequence goes on along the minus strand of JBEANR010000074.1, from coordinate 26,353 downwards.
GCTCGTGAACAACGCCGGGGGCGCCTACGGTCTCGCCTCGGTCGAGGACGGCGACCCCGAGGACTGGATACGGATGTTCGACATCAACGTCGTCGCGGTGAAGCGGGTCACCAGCGCGCTCCTGCCCCTGCTGCGAGCGGGGGCGGACGAGACGGGTCATGCCGACATCGTGACCGTCACCTCCATCGCGGGGCACGTCGCGTACGAGGGCGGCGGCGGATACAACGCGGCCAAGTTCGCCGCGCACGCCCTGATGGCGGTGCTGCGGCTCGAACTCGCGGGGGAGCCGATCCGGGTGATCGAGATCGCCCCCGGCATGGTCAAGACCGAGGAGTTCAGCCTCACCAGGTTCGGCGGCGATCAGCAGAGGGCCGACGCCGTCTACGAGGGGGTGCCTCATCCCTTGTCGGCCGAAGACGTCGCAGCCGCCATCGCCCACGCGATCGAGCTGCCAGGGCACGTCGACCTCGACCTCCTCACCCTCAAACCGGTGGCTCAGGCTGCTCCGCACAAATTCATCCGCGGCCCTCTCCGCACCAGGAACGGGTGACCTCTCGTCGCGTGAGGCGCGCTACCGTGAGGGGATGACCGACGACGCACGCGAGACCCTCGGCTGGGACGAGTTCGGAGGAGCGGCGCGGCAGTTGGCCGCCGCCGTCGTCGTCTCCGGCTACCGACCGGATGTCGTCGTGGCGATCGCGCGCGGCGGGCTGCTCCTCGCCGGCGCCGTGGCGTATGCGCTCGACGTGAAGAGCTGCGGCGCGTTGAACGTGGAGTTCTACACCGGGGTCGACGCTCGGCTGCCCGAGCCGGTGATGCTCGCGCCGCACCTCGATCAGGCCTCGCTCGCCGACAAACGGGTACTCGTCGTCGACGACGTCTCCGACTCCGGACGCACCCTCGCGATGGTGGTCGCCTTGCTGGCGCGCACCGGCGCCGAGGTGCGGTCGGTGTGCCTGTACAGCAAGCCGGGCACCGTGCTCGAGCCCGATTTCGTCTGGCGCACGACCGACCGTTGGATCGACTTCCCGTGGAGCGTGCTGCCCCCCGTCACCGCGATCGCGGGATGAGCGGCCCCGCGCCAACCGAGCGCAGCGACCCGACCGCGCCGAAGCGCCGGCCCCTCGCCGAGTTGGTCGATCCGGGGTGGGCGGAGGCGCTCGCGCCGGTCGCCGATCGGATCGCCGCCATGGGCGACTTCCTCAGAGCCGAGACTGCGGCCGGCAGGGGATATCTGCCGAGCGGCGACAACGTGCTGAGGGCTTTCACCGCGCCCTTCTCCGACGTGAGGGTGCTCATCGTCGGGCAGGACCCCTACCCGACCCCCGGGCATCCGATCGGACTCTCGTTCGCGGTGGACCGCGCCGTTCGTCCGATCCCGCGCAGCCTGCAGAACATCTACCGCGAACTGCAGTCGGATGTCGCGGTCACCCCGCCTGCGCACGGCGATCTGCGGGCGTGGACCGACCACGGCGTGCTGCTGCTCAACAGGGTGCTCACGGTTCGGCCCGGGGAGTCGGGTTCGCATCGCGCCAAGGGGTGGGAGCAGATCACCGACCACGCCATCGACACCCTCGTCGCTCGGGGGACCCCCCTGGTCGCGATCCTGTGGGGGAGGGATGCCGGCACTCTCGCCGCTCGCCTGGGAGACGTTCCCCGCATCGAGTCCGCGCATCCGAGCCCTCTCTCCGCAGCGCGGGGATTCTTCGGATCGCGCCCGTTCAGCCGGGCCAACGAACACCTCATCGCCGCCGGGGCGCACCCCGTCGACTGGTCGCTGGTCGACCCTCCGGCGACGGCCTAAACTCGCCCCATGCTGGAGGAGGAGTATCACTCGGGTCACCGCCCGTTCGGAGCGCAGCGCAACCTGCCGCCCCTCCAGGTGCCCTTCGACTACAGGATCAGGCCCGCCGAGGAGACCGACCTGCCCGACGTGCGCGAGATCTACAACCACTACGTCGCTAACTCCACGGTCACCTTCGACGAGAAGGCGATGACCCTGCGACAGATGCGCGCGAAGTTCACACAGCTGACTGCCGCGAAGCTGCCGTTCATCGTCGCGGTGAGCCCCGCCGGGCACGTGCTCGGCTACGCGTACGTCTACCCCTGGAGGTCGAAGGCGGCGTATCGGTTCACCGTGGAGAACTCCATCTATCTCGGTCCCGCCGCGACCGGCAAAGGGCTCGGAACGGCGCTGATGGCCGAGTTGATCGCGAGATCGAAGGCGGCGGGGCTCAAGGAGATCGTGGCGGTCATCGCCGATCGCGGAGCCGACGCCTCGATCAGGCTGCACGAGAAGTTCGGCTTCAAGGAGATCGGCCACATGGGGCGGGTGGGCTTCAAGTTCGGCCGATGGCTCGGCACCGTGCTGATGCAGAAGAGCCTGAAGTAGCACGGGCGCGTGACCGGAGCGCCGACATCCGCGGCTTCGGGCGTCCGCCCCCGCGAGCGGAGCCGGCGGCTCCTCGGAGCCGTAGCATCGAGGCATGCCAGAGGCCGACCGTCGACGTCCCGACAAGCACACCGTGCTGCACACCTTCTCGGCCCACCTCTCGGCACGGCCGAAAGCCGTGTTCGCGGCGCTCGAGACCCTTCTCGACCCGGGCCCATACGCCGCGAGTGCGTACCTCGCCGATCCCGGCGCGTTCTTCATCGTCGCTCAGGGCGGGTGGTGGTACCGAGCCGAGTACAGGGTGGTGCCCGACGAGCGGGGTTCGCACCTCGAGCACGTGATCCTCAACGTGGCGCAGCGCGGGGAGAAGGCCGCCCTGATCGCGGGGCGGAAGGTGATCGCTCAGGCCCCCCTCGCCTTCCACGACCTGGTGAAGAGTCTCAGGGCACAGGTGGAGTAGGGCACCTCCGGGTCAGCTCCTCGGGGTGGCCCGCCGCAGGATCAGGTAGCCGAGCGCTGCGCTCGCCAGCGTCGGCACGAGCGACCAGAGGGCGATTCCCACCGGCCAGGACGCCGCAAGCCACTCGCCGACGGCGGGCCATGACCCGGTCAGGGTGATGATCGCGCCGGCGGCCACGATCGCGACGGTGAGGGCGGCGAAGAAGACATACATGCCCATCGCCTTCCACCTCACGTAGGCCGCCGCGGTCGCGGCCCCGATGAAGACGAAGAACAGGAACGCCGCGAGGTAGACGAAGAACCGCTCGAACCAGGGGCCGTCGCTGAAGTAGGCGGCCGTGAACATCGAGCCTCCGAGGCCCCAACCGCCCGTGGCGTCCTCGAGCAGGGACAGGGCCGTCCACAGGATGCTGAAGAGCGCACTCAACGTGACGAAGGCGACTGCCGACCCGAGCGCGAAGTCCCGTCGCGTCACCCCGTAGCCCTGGGCGAACGGGAAGGTGAGATTGATGGCCTGGACGGCCACCACCATCATGTACACGAAGATGAACAGCGATGCCCCGCTGTACTGGAGTCCCTGCCGTACGTCGGCCTGCTCGGCCGGCGCGGTCACGGTCGCGAAGATGATCAGCCAGACCAGGTAGTTCACCAGGAAGATGAACGCCATGATCGCGAGGGGCAGCCAGATGAAGCCCTTCGGGTTGATGAAGTGGAGCCGCACCACCGCGAGGATGCGGTCGAGGGTCGACGAGCGGGTCGCCCGGGGGATGGTCACGCCGATCGTGGTCATGCGCTTGCCTCGAATTCTCTTGCTGGGGCATCCGTCGTGCGGATGACGAGTTGTTGGAGTGACACGGGGGAGATCTCGAGCCCCTGTGCTCGCGCCGCGTCTCTGGATTCCGAGTTCAGTGGCCCGACGACGACCGAGAGGAGGCCGCCGAGCGAGTCGCGGTGCATCACCGGCATCCCGGCGACGAACTGCTCAACCGCCGTCGCCGCGCCGGTCACCGTCGTCGCCGAGGCCCTGGCCTCCTCGGCGGGCAGGTCCATCACGAGTCGACCCTCGTCGAGCACGAGGACGTGCTCGAGCAGGTTGCTCACCTCGTCGATCAGATGCGTGGAGAGCACCACGGTGCGCGGGTGCTCGGCGTAGTCCTCGAGCAGACGGTCGTAGAACAGGTGGCGGGCCACGGCGTCGAGCCCGAGGTAGGGCTCGTCGAAGAAGGTCAGCGGTGCCCGCGAGGCCAGTCCCACGATCACACCGACTGCCGAGAGCTGACCTCTCGAGAGCTTCTTGATGCGCCGGTCGACCGGGAGCCGGAAGTCGGCGATCAACGATTCGGCGAAGGCCGCATCCCACCCGCGGAAGAACCAGGGAGCGCTGCGGAACACATGGCGGGCGGTGAAGTCGTCGGGGTAGCGCTGGCTCTCCTTGATGAAGCAGACGCGGTCGAGCACGCGCGGGTTCTCGACGGGGTTCTCGCCGAAGACCGAGATCGACCCGGTCGTCACGAAGTCCTGTGCGGTGAGTAGTTGCATCACGGTGGTCTTGCCCGCCCCGTTTCGCCCCAGGAGGCCGCAGATCGTGTTCTCCTCCACCTCGAAGCTCACGTCGTCGAGGGCGGAGACCGAGCCGAAGCGTCTGGTCACCCCTCGAACGTCGATGACCTCGCTCATACTCCTCCCTCCTTCTCGATCATCGTGGCCAGATCGGTGGGGCCGATGCCGAGGCGGGCCGCCTCGGAGATGAGAGGGGCGATGAACTCCGCGGTGAAGCTGGCCCGTCGTCGATCGACGACCATGGCGCGGGCGCCGGTGGAAACGAACATTCCGATACCTCGTTTCTTGTAGAGGACACCGTCGTCGACGAGCAGGTTGACACCCTTACCCGCCGTCGCCGGGTTGATCCTGTAGAAGGCTGCGAACTCGTTCGTCGACGGCACCTGACTCTCTTCGGCGAGTGCACCGGAGAGGATGTCGTTCTCGACCGATTCGGCGATCTGCGCGAACAGGGGCCTCGCGTCATCCACCGTGCAACCTCGTTGGTTCATTGGTCATGTAACTAACCAAGCAGGTCTCGGAAGCCGTGTCAAGGTCGATCCGCCGACAGCTGACTCAGGAATCCGCCCTGTAGTGAGCACCCGAGCGCCGGCGTGGAGTGGCGCGGGTCACCGGCGATAGGCATCTCGCCGATGGGAGACGGAGACGATCTCGACGACGATACGGACGTCGTCGACGCGGTAGATCACTCGATACTCGCCTCGTCTCGCTGAGAGGAGCGGGGCGAGCGGTGCGCGCAGAGCCTTCCCGACCCGTCGGGGATTAATTCGGAGGTCGCCCATGATGAACTCGAATGCTGCCGCCGCGACCTTCTCGGGCAGGTCGATCTCGAGGGCTCGTCTCGCACTGCGGCTGAAGACGACCTCGAACTCAGGTGTCACGCTGGGAGCCGGCCCCGTGCGATCAGTGCAGCGCGCACCTCGTCGGCGGAGGAGGTCAGCCCGGACTGCACCTCTACGGACCCTCGACGCAGATCGTCGACGAGGTCGACGTCGCCGAGGATGTCGACAGTCTCGACGAGCGCGTCGTAGTCGTCGGCGCTGAGGAGGACGGCCGCCCTCTTCCCGTTGCGCGTCACGTCGAAGCGCTCATGCGTCGACACCGCCGACTCGACCAATCTGGAGAGATCTGCTCGAGCTTCTGCCAAGGAGAGGGTCCTCATGTACATGATTCTAGCGTCTTCGCCCCCAAGGGTCGAGGGTATCCCGCCCGTAGGCTCCTTGGATGGCCTTCGAACTGCATCATCTCACCGCGCAGGAGCAGTGGGACTGGCTGCAGCGCGGCGAGATCACCCCCGCCGAACTCACCGAGCACTACCTCGAGCGCATCCTCCGGCTGGACGGCGGTCTCGGTGCGTTCGTGAGGGTGCTGCCGGATGACGCGCGTCGACGGGCTGCGGAAGTCGCGACATCCGTGCCCCGCACCCGCCCGCTCTGGGGTCTGCCGATGGCGGACAAGGATCTCGACGCGAGGGCGGGGGTGCCCGCCGGCTACGGATCGGCGGTGATGACGGGGTTCGTGCCCACCGAATCCGACCGGATCGTGATCGACGTCGATCAGACCGGTGCGGTCAATCTCGGCCGCACGAACACCCCGGAGTTCGGCCTGACCTCGTACACCGAGAGCGCCGTCGCACCGCCCGCGTGCAATCCGTGGAACACCGCTCTCGGCAGCGGGGGATCGAGCGGCGGGGCGGCCACCGCGGTCTCGGCCGGGCTGCTCCCCGTCGCCGTCGGATCGGATGGAGGCGGTTCCGTGCGCATCCCGGCCGCCGCCTGCGGGCTGGTCGGGCTGAAGCCCAGCCGGGGTCTCGTCCCGGCCCGCACGGGGCTGGACTCCCTCGCGGGACTCGTCGTGCCGGGCCCGATCGCCCGAACCGTGGCCGACGCCGCGATGGTGCTCGACGCCCTCGTCGCTGCGAGGCCGTATCCGATGGCGACCAGGTCGCCCGAGTGGACGGACGGGTCACTGCTCGGGGCGGCCGTGCGCGGCGAGGGACGGTATCAGGTGGGCGTCACCACATCATCCCCCTGGGATGACGCCTACGAGATCGAGATCTCGCCCGAGGCGCGGCACGCCCTGGAGTCGGCGACGCGCGAGCTCGACGCCCTGGGCCATGGGATCGAGCGGTTCGACCTCGAACGCGACGAGAGCTACGCGCCGGCCTTCCGCACGGTCTGGCAGGTGGGTGCTGCGGGCATCCCTGCGGAGGGGGCGGATGTCGCTCGCCTCGAACCGCTCACCGCCTGGCTCGTGGCACGGGGCCGCGAGGTGAGCGGGCGGATCCTGGCGGAGGCACTCGCCGCCCTCAGCGCGTACGAGAGGTCGATCATCCGTCAGCTCGCATCGTTCGACGCCGTGATGACGCCGAGTCTCGCCCTCACCCCTCGCCCGGTCGGCTGGTACGACCGCGACGACCCCGAGCGCAACTTCGCCCAGCAGGTGGTCTACACACCGTTCACGAGCGTCGCGAACGTCTGCGGACTGCCCGCGATCACCCTCCCCGTGCATCAGACGGCCGATGGTCTTCCGATGGGCGTGCAACTGATGGGTCGCCCGGGCGGCGAGCAGGTGCTCGTTTCGATCGGCACGCAACTCGAGCGCCGCCTGGCCTGGCACCGCCGGCATCCGGCGATGTGGTGAGGATGACCGCGCGGACGCCTACAGTGCATCGAGCCGATCGACATAACCCTGCATGAGGGAGGCCGTGTCGGTGAAGAACCAGTCGGCGTCACGGAACAGGTAACAGGGCTCCGCACCGTTGGCGGCGAGTTCCGCAGGCAGGCACCACAGCTCGCCGAGGGGATCGGGCCGGGGCTCGAACTGCTCGCTCGTGAGCTGCACCTGCACGGCCACCGTCGACTCCTCGTCGATCGGCGACCAGGCGTAGGGGCTGATGTTGTCGCCGGGCACGAACCCCACGGCGCAGGACACACCGCCGAACTCGACGAACCTGCCGAGCAGATTGCCCTCGTCCTGCATCTTGTCGGCCCATCCCGGGATGATCTGCAGCCCGGTGCTCGACCCCTCCGTCGCGATCCGTTCTGCGGTGACGGGTTCGAGCATGTTTTCGCACGTGGCGGGCTTGATGTCGATCGGTGGGGCGGGATCGGCCGAGGCCGAGGCGCTCGGCGATGCCGGTTCCTGATCGGTGGACGCCGTCGGCGAGGGTGTCGTGGTGGCGGGCTCCGTGCACCCCGCGAGCACGAGGACGACGGCGACAGTCAGGAGTGGCAGGGCGCGGCGCATGGTGTCCTTCGGCGATGTCTCGAGAGGTGTCCTTCGACGCCGGAGGGGATCCTCAGACGTGGCGGACCGCCAGGCTAACCCGCTGTTCCGCCGGGAGAGAGGATCGCTCGATGACGAAATGATGACGATTATGCGAGCTCCTCGGTGCAACGCACTGCGCGGCGACTTAGGTTAGGCATGCCATACTTGAAGCATGACCACCCACGACCCCGAGCACCCGACGGAGGGCGCATTCGCCCCTGGTGGCGGGCAGCGCGTCCTGCTGATCGGCGACGAGACGACGGCTGGTGCGCTCTGCTCCCTCGTGGGGTCCTTGACCGTCGACACACGCGGTCAGGCGTTCGTCGAGACCGATGAGGTCGGGCTGCTGCCTCCTCCGGCGACTCCGCGCAACGTCGTCGTGACCTGGTTGACGCGGGACGCACGATCGGCTCAGCGCCGCAGCGAGCGACTCGAACGCGCGCTCGTGGCGTGGGTCGGAGAGATGGTCGTCGAGCAGTCCGACGCCGACGCGATCTACTGCTGGATCGACCTCGATCCGGCGCTCGCGGCTCGGGTGACCGCGATCGTGGAGCGCGCGGGCATCCGTATCGCGTCCGCCGGGGTCCAGCGTTCCGCCGCCGGAACAGCCCCACGCGCCGCCCGCTGACGTCACGCGCCTGGCCCGACACCACCCGCAGCCACTGCTCAGCGGTAGCCCCCGCGCTCGAGGCCGGCCTCGACTTCGAAGCGGTTGGTGAGGGGGTCCGCCCCGGCGGCGAGGTACAGGATGACGAACGCGAGCCCGTAGCGCCGCCACTGGGCGCGGTGGACGGCCTCGTGGTCGAGCACTCCGGGCGAGACGTTGCGCGACGTGAGATACACCGCTCCGAGGGTGGTGCCACCCCGGCCGAACGCCCACGGCGGGCATCCGGAGGCCACCCACACCCCGCGCTGCCGCTCGAAGCGGCCGACGCTCAGCGCTCCTCCCCAGAGCACGCCGACCGCGGTCGCCACGCCGTAGCCGAGCAGGACGACCGTCGGATGACGCGCGACGGCCTGCAGGGCGGGCACCCTCCGCGCACTCGACTCGAGGAAGGCGCACAGGCGCTGAAGGGTGGCGGCCGTCGGCATCCTGCATTGGTAGCACGGATGACGTCGCGGCACCGGCCTAGGGTGAGGTCATGACCGATCGGATCGCCCTGGTGTCGATGCACACCTCGCCGACCGCGACCGCCGGCACGCGTGATGCCGGCGGCATGAACGTGCTCCTGAGCGCGATCGCGCGCGAGATGGCGTCCAGGGGTGCCCAGGTCGACCTGATCACCCGCGCCGTCGGCGCGCCCCGGGTGTCGGAGGTCGCCGACGGGGTGCACCTGCACGAACTCGCCGCCGGCGGCGCGGGCGAGCTCGCGACCGAGCGGCTGGTGCCGCTGACCGACGAGTTCGGCGAGGGGGTCGCCGCCCTCGCACGCAGGGATCGGTACTCGGTCATCCATGCGCACTACTGGCTGAGCGGGCTCGCGACCCTGCCGGTCGCGCTCGAACTCGGCATCCCGCTCGTGCAGAGTTTCCACACGGTGGCCGCGCTCAAGGACGCGACGGCAGAACCCGGAGCGGCTCGGGAATCAGAGCAGCGGCTCCGCAGCGAGATGTTCCTGGCCAAGCAGGCCTCGGCGATCGTGGCCGGGTCGGCCGCTGAGGCCACAGCCCTCATCGACCTCGTCGGTGCGCCGCCCGATCGCCTGTGGGTGGTGCCCCCGGGGGTCGACGTCGACCGCTTCCATCCGCGTCGGGCGGCGTCCGCTGACTCGGTGCGCGCCGCTCTCTCGCTCCCGGCGGGGCGCGCGATCCTCGCCGTGGTCGGCCGTGTGCAACCGCTCAAGGATCAGGCGCTCGCCATCCGCGCCCTCGCGGCACTCGCGTCGACCGGCGCGCCTCGTCCCCTGCTGGTCGTCGCGGGGGAGTCGACTCCCGGCCAGCACGCCTACCTCGAGGGCCTGAAGGATCTCGCCGCTTCACTCGGGGTCGCGCGCGACGTCGTGTTCGCCGGCTCGCTCTCCCGCGACGAGGTCGCAGACCTGCTCGCGGTCGCCTCCGTCACCCTCGTGCCCTCGCGCAGTGAGACGTTCGGCCTGGTGGCTCTCGAGTCGGCCGCGAGCGGCACCCCCGTCGTCGCCTTCCGGGGGTCGGGGCTCATGGAGTCCGTCGCGCACGGCAGCTCGGGCATCCTCGTCGACTCCCGTGATCCCGCGGACTGGGCGCGGGCGGTGTCGTCGCTGCTTCGATCGACAGGGGGCGAGCTGATGTCCGCCTCCGCACGCCATCACGCCGAGGGCTACACCTGGGGCGCGACCGCCACCGCGCTGCTCGGGGTGTACGCGGCGCTCGCGCCGGTGGACCGGGGGCGGTGACGGGTCACTCCACCGGCCGTCCGTAGGTCTCGAGCAGCCGAAGCCAGATCTCGTTCATCGTGGGATAGGCGGGCACGGCGTGCCACAGCCTGTGCAGCGGCACCTCGCCGACGACGGCGATGGTCGCGGCCTGCAGCATCTCCGAGACATCCTGTCCGACGAAGGTCATCCCGAGGATCAGCGAGCGCTTCTCGTCGACGACCATGCGCGCCCTACCGGTGTATCCGTCGGCGTGGACGGCCGCCCCCGCGACGGATCCGAGTTCGTAGTCGACGACGCGGATGTCGTAGCCGGCCTTCTCGGCTGCTGCCGCCGTCAACCCGACCGACGCCACCTCGGGATCGGAGAACGTCACCTGCGGCACGGCCTCGTGGTCGGCGGTCGCGACGTGGGTGCCCCAAGGTCCATTCGACACGGCATGGCTGTTCGCCCTCGCCACGATCACGTCTCCGGCCGCTCTCGCCTGGTACTTGCCCTGGTGGGTGAGCAGAGCCCGGTGGTTCACGTCGCCTGCCGCGTAGAGCCAGTCGAAGCCGCCGACGCGCAGCGTGTCGTCGGTCGTGATCCAGTCGCCGGGGGTGAGCCCGATCGACTCGAGCCCCAGATCGTCGGTGCGCGGCGTGCGACCCGTGGCCACGAGGAGTTCGTCGACCACGAGGGACTCGTCGTCGTCGAGGTGCAGGCGGATGCCGGCATCCGCACGTCCCACGCTCGTCGGCGACACCCCGATCTTGACGGTCGCCCCCAGCTCGCGCAGGGAGTCGGTGACGAGCTCGCCCGCGAACGGCTCCTGGCCGCCCAGCAGGGGCCCGCGGGACAGCAGGGTGACGCTCGTTCCGAAGCTCGCGTAGGCGGTCGCCATCTCGACCCCGACCACGCCGCCGCCGATGATGCCGAGGCTGCCGGGAGCCGTCGAGGCGCTGGTCGCCTCGCGGGAGGTCCAGGGGTCGACGTCTGCGAGACCGGGGATGTCGGGGAGCAGCGCCGATGAGCCGGTCGCGATCACGACGGCGTGGGTCGCGGTCAGCCGGGTGACTGCGCCGTCGCCGGCGGTGACGCTCACGGCCTTCGGCCCGGTGATGCGGGCGTGACCGCGCAGGAGGTCGATTCCTGCCCCCTGCAGCCATCGCACCTGCCCGTCGTCCTGCCAGTTGCTCGTGAACGAGTCCCGTCTGGCGAACACCGCGGCGACGTCGAGGTCTCCGGTGATCGCCCCACCAGCGCCCCCGACGGCCCGTGCCGCGCGGAGGGCGATACCGCTGCGGAGCAGGGCTTTCGAGGGCATGCACGCCCAATAGGAGCACTCGCCGCCGACCAGCTCGCTCTCCACCACGACCGCGCTGAGGCCACCCTGCACGATCCTGTCTGCGACGTTCTCGCCGACGGCGCCGGCCCCGATCACGATGACGTCGTAGGTGGTCGCGGTCATGATTCCTCCGATGCTGTGGGTGTCGTTCGAGTCTAGGCAGGCTGCCTGCGGAGTCTGCGGAGTCTGCGGAGTCTGCGGCCAGCTGATGCGGCGTGCGGCGGGCTCGCGCGGCTCGGGCAAGCTGGCGCGGCTCGCGGTGAGCTGGCGCGGCTCGCGGTGAGCTGGCGTGGCGTCTCGCGACATCGGTTGCGTTGCGTTCGGCAGCAGATCTGCGCGACACGCCGAGTGCGGGGCCGTTCGACTCGGCGTGTCGGCGCATCTCCTGCGCACGCCGACAGCGACGGGGTGGGGCTGCCGCGTCATCCGTCGGGCCGTCGCTTCGGTTGCTCCGCGATTCTCGTGCGTGGGTTGCGAGGCGTGGTTGCGAGGCGTGCGGTGTTCTGCAGCGAGCGGTGTGGCGTTCGGCAGGAGACTCGCGCGACACGCCGTGTGCTCAGCCGTTCGACTCGGCGTGTCGGCGTATCTCCTGCGCAGCGGGCGGTCGGTGACGACGGATAAAGGACCCTCAGCGACCGGTGAACTCCGCGGTGGTGCGCGACAGGAACGCGCGCATGCCGATCGCGGCATCCTCGGTCTGCAGCAGCGAGACGAGTGCCGGCTGCAGATCGGCTTCGGCCGCGGCATCCCCCTCCCGCACCGCACGCTTCGCGTTGGCGAGGGCCGCCTGCACGGCGAGCGGTGCCTGCGCGGCGACCTTTTCCGCCAACTCCAGAGCCCGCTCGAACTGCGTGCCGTGGGGCACCACCTCCTGCACGAGGCCGATGCGGAGGGCCTCGGCGGCGTCGAACTGTTCGCCGGTCAGGATCCAGCGCATCGCGTCGCCCCAGCCGACGGCCCGTGGCATCCGGATGGTCGCTCCACCGAACGGGAGGATGCCCCGGGTCACCTCGATCTGTCCGAACCGGGTCGAGTCGGCGGCGATGACGATGTCGCTCGCGAGGGCCAACTCGATTCCGAGGGTGAGGCAGGTGCCCTGGAGGGCGATCACCACGGGCTTCGTGAGCTGCTCGTCGTGCACCTGCCAGGGATCGAGGCCGCCCTCGGGGGCGAGATCGAGGCCATCCGGTCCGATCCGCGGACCGAGGTCGGCCAGATCGAGACCGGCGGTGAAGTGGTCTCCGTGGGCGAAGACGAGACCGACCCTCAGGTTCGCGTCATGCTGCAGGCGTCCGTAGGCCAGGGCGAGTTCAGTGAGCATCCTGTGGTCGGCTGCGTTGCGTTTGCCGACGCGATCGAGGCCGATGAGCAGGATGTGGCCCCGCACCTCGACGGTCACGCGCGGGTCGTCTGCGGGCGTGGGGAGGGCGTCGTCGCTCATCCGCCCAGCCTACGGTCGGCGTCACCGGGTGAGAGCGACGAGGCGCCCCACCAGCGCGATAGGGGGTGCGAACGGCTACAGACCCTTCGTGAGCGCCCCGATGATGCGCAGGATGGTCGGCAGATCATCGGCGGCGCTGTCTGGCGATGCCGGGGCGAAGCCGGCGACAGCGGCTCCGACGAGAGGGAGTGTCGCGCGGGCCGCGGTGATCGCCTCGATCAATTGATGGAGGCTCACTCCGAAGGGCTCGGGCGCACCGACGCAGAGGAACTCACCGGGGTCGATCACATCGAGATCGATGTGCAGGTAGACGGATGTCGCGCCGCTGGCCATCAGCGCCGCGGACACCGTCTCCGGGGTGAGGTCGGCCGCGGCAATCATCCGAATCGAGGAGGAACGGATGAACGCGTCCTCGGGGTCGTCCGACGCCCGTGTTCCGGCGAGGATGACCCTGTGCGGCGACAGCGCAGTCGGAGGAACGGCGACGTCGGGGCCCTCTCCCAGCAGTGTGCGCAGCACCATGCCGCTGAACGCGTCGGACGGCGACGACTCAGGCGTGTTCAGATCGGGATGCGCATCGAGCCACACCACGGCGACGTCGTGGTGAGCCATGGCGTGCGCGACCCCTGCGAGATCGACGGCGCAGTCGCCTCCGATGATGACGGGCACGCCCGATGCTGCGGCCACGGCGACCGCCACGGAGTCGCGCACGTGCTGAATGGCGCTGAGACGGTGTACCGAGGTTCCGAGATCGGACCCTGCACCGCTCGGCACCTCGGCGGTGACCGTCGCAGAGAGGGGCAGATCGGCACGGATGGCGAGAGCTCCATCGATGAGCCGCATCGCTCTCGCCGATCCCGAGCCCTGCCACTGCGGAACGACGATGAAGGTGGCGGGCACGTGCTCAGTCTGGCACGCACCCGCCCCGGCTCACCGGCTGTTCTTGTCGCGCACGGCGAGGGCGATGTTGGTGCGCAGCTCGTCTGCGTTCTGCCGCACCACGTAGGCGGGCTGGTCGCGCTCGAACCGCCAGCTCTCCGCCAGCGGTGTCACGGTCACCGAGTCGAATCCGAGCTCGTCGAGAAAGGTCGCCACGAAGGCTGCGGATTCCGCGTCGTCGCTCGAGAGGGGCAGGGCGCGACGGTCGTCGGATCCCGACGGCGATCCGTCGGTGGTGATGTCCGCCGCCATGATGTTGTTGAACGCCTTGACGACCCGGCTGCCGGGCAGGTGGCTCTGCAGCATCCCCGAGACCGTGTCGCGTTCCTCGTCGAGACCGGCGATCCGGCCGTCGCGCTGCGGATAGTAGTTGTTCGTGTCGATCACGATCTTGCCGTCGAGGGGTTCGACGGGCACCTCCGCGTAGTTCTTGAGCGGTACCGTCACGACCACGAAGTCGCCGGCGGCTCCAGCCTCCGCGGCGGCTGCGGCCGTGGCCTTCGGCCCGAGCTCGGCGATCAGGTCGCCGAGTGTCTCCGGTCCGCGGGAGTTACTGATCACGACGTCGTAGCCGTGCGCGATCGCGGCCCGGGCGAGTTGGCTGCCGATGTGTCCTGCACCGATGATTCCGAGAGTTGTCATGATCGGGGGTAACGGATGTCGCGGCCACTCTGTTCCCGCGCGCCGAGCTGCCTCACGCCGCGCTCTCAGGCGGTTCAGACCCGAGCCGGCAGACGGGAGAGCGCACCTATCGCCCGCTCGAGCGGGCCGCGACCCACGAACCGCCGCCACAGCCAGGCGCCGATCAGTGAACCGAACACCAACACGGTGAGCAGCGGCCACCCCGGATAGTCCACCGAGCCCTCCGCCCGCAGCGCGACCGCCATGGCGAGCACGATGATCTGCAGCACGTACACCGACAGGGCCAACGAGCCGACGGCGGCGAGCGGCGAAGTGGCGGTGCGGATGACGCGTCCGAACGCACCCCGGTCGGGCGCCGTCATCCACAGCACGACGCCGGTCACCGCGACCGCGACGCCTCCCGACCCGACGAGTTCCGCCGTCGACCCCGAGTGCGCCGTCGCCGCGGCGCCGGGCAGCACGGCGCCGACCGTGTACCCGACGACGGCGGCGAGGACGCCCCCGCCCGTCATGGCGAGCTGGGTCGCCGGGCGGGCGAGCCCCGATCGGGCACAGATCAGCCCGACGAGGAGGAACGGCAACCAGACGAGTGCCGGGTAGTAGCCGGTGAACAGGTAGTCCTGCAGGGCTCCGTCGAGCCCCGGATCGCTCTCGTCGACGAACGGGAGGGTCATCGCGTACGCGGGCATGGCGACGGCGAGCACCCCGGCGATGACTGCGAGCAACCAGCGGGGGAGGAACAGCAGGGGGATGAGCAGCACGAACATGATGCCGTAGTAGTCGAGGATGATCGCGATCTCGCTGTCGAGCAGCAGAAGCAGAGCCCCGATCACGAAGATCGCCGCCGCCCGCACCAGCACCCCGAGAACCCGCGTTCGACGTCGACCCCGCGGGAGTGGCCGGTCACCGCCGGTGATCAGACCGAGTGACACTCCGGCGAGGGTCGCGAAGAGGATCGACGACCGACCGTCGACGAGGAGTTCGCCGACATCCGGCCGTGGTATCGCGTGGGCGATGAACATGCCGAGTACGGCGAGGCCCCGCGCGAGGTCGATGCCGACGATGCGCGGGGCCACGGCCGTCGCACGGTGGGCGGTACGGACGGTGATGCTCTATTCCGCCGGGCCGAGCGCGCGGGGAGCCGGACTGCCGGCCTTCAGCGCGGCCAGTCTCGCGTCGAGCTCGACGGCGTCGTCCGAGGCGTCGAGCTGCTCGAACTGGGCATCGAGACTGGATGCCGCGAGCTCCTGCCGCCCGAGCACGACGGCCTCTTCGCGCCGGATCTTGTCTTCGAACCTGCTGATCTCGCTGGTCGGATCGAGCAGGTCGATGGACTTCACGGCGTCCTGCACCTGCCGCTGCGCATCCGCCGTCTTCGACCGGGCGATCAGCTCGTCGCGCTTCGACGAGAGCTGGCTCAGTTTGCCGCGCATGGCGTCGAGCCCCGCCTTCAGCTGATTCACGATGGCGGTCTGCGACGCGATCGTCGGCTCGGCGTCGCGTGCCTCCTTCTCGGCCGAGAGCTGGCGCCCGATGGCCACCCGCGCGAGGTTGTCGAACTTGTCGGCGTCGGCGGCATTGCCTCCGGCGCGGAGCTCGTCGGCCTTGCGGCTCGCGGCGAGGGCCTTGCCACCCCAGTCGGCGGCGTTCGCGACATCCTCGGCGTGATCCTGCTCGAGCAGGCGCAGATTGCCGATGGTCTGGGCGATCGCGCTCTCGGCCTCGGAGATGCTGTTCGTGTAGTCGCGCACCATCTGGTCGAGCATGAGCGCCGGGTCCTCGGCCTGGTCGAGGAGGGCGTTGATGTTCGCCTTCGCCAGTTGAGCGATCCGTCCGAAGATCGATTGCTTGGTCATGGGTGCTTCCTTCCGTCGTGCTGTCGTGGTGTGGATGTCGCGAGTGGTCGTCGGGTCATGGATGACGTGGTGGCGCTTCTAGAATCGTCCGCGGCTGCTGCGCGAGCGGCCGCCGCCGGAGCGCGACGAACCGGAACTGGACCGCCTCGAACCGCTCGACCTGGAACTGCTCGAACGCGAGCTGCTCGACCGTGAGCTGCCGCCGTACCCGCCTCCCCACGAGCCGCCGCCGCCCCCGCCCCAGGAGCCACCCCCGAACCCGCCGCCGTAGCCTCCGCCGCGCGAGCCGCCGCCACCCAGGAGTGATCCGAGGATGCCGCCGATCAGCGCATCGCCGATGCCGGAGCCCGAGGAGCCGCCGCCGCGCTCACCGGCCCAGGGGGAGGTGTCCACCGACGCGACCTCGCTCTGCGCCGTCGTGACGGCGCGATCGGCGACCTCGGCCGACCGCTGTGCCTCCGCGAGAGCCGAGACGGGATCGGAGACCGCGAGGGCGACGGCGGCGTCGAGCCGTCGCTCGGCGTCGGCGACGGCGGTGCGTGGGCGCTCCCCGACGGCACCCCGACGGGTCGCGATGAAGTCGTTCGCCGCCGTGATCCGACTGCGCGCGGCCGCAATCGCGCCGTCGAGTTGCAGGCGCGCGTGCTCGAGTCGGTTCTGGGCGTCGCGCACTCCGCCGAACACCGCCTCGAGGCGGGCGTTGGCCTCGGAGATGAGGGCGAGCCTCGCCAGGGGGTCGCCGACCGCCGCACCGGAGACCGCGGTCTCCGCGGCGAGGATGGCCTGGCCGAGCTCGTCCGACTGGGGCGACGCCGGGAGGGCCCGTGCTGCGGCGATGTCGGCGCGGGTGTCGGCGAGGGAGGCGTCGAGGCTGCTCGCCGCCTCTCCGAGCGCAGCTCCGAGGGAGTCGATCGCGTCGAGCAGGTGATCGACCTGCCCGAGTCCGGCTCTGGCCGTGCGCACGGCGACCGCGGCATCCCCGGTTTCCCCGGCGGCGAGGGCGGTCTCCGCCGACTTCGCCGCATCCGCGACGACCCCGAGCAGCTCGCGCGCCTTCCGCGGGTTGTCGACGACGGTGCCGACCGCCGGGGGCGAGTAGGTGGAGGAGAGGCCGGTGAGCGCGGTCTCGCACTCCGAGATGCGGGCGGCCGCGGCATCCGCTCCACTGCGCACGGTCACGAGCTCGGCCGGCGCGGTCTTCTCCAGGTCGCGGAGTTCGGCGAAGGCGTCGGCCTGACTGTCGAGCTCGCGATCAGCCGACTCGCACAGGTGCACGATCCGCTGACCCAGCTCCCTGCGGTGTGCCGGGGTCTCGGGACTGGCATCGTCGAGCTGCTGCTTGAGGGTGAAGGCCTCGGCGACCTGCGCGCGGGCGCGCGCGAGCGATTCGGCGAACGGCGCGGAGGCCGCATCGCCGAACTGCGCCGTCGCGAATCCGAGCTCCTGCTCGCTCGAGGCGAGGTCGTCGTCGAGCTGTACAAGCAGCTTTCCGACCCGAGCCTCGAGCGCCTCGTCGTCGAGCCTCGCGGTGGCCACGGCCGACGCCGCGCGGCGGCGACGACGCACCAGCGTGACGATCACCACCACGACGATGACGACCACGCCGGCCAGCACGATGAAGACCACGACTCCGACCATCGCCGACAGCGGTCCGCCGGAGGCCCCGCCGGCCGACGCCCCGTCCGATGCGGACCGGTATCCGTCGGCCGCCGTCACCACGGCGCCGGACCAGTCCTCGTCGGCGAGACGGTCGAGAACCCTGTCTTCGATCGCGGTGGTGGTCCGGGCGTCGAGCGCGAAGTCGTCGGGGTAGCTGAAATCGTAGTTGCGGTCGGCCGTGGCGACGGCGAAGAGCACGTCGTCCGTGCCCAGCCTGTTGAGCTCGGCGGTCGCCCCCGCCCAGCTCGCGTCGGCCGACACCCCGTCGAACGAGTCCACGAACACGACGAACAGCTGGATGCCGGTCTCGTCGTCGAGTCGTCCGAGCGCGTCGTCGACCTGAGCCCGATCGGAGTCGAGAGCGCCGACGGTGTCGACGATGTAGGCGCCGCCCAACTCGACCGGGTCCTCCGCCGACGCCGACTGCGGTGCTGTCAGCAGCCCGAGCACGGCGAGCGCGGCGCCCCCCGCGACCGCTGTCAACGCGGCGATGCGGTGGCGTGCAGTAAGGGATTGCGAGGTACGGATGGGGCGCTCCGTCGTCCGAGGGATGTCCCCGCGAGTCTAGCGAGCGGTCACCTGAGCGTCACGGGCGCGAGGGGTCCGGTCACCAGCACCGGGGTGCCGTCGGCGACGATGAGATCGATGGCGGCGGACACCTGGTAGGCGCCGGCGGGCACAGCGGGGAGGCCGTCGCGGAACGACGGGAGGCCGTCATCCTCGACTCCGCACTCGACCGGCACGAACGACGACTCATAGGTGAGGGACTCACCGGGGTCGAGGTCGACCTGCATCGCCATGGCGATCGTCGGTCCGTTGCTGTGCCAGAGCACCAGTCCGTCGCGCGAGAGGGTGACCGCGGGGGTGGCCGCCGTCGTGCCGACGACCCGCGAAGTGCCGCCGTTGGTCAGGGTGACGGTGCCGTCGACGCGCTCGCTGCCCGCCGCGCCGTCCGGGAAGGCCGCCGTGAGGATCAGACCCGTGTCGTCGAGAGCGATGTCCATCATGGGCGCCCCGCAGAAGTTGAGCTTGTCGGCGGGGGCGCGGGTGAGTCCGCCGTCGGCCGGCGCTCCGTCGACGGGACCGACGCCGGGGTCCACGCCCGGAGCGTCGACAGCCGGATCCCGGTCGGAGTCCGGGGTTCCCTCGCTGAGGGTCGAGGTGCCGCTCGTCGTTCCGGAGCCTCCTGACAGCCCGCGCACACCGACCACGCCGGCGACGCCGATCGAGACCACGGCGAGTGCGACTCCGGTGCCGAGGGCGAGCTGCACGGGCAGGCGCCGCCGGGCGCTGCGTCGGAGCACGGTCGGGAGGTCGATGCCCCGCGCTCCGGGAACGGCTCCGTCGCGCAACTGGTCTCGCAGGTCGGTCTCGGTGCGGTGTCGGTCAGACATTGTGGGCTCCTCGGGGTGCGCTGGTGGCTGTGGTGGTGCCGGGCAGATCGGTGCTGGCGCTGTCGGGCGTCAGGTGGCCGGTTGCGGAGCGGTCGGCGGTAGCAGGGCGGTCGGGGGGAGCAGGGCGGCCGGCGGGAGCAGGGCGGTCGGGGGATGCCGCGGTGTCCACCTGGGGATCGAGCGCGACCGCCATCTTCGCGAGGCCGTCGCTGAGGTACCGCTTGACGGTGCCGGAGCTGATGCCGAGGGCTGCGGCGATGTCGTCGACGAGCAGATCGTCGTAGTAGCGAAGCAGGAGGCAGGCCCGCTCCCGGGGGGTCAGTCTGTCGAGCTCGCGACGCAGGTCGAGCTTCAATTCTGTGCCTGACGCGGAGGAATCGCTTGCGTCGGGCACGAGCTGCAGGTGGGCGACGCGGCGCCAACGAGTGCGCCGACGCCCCGCGTCGAGGAAGGTGTTGAGCATGGTGCGACGCACATACGCCTCGGCGCTTCCGACGGTGAACGTGGTGCGCACGCGGCCGAAGGTCTTGACCAGGGCGTCCTGCACGAGATCGGCCGCGTCATCCGCGTCGCCCGTGAGAAGCCAGGCGTAGCGTGTCAGGGCGGCGCCACGCTGGTCGACCAGCGTCGTCGCCACCCCCTGCCAGGCACCGGTCACGATGCGCTCCTCCCGATCATCAGCACGGACCCCTGTCCACACAGACCTCTACTGACTGAAACGCGCATCACCCTCGGAACGTTGGGTCGTCAGGTCGATCCGACTGTCCATGGCCCGTGCGGCGCGCCGACCGGCCTCGCGCAGAGCTGCCAGCGGATCGGACATCGCCGCCGCCGAGGAGCCGGCGATGTCGCTCAGGCTGTGCAGATCGAGACTCGGCGACAGCCGCGCGATCCGCAGTAGGTCGTCGGCGATGCGCCCGGCGACGACGACGGCCCGGATGTCGCGACTCTCGATCCTGCCGGCCAACCTGTCGAGCATCCTGCCCACGACCTTGCCTCCGAACGACGTCGCGTCGAACGCCCCCTCACCGGTCACGACGACCTGCGCCGACCGGAGTGCGCCGCTCAACCCCGTGAGTTCCGCCACCCTGTCCGCCCCCGAGCGGAGAGTCGCGCCGAGCGCGACCGTGAGGCCGAAGCCCGCGCCGCCCGCAGCGCCGGACCCGCTGCGATCGGCGGCCGCCGCAAGGGCGCCGGTCGCGCCGGTCGCTCCGGTGGCGCCGGTGGCGCCGGTGGCTCCGGTGCCGCGGCCGAGATCCCGCGCGAGTATCCGTGCGAAGACCGCGAGTGCGTGGTCGAGGGCGATCACCTGGTCGGGGTCCGCTCCTTTCTGCGGGCCGAAGACGGCCGCCGCGCCGCGCGGCCCGAGGAGGGGGGCGTCGACGTCGGTCAGCACCTCGACCCCGAGAGGAGGCGCTGCTCGCAGCCCGCGGTCGTCGACCTGGTCGAGCCGCGCGAGCGCCGCTCCGCCGCGCGGCAGTTCCCTCCCGTCGGAGTCGAGCAATCGGAGTCCCAGGGCCGAGAGAGCACCCGCGGCCCCATCCGTCGAGGCCGACCCACCCAGCCCGATCACGAGGCGCACCGCGCCGGCGTCGAGGGCGGCGGCGATGACCTGGCCCAGCCCGAAGGTGCTCGCGGCCATCGGGTCGAGCGACCTCATCAGCGGCAGACCACTCGAGCCGGCGAGCTCGACCACCGCGGTGTCATCCGGCAGGAGCAGCCACTCTCCCGGCACCGGGTGCCCGTCCGGGCCTTCGACCGGTCCGGCCGATCTGCGCCTCGACCCCGCCACCGCGGTCTGGACGGCGTCGAGGGTGCCTTCTCCTCCGTCGGCCTGAGGGCGCAGATCGAGGGTGTCGAGAGGGCGTGCCTCCGCCCACCCCGCGGCGATCGCCAGTGCCGCGCCCCGTGCCGTCACGGAACCCTTGAACGAGTCCGGTGCGATCACGACGGTGAGCGACATCCGTCCGTCACCGCTCGACTGCCCGGCCGTTCCCGGCTGTACCCCGTCGGTCATCCGGTGACGACGAGGGCGATCAGCTGTCCGATGCCGGCGGCGGTACCGACTCCGGTGAGGATCCACCCCAGCATTCGCACCAGGTGCCCATCGCGGGTCGGGTCGGTGAGTCTCGCGTTCTCGGGGTTCCTCGGATCGAAGTAGACCTCGACCTCGTCGCCCACTGCGAGGGTCCTCCCGGTGTCGCCCGACACCGGTGCCGACTGGAACTCGCGGTCGAGATCGAGCCAGCGGAACCAGGGGTGCGTCGTTCCGGCGGGGGAGTCGACCACGACGCCCCAGGTGTGCTGGTACCTCGAGGCGAACGCTCGGCGCGTGTATCCGACCACGAGCAGCACGATCCCGGGGGCGAGCGCGATGTAGGTGACGAGTTCGAGCACCAGGGCGAGGGCGTCCGACGCTGAAGTCACGTTCCGATAGTAGGACGAGCGCATCCGCCGATGGTGCCGGACCGCCGTGGGAGACGGAGAAGCCGGCCACTCCGAATCGGGGGGTAAGCGGAGTGGCCGGCGAGTGCACCTGCCGATTCGGGTGCGGCAGGTGGACTGATCCGGTCGACGTTGACTCGACTGGAGCCTAGGGGATTCTCATCTTCTGTGTCCACACAATGGAGGACACGATGACGGATTGTGCCCCGACTCCGTCGAGCAATCCGAGTCATGTACCCCGCACGCCAGTTCTCGACGCCGAGACCCGAATCGTGGCTCCGCGTACGCCTCGGGAAGGGCGCGTTCTCGAGTTCCGGCGAGCGGCGCGCCGTCGGGCGCGCGGCTGAGGCAGGATGAACGAGCGAATGGCGCGGACCCTCGGATGGTGCCCCCGCGCAGATTCGAACTGCGGCCCCTGCCTCCGGAGGGCAGTGCTCTATCCCCTGAGCTACGGGGGCCAGGAGCGCCTCAAGGCTATCAGTGCCCTCACGCGTGCGATTCGCCGTAACGCGCCCGCCACACGCGGGTGACAGGATCACAGGATGCTGCGACACGTCTCCGCCCATCTCGAACTCGAGATCTCCGGCCGCACGAACATGGTGCTCAGTCTCGCCGTCGCCCAGGGCAACACCCTCGGATCGGAGGATCTCGCGATCTCGCTC
Source organism: Actinomycetota bacterium (assembly GCA_041165365.1). Taxonomy (GTDB): domain Bacteria; phylum Actinomycetota; class Actinomycetes; order Actinomycetales; family Microbacteriaceae; genus Marisediminicola. The sequence continues at coordinate 3,956 of JBEANR010000074.1, read as the reverse complement.
GACGGGCGGCCGATCATCCCGAACGAGATCTCGGACCGACACGGCACCCGTCTGCATCAACTGATCGGCGAGCGCGGCGTCATGACGGTCGACTACCGGGCCGAGATCGTCGGAACGGCGACGGCCCTGGATCACAGCGAGCTCGACCCCATCATCTACCTGAGGCCGAGCAGATACTGCGAGTCCGACAGCCTCACCCCGACCGCCCGTTCGGAGTTCTCCGGGCTCGCCGGCCACGATCTGCTCGCCGCGGTCGGCTCCTGGGTGGGCAGCAAGCTGCGCTACGTGCCCGGCTCGAGCCTGCCGACCGACGGGGCGGAGCAGACCCTCCTCGCCCGCCGGGGAGTCTGTCGCGACTATGCGCACCTCGTCATCGCCCTGCTGCGCGCCCTCGACATCCCGGCCAGGATGGCGGCGGTCTATGCGCCGGGGCTCGACCCGATGGATTTCCACGCCGTCTGCGAGGCCTACGTCGACGGCACCTGGCAGGTGGTGGATGCCACGGCTCTCGCCCCTCGTCAGTCGCTCGTGCGCATCTCGACGGGCCGCGACGCCGCCGACATCGCGTTCCTCACCAACCACTGGGCAGACCTGATCCTGCGCGAACTCCAGGTCATCGCCGTCGTCGACGAACTGCCGCGCGACGATGTGCGCGAGCTCGTCCAGCTGCGCTGAACCCGGCCCGGGTCAGGGGAGCGCGGCGGTCACCGAATCGGCGAGCGCCGCGGCATCCGCCGGCCCGGAGAAGTAGGTGGAGCTCAGCACGATCCAGTAGCGCCCCTCGAAGATCTGCACGACGCCGGTCTCGCCGGCCGTGGTGAAGAACGAGCGTCCATCGTTCGTCTCGCCGGCATCGCTCTTCCGCGCCGCGAGGTCGGTGGCGGCGGGAGCCGCGACGTCGATCTCGAGCTTCTCGCCGTTGGTCTGCTGAATCCACCCGCAGGCCACCCCCTCGGCATCGACGGCGGCCTCACCGAGGCTCCCGGTGACCGGGGTGAACGGATCCTGGAGACCGAAGTTCGGGTCGAAGTCGTACATCGTCTGGAGGGGCACCAGCTCCAGGCAGGTCTGATCGATCGGCGTCGCGGTCTCCGGCAGGGCCGATGCGGACGGCGACACGGACGGACCGGCGGACTCCGACTCGGCCGCCGACACCGATGGGCTGGTCGTCGGGGTGCCGTCCCCGGGCTCCGTGCACCCCGTCATCGCGCAGGCGGCGATGACGACTCCGGCCACGGCGAGGGTGGCGCGGGGGACTGACCTGACTCGAATCGACATGACGGCCTTCCTGATCGGTGGTCGCTCACATGATCCCCCACGAGAGGACGGATGACGTCGGGGCACGCTGAGGGGGTGCGGGGGCGCCGGGATAGAATCGCTCCCCGTGACTCCCTCAGAACTCTCGGCCAGCCTGCTCGCCTCCGCGACCGGAGTGCTGGAGCGCCGCGGGGCCGCGGAGTCGGTGAAACTGACCCTGGCGGACGTCTCACTCGAGCGGCCCAAGAACCGCGATCACGGCGACTGGGCGTCGAACCTCGCCATGAAACTCGCGAAGCGGATCGGTACGAACCCGCGAGAGCTCGCCGGCGAGTTCGCCGAACAGTTCCGCCTCATCGACGGCATCGCCTCGGTGGATGTCGCGGGCCCCGGCTTCATCAATCTGACCCTGGATGCCGCGGCGGCGGGTTCGCTCGCGCAGACCATCGTGGACCAGGGCGAGACCTACGGAACCGGCGACCTCTACTCAGGGGTGCGGATCAACCTCGAGTTCGTCTCCGCCAATCCGACCGGCCCGATCCACCTCGGTGGCGTCCGCTGGGCGGCGGTCGGCGACAGTCTCGCCCGCCTGTTCCAGGCGGAGGGCGCCGACGTCACCCGCGAGTACTACTTCAACGACCACGGCGGTCAGATCGACAGGTTCTCCCGCAGTCTCCTGGCGAGTCACCTGGGAGAACCCGCTCCCGACGACGGCTACGGAGGCCAGTACATCGCCGACATCGCGGCGAGAGTCGTGGCATCCGACACCGACGGCCGACTGGCGACTCTCGACCGTGATGCGGCCCAGGAGTTCTTCCGCGCCCGCGGTGTGGATCTGATGTTCGCCGACATCAAGGCGAGCCTGCACGATTTCGGGGTCGATTTCGACGTCTACTTCCACGAGAACGAGTTGCACGAGCGCGGTGACGTCGAGCGGGCGATCATGCGGCTGCGATCGCTCGGTCACATCTTCGAGACCGATGGCGCGACGTGGTTCCGCTCGACCGATCTCGGCGACGACAAAGACCGTGTCGTCATCAAGAGCGACGGTGAAGCGGGCTACGTCTCGGGCGACCTGGCGTACTACCTCAACAAGAGGGAACGCGGTTTCGATCGCAACCTGATCATGCTCGGCGCCGACCATCACGGCTACGTGCGCCGCTTGATGGCGATGACCGCTGCCTTCGGCGACGAGCCCGGGGTCAACCTCGAGGTGCTCATCGGCCAGATGGTCAACCTGGTGAAAGACGGCGTGCCGCAGCGCATGAGCAAGCGGGCGGGCACCGTGGTCGTGCTCGAGGATCTCGTCGACGCGGTGGGGGTGGATGCCGCGCGCTACGCCCTGGTGCGCAGCTCGAGCGATTCGCAGCTCGACATCGACCTCGACCTCCTCACCAAACGCACCAACGACAACCCGGTGTTCTACGTGCAGTACGCGCACGCCCGCACCTCGGCGGTCGCCAGGAACGCCCTCGCCGCAGGCGTCGACCGATCGGCCTTCGATGCGAGCCTGCTCACCCACGAATCGGAGAGCAACCTTCTGGGGGTGCTGGCCGAGTTTCCGCGGATCGTGCGGCAGGCGGCCGAGCTGCGCGAACCTCACAGGGTGGCCCGCTACCTCGAGCAGCTCGCCGGCACCTACCACCGTTGGTACGACTCCTGCCGGGTCGCGCCGCAGGGCGACGAGCCGATCGGGGATGTGCACCGCACCCGCCTCTGGCTCAACGACGCCGCGGGAACGGTGCTGCGCACGGGGCTCGGCCTCCTCGGCGTGAGCGCCCCCGAGCGGATGTAGCGGCCCGTGGCGTCCGCCGACCCTCCCGTTCCGCATCGTGTTCGCAGGCTCGCGTTCGTCGTCGTCGTGCTCCTGCTCGTGGTGGCCGGCCTGGTCGTCGCCGCGGAGTTCCTCGCCCGCGGCATCGTCGCCGACACCGTGCGGGATCAGGTGCGCGCGGGCCTCGCCGTCGACTCGTCGACCCCGATAGACGTCGAGGTCGCCGGTCGGTCCGTGCTTCTGCAGGTGCTCTCCGGAAGGCTGGAGCGCGTGACCGCCGAGGCCTCGGAGGTGACGTTCGGCGACCTCAGCGGAGACGTGCGGCTGCGGGCATCCGGGGTCCCGATCGACGGGGAGGGCACCGCCGACGAGGTCGACCTCGCTGTCACGATTCCCGAGTCCGACCTGCTCGGGTTGTCGAAGAATCTCAGTGGACTGCCCATCACCGAGGTCACCGTCGAGCGACCGGACGTCAGGTTCAGCGTGGAGTTCGACGTGCTCGCGTTCACGCTCCCGCTGAGCGTGACGGTCACCCCCGAGGCGGTCGACGGTGCACTCGCGTTCACCCCGTCGAGCGTGACCCTGGGCGAGCAGACGTTCACTGCGGCCGAACTGCGCACCACCTTCGGGTCGCTCGCCGAGAGCGCGCTCGACACGCAGGATCTCTGCATCGCCGAGTTCCTGCCCGAGGCGCTCGCGCTCGAGAGCCTGGAGGTCGGGTCCGCCGACCTCACCCTGCGATTCGGTGGATCGGATGTCGCGCTCTCCGAGCGGGCGCTGTCGACGGTCGGATCCTGTGGAGGCTGACCGTCGTCGAGGCGCCGACGGGCGGTGGATAGAATTCACGGGGCTCGCCCGGGCGTGCCGCTGCGCCCTCCGGATCCGCTCGACCGCTGTCCCCGATCCACCCCGATCCACCCCGACC
>JBEANR010000073.1:0-24360 GCA_041165365.1 Actinomycetota bacterium | reverse complement strand
CTGCCCGGTCTTCGTGACGGGGCCAAGTCCCGCGGCCGTGGTGACCGAGCGGCCCTCCATCCGCGATGCGGGGTAGATGCACGAGTGCACGGCAGCGCCGTCGACGATCACCGTGCACGCGCCGCAATCTCCGGCGTCGCACCCCTTCTTGACCTCGACGTGCTCATGCTCACGCAGCAGGGTGCGAAGGCATTGACCCGGGCTCGAGTCGGCGTCGACGGCCTGACCGTTGACGTGGAACCTCATGCCAGGGCCTCCCTCAGCTGCTCTGCGAATCGCGCCGTCATCGCCGCGCGCCAGTCCGGTGCTCCGTGCACGTCGTCGAACCAGCGGTCGATGCCGCGCACTGCGGCGGCCAGTTCGCCGGAGGTGGGGATGCCGTCGAAGGCGATCCGCACAGGACGCACGGTCGCCGCCGTGATCGTGAGCAGGAACGCTCCGGTGTCGTCCACTCGCGCGATCACGAGGGTGCCGGAGCGCCCGAGCGGCGAGAGGGCGATGCGCCGAACACCGCTGCGACTCCTCAGCGCCGCCGACGGTATCTCGATCGACCTGAGCACCTCGCCGGGGGCGAGCGCCGTGGCCTGCACCCCCGTCACGAGGTCGAGCACGGGCATCCGTCGGTCGCGGCCGTCCGGGGTCCAGATCACGGCGTCGGCGTCGAGGGATGCCGCGAGCGACGTCATCGGCCCCGCGGGCAGCCCGAGGCAGATGTTGCCGCCGACGGTGGCGACGTTCCAGACCTTGAACGAGCCGAGCAGCGCTTCGCAGCACTCCCGGATCAGCGGATGCGACGCCCACCCCGTGATCGGTTCAAGCGCCGCCAGCTCGGCGATCGTGCAGGTCGCGGCGAGCGACATCCCCTCGGCGGTCATGGTCACCGCCGGCCAGCGCATCGCGGTCAGATCGACGAGGGTGTCGAGGTGCGGCTGCGGTTCGGAGAAGAGCCAACTCCCGCCGCCGAGCACCGCGGTTGCCGGGCTCGCGGAGAGGGCGGCGAGGTCGAGTTCCGAGCGATCGCCCGGCGTGCGGATCGCCGTGATGGTGTTCAGATCCACGTCAACCCCGCTCTCGACTCGGCCGCGGGCGGTGCTCGGGCTCGGCGACATCCAATCCCAGGATTGTGTCACCCGTGTTTCCCCGTGTCCCGTTCCCGACCCACCGGAGGCTCACAGTCCCTCTTCGTTATAGTCGAGGCCATGGAGATCCTGATTCTCATCGGTGTGATCGTGCTTCTCGTCGTGATCATCGGCATCTATCTCTGGGCGACCTACAACTCCCTCGTGACCCTGAATGTGCGGGTCGACGAGGCGTGGAGCGACATCACCGTGCAGCTCAAGCGCCGAGCCGATCTGCTGCCCAATCTGATCGAGGCGGTCAAGGGCTACGCGGCCCACGAGAAAGGTGTCTTCGAGTCGGTGACCAAGGCCCGCGCCGAGACGCTCGGAGCGGAGGGACCGGCGGATGCCTCGGTCGCCGAGAACCACATGCAGTCGGCCCTGAAGAGCATCTTCGCCGTCGCGGAGGCCTACCCCCAGTTGCAGGCGAGTCAGAACTTCCTTCAGCTGCAGGGCGAGCTCGTCGACACCGAAGACAAGATCCAGGCGTCGCGCCGCTTCTACAACGGCGGTGTGCGCGAGCTCAACACGAAGATCAAGCAGTTTCCGAACACGCTCTTCGTTCGCTCGCTCGGGTTCACCGAACGGGACTTCTTCGAGGTGGCCGACTCCGCGGCCATCGCGGAGCCGCCACGAGTGCAGTTCTGAACCCGCTCATCAGCATCCGTCCCTCCCAGCCTCACGAGCACCGGAAACCATGTACCGCGCGATAGCCGCGAACAAGCGCAACACGGTGCTCATCATCGCCCTGTTCCTCGTCATCATCGGCGCGCTCGGGTGGTTGGCGAGCGTCGTCTACAACAACACGTCGATCGTCGTGCTCACCCTCGTGATCGCTACCGGGTACGCGTTGTTCCAGTACTTCGCCGCGAGTGGTCAGGCGGTCGCGATGAGCGGGGCGCGCCAGATCGAGAAGGCCGACAACCCCCGTCTGTATCGCACCGTCGAGAATCTCTCCATCACCACCGGCACCCCGATGCCGAAGGTCTACATCGTCGACGATCCCGCTCCGAATGCCTTCGCCACCGGCCGTGACCCGCAGCACGCCGTCGTCGCCGCGACCACCGGACTCCTCGACATCATGGACGACGCCGAACTCGAGGGCGTCATGGCCCATGAACTCGGTCATGTTCGCAACTACGACATCCGTGTGTCGATGATCGTGTTCGGGCTCGTCGTTGCGGTCGGCTTCATCGCCGACCTCTTCCTCAGATTCGCCTTCTTCGGTGGCGGCAACAACCGCGGCGGCAACGGCGGTGGCGGCAATCCGATCGTGCTCGTGCTCGGGCTCGCCGCCATGCTCATCGCCCCGTTGGTCGCGGGAGTGGTGCAGGCCGCGGTCTCCCGTCAGCGGGAGTACCTGGCGGATGCGACGGGAGCCCTCACCACCCGGCATCCCGAGGCCCTGGCGAGCGCCCTCGAGAAGCTCGCCGCCTACGGCCGTCCGATGCAGCGACAGAATTCCACGATGGCGCACATGTGGATCTCGGATCCCACTCGGCCCGGCATCATGGATCGCCTCTTCTCGACGCACCCGCCGATTCAGGATCGGGTCGCCCGCCTCATCGAGAGCGGGCGGGGCTTCTAGCCCGAGTCGGTGAGCCGGTAGGGCCTCGATGGTCGTCTCAGCCTGAAGACGGCTGAGGGCTCAGTCGCACTCCCAGCTCGGTTGCGAGCCCGTCCGCGAGAGTGCCTCGATCCATCACCTCGATGTCGTCGAGCCCCTGCCACGCCGCAGTCTCCCGCAGCAGCGGTGCGAGCCTGGCCGCGGCATCCGGATGCGCGGGCTCCTCGTTCCACGCCGACTGCACCCTCAGCACACCGTTCTGCCGATCGCTCTTGAGGTCGACACGGCCGACGAGGGAGTCGTCGAGCAGGATCGGCAGCGAGTAGTAGCCGAAGACCCGCTTCGGCGCTGGGGTGTAGATCTCGATGCGGTAATGGAAGCCGAACATCCGCTCTGCCCTCGGGCGCTCCCAGACGACGGGATCGAAGGGGGAGAGAAGGGCGGTGGCCTCGATACGCCGTGGTCTGCGCGCCTCGGCGTGCATCCAGGTGGGCCCGCGCCATCCGGGCACGTCGACACGGAGGACCTCGCCCGACGACTCCAACTCGAGCAGCGCCGCAAGGGTCTCCCGGTTCGACAGCCTGAAGTAGTCGGCGACATCGGGGGTCGTTCCGATGCCGAGGGCACGGAGGGATCGCTCGACGAGCTCGCGGTGCGCGGCATCCGCTTCGATCCGTCGGTCGATCAGCTCGTCGCTCAAGATCTGCTCGGGCAGGGCGTACGTGCGCTCGAACCGGGCGCGCCCCGCCGACACCACGTCGCCCCATCGGAAGAGCGCTTCGAGCCCGGACTTCACGTCGGACCAGCCCCACCACGGTCCGACCCGTTTGTTCGCGTCGTGTTCCACAGCGCTCGCCGGCAACGGGCCCTTGTCGGCGAGTTCGGCCAGCAACCAGTCGATCATCGGCCGATGGTCGGCGGCCCAGACGTTCTGATCCCACGACGCCTTCTCGCGGTACCGCTGCATGCGCCACCGCAGCAGCGGCCAGGTGTCGACGGGGATCACCGCCGCCTCGTGCGCCCAATACTCGATGTGGCGCGTCCGCCGTCCGAACGTCATCCTGTCGAGCACGGCCTTGTCATAGGGACCGAGCCTGGCCATGATCGGCAGGTAGTGGCTGCGCTCGAAGACGTTGACCGAGTCCAGTTGCAGCAGGTTGAGCCTGTCGATCGTCGCCGAGAGCTGACGGATGCCGACGCTCGCCGGTCGCGCACGCCCGAACCCCTGGGCGCCGAGCGCGATCCTGCGGGCGAGGGCAGGAGACACCGAATCGACCACGCCGCGACTCTACCGGCGGCCCGCGACATCCATTCGTCTCATGCGTGCCACTGTCCCGGCCATCGCCGCGGCGGAGTGCGGAGACCCCGATGCCTAGACTGACCGGGTGATGTTCGGTCGGCGCTCGCCCCGCGCGTCCGTCCAGCGCGAAGGCATCCGAGGTCCGGTCGACGACACGGTCACCCCCGGCATGAGGATCGCCGGCGACTGGTCGTGGCGCATCCTCGCGGTGCTCGCTGTCGCTGCGGTGCTGGTGTTCCTCGTGGTGCAGCTGCGTCTCATCGTGATCCCGCTGATGATCGCCGTGCTGCTCGCCGCCCTGCTCGTGCCCTTCGTCGGGTTCCTGGTGCGGCACCGCTGGCCACGCGGACTCGCTGTCGCGGTCGCCGAGATCGGCCTGATCGCGATCGTGTCCGGCCTGGTGTATCTCGTGGTCGCGCAGATCAGGGCGGGATTCCCCGACCTGCAGGAGCGCACACTTCAGGCGTACCAGGACTTCACGGCGTTCCTCGCCGACTCGTTCCTGCAGATCAGCCAGCAGGACATCGACGGCTACGTCGCGTCGCTGCTCACTTCGCTCACCGGCGATGACGGCGTGCTCGTAAGCGGTGCACTCTCCGTCGGTTCCACCGCCGGGCACGTGGCCGCGGGGCTGCTGCTCGTGCTCTTCGCCACCCTGTTCATGCTCATCGACGGCAGAGGCATCTGGCAGTGGATCGTGCTGCTGTTCCCCCGCAGGGCCCGCGCCGCGGTCGATGGATCGGGCACCGCCGGGTGGGTCACTCTCACCACCTTCGTGCGGGTGCAGATCTTCGTCGCAGCGGTCGACGCCGTCGGGATCGGCCTGATCGCCTTCTTCCTGCAGCTTCCCCTCACCGTGCCGATCGCCGTGGCGGTGTTCCTGGGGTCTTTCATCCCCGTCGTCGGGGCGGTGGCGACGGGCGCCGTCGCGGTCTTCATCGCCCTCGTGTACAGCGGTCCGGTGCCCGCTCTCATCATGCTCATCGGCGTGCTGGTGGTGCAGCAGATCGAGGGGCACGTACTGCAACCGCTCGTGATGGGCACGGCCGTGAAGGTGCACCCACTGGCCGTGGTGCTCGCGGTCGCCGCCGGCGGATTCCTCGCCGGCATCCCTGGAGCCCTCTTCGCCGTACCCGTCGTGGCCACGATCAATGCGATGATCACCTACATCGCCGGCGGCCGATGGCGCGAGACGGTCGACCCAAGCACGAAGGAGATCCTGCCGCATGCCTGAACTCACGATCAGCGGCCCGACGCTGGCCGACATCGAAGCGGCCCGGGTGACGGTCTCCCGCGTCGCCGAGGTGACGCCGATGGAGAGCTCGCGCTACCTCGCCGAGGTTCTGGGCGCGCCCGTGCATCTCAAGTGCGAGAACCTGCAACGCACGGGGTCGTACAAGATCCGCGGCGCATACAACCGACTCTCGAGCCTGAGCCCCGAGGAGCGGGCCCGCGGAGTCGTGGCGGCCTCCGCAGGCAACCACGCGCAGGGCGTCGCCTTCGCGGCCCGCGAACTCGGCATCAAGGCGACCATCTTCATGCCCGTCGGTGTGGCTCTGCCCAAGCTGCAGGCCACTCGCAACTACGGAGCGGATGTCATCCTCCGAGGTCACACCGTCGACGAACCGCTCCGCGCCGCAGCGGAGTTCGCGGAGGCGTACGGCGCCGTGCTCATCCCGCCGTTCGACCACGCCGACGTCGTCGCCGGTCAGGGCACGGTGGGGCTCGAGATCCTCGACCAGGTGCCCGACGTGCAGACCGTGATCGTTCCGATCGGCGGCGGAGGGCTCATCTCGGGCGTCGCGAGTGCCCTCAAACAGCGCGCGGCCCGTGATGGCAGGTCGATCCGAGTCGTCGGGGTGCAGGCGGCCAACGCTGCAGCGTATCCGGTCTCTCTCGCCGCCGGAGCCGCGACCGAGATCAGCATGCTGCCGACCATCGCCGACGGAATCGCGGTCTCCAAACCCGGCCTGCTCAACTTCGACATCATCCGCGACACCGTCGACGAGGTCGTGACGGTCACCGACGACGACACCGCGCGCGCCCTCCTCGTGCTGCTCGAGCGGGCGAAGCTCGTGGTCGAACCCGCCGGGGCCGTGGCTGTCGCCGCCATCCTCACCGGGCAGGTGCACCTCAGCGGCACCACGGTCGCGATCCTCAGCGGCGGCAACATCGATCCCCTGGTCATGGAGCGGGTGATCTCACGGGGGCTTGTGGCATCCGACAGGTATTTGAAGATCAGGATGATGCTGCCCGACCGGCCGGGCCAGCTCGCGAGGATCGCCGAGCTCATCTCCGAGGCGAATGCCAACGTCGTCGAGGTTCTGCACACCCGCCATGGCCGCAACTCTCTCATCAGCGAGGTCGAGATCGAACTCAGCGTCGAGACGCGCGGCCCCGAGCACGTGCGTGCGGTGCTCGGTCACCTGAACGACGCGGGATACGACCCGCGGGTGGACTACTGAGGCAGCCGGCGTCGACGGGTCAGATCGGCCGGAGCGGGGGCCGATTGCCGGAGCGCCCGAGGAACCTCACCTCAGACCGCCCCAGAGCGTCCTATGCCCACCTTGCTGTCACGAACCGGGCGTTATTCCGAACCGGACCGGGGGTTTGTGGCAGTAAGTCGGGCACGGGAGGCCGCTCACGCCACGTACGCCTCCACCTTCGAGATCACCACGGTGATCTCACGCCCGTTCGGTGCCGTGTACACGACGGATTCGCCCACCGAATGGCCGATGATCGCGGCCCCGAGCGGGCTGCCCTCCGAGTAGACATCCAGCTCCGTATCGGCGTCCACGATCTCGCGGCTGCCCAGCAGGAAGACGCTCTCGTCGCCCTGGATGGTTGCGGTGACCACGGATCCGGGGGCGACGTGCCCGTCGGTATCCGGAGCAGCTCCGACCTTCGCGTGACGCAGCAGCTCGGTGAGCACGCGGATTCGCGCCTCGATCTTGCCCTGCTCCTCTTTGGCCGCGTGGTAGCCGCCGTTCTCCTTGAGGTCGCCTTCCTCACGCGCTGCCTCGATCTTCTTGGCGATCTCGGTGCGACCGTTGCCGCTCAGTTCCTCGAGCTCTGCCGTGCGACGGTCGAACGCCTCCTGAGTGAGCCAGGTCTCGGTCGGGTCGGTGGCCATGGGTGCTCCTCGAACGGGTGGACCGCTGAGCGGCCCCCTCACACAAACGAGACCGGCCGACAGGACCGGTCTCAGGGATCGGGCGAGTTTACGTCACTGTGCAGCGGTGGATCAACCCGGTGACGGCGAGTTCCGTGGTGGTGACGCGCTCGGTGATCGACCGCGTGCGGAGGTCGGACGCCGGTATCTCCACGACCTTCCAGCCCACGATCGCGTGATCTTCGTTCTGCGCTTCGACCGCGCACCGGGCGGTGGTACCCGGATCCATCGTGACCTGCCACGTCACGCTCACCGTGCGCTCGTCGACCACCGAGTGGCCCGTGTCGAAGACGTCGACCCCGGTCCGCAGGCCGTCGAGGCCCGCCCACACCACCCAGGCCGCGACCACGATGAGCACTCCGGATGCCGCGACCCACGCCATCCGCCGCCGCCCCCGTTGTCTCCTCGGGGTGCGGCCGTACCTCTCGTCGAGGGCATGAGAGTCAGGGGCATGAGAGTCAGGGGCATGAGAGTCAGAGGCATGAGAGTCAGGGGCGTGAGAGTCAGGAGAGCCTGAGTCGGCCGCGATCATCCCCGCCTGCCGAGATGGAGACTGGTCATCGCGCAGGGCACTGCTCACCGCGGTCTCCGTCCTGTTGCTCTCGATTAGGCTCGACTCAAGGTTAGGCGCTCGATCGGCGCGCCCGCCGTGAACTCGACGAGCGATCCCGAGAGCCGCCGAGCGAATCCGAGAAGGAGTCCCGTGTCCCGTCGTCTGCTGGCGATCCACGCCCACCCCGACGACGAGTCGAGTAAGGGTGCCGGCACCTACGCACGCTACGTCGGCGACGGCGCCCGGGTCATGGTGGTCAGCTGCACGGGGGGCGAGCGCGGCGACATCCAGAACCCGGCACTCGAGGCGAGTGCCATGGCCGACCGCGACATGGGGGGCCTGCGCCGCATCGAGATGGAGCACGCGCGGGGCATCCTCGGGGTGGAGCACCGGTGGCTCGGGTACCACGACTCCGGGCTGCCCGAGGAGGGCGAGACGGTGCCGGCGCTCGCCTTCGCCCTGATCCCGTTGGAGATCTCGGCCGAGCCCCTCGTGCGCATCATCCGCGAGTTCAGGCCGCAGGTCGTGCACACCTACGACGAGACCGGCGGATACCCGCACCCCGATCACATCCGCACCCACGAGATCGCCATGTTCGCGATCGAGGCGGCGGCCGATGCGGATCGCTATCCCGAGGCGGGCGAGGCGTGGACGGTGTCGAAGGTGTACTTCGACAGGATCTTCAGCAGCGCACGGGTGAAAGCGATGCACGCCAGGCTGCTCGAGCTCGAGCCAGAGTCCGAACGCACCACGGCGCTCGCCGAGATGATCGAGTGGATGGGCGAACGTGGAGCGGGCGCGACCACGCGGATCGACGTGGGGGACTGGCTCGACGAGCGCGATGCGGCACTGCGCGCCCACGCCAGTCAGGTCGCGGGCGACAGCGCGTTCTTCTTCTGGCCCAACGAGCTGCAGCGCGAGATCTGGCCGTGGGAGGACTTTCAGCGGGAGCGGTCGCTCGTGGAGTCCCCGCTGCCCGAGACGGACCTGTTCGCCGGCCTTGCCGGCGATGCGGCGGATGCGGGGGCCGGCTCGTGATCGGCGGGCTGCTGGCCCTCGCCGCTCCGGCGGAGGAGTTCGACCCCAACACGGTCACCCCCGGTGTGATCGGATTCTTCGCGGTGTTCGTCATCGCCGTGGTGACGGTGCTGCTCATCTTCGACATGCAGCGCCGCATCCGGCGCACCCGGTACCGGGCCGAGTTGGCCGATGAGCTCGACGCCGAGCAGGCGGCCGCGAACGCGGACCCCGACGACGCACGGGACCCCACGACACCCACGGCGTGATCCATCGGGCCCTGAGGGGTGCCCGAGAACCGCGGGGGTCAGGTGAAGACGGGCGGAGCGGTCGCGACCAGCAGGATGCCGGTCCAGTGGCACAGGAACGCCGCGAGGGTGAACGAGTGGAAGATCTCGTGGAACCCGAAGACGCCGGGCACCGGGTTCGGTCGCTTGAGCGCATAGGCCACGGCACCGACCGTGTAGCACAGACCGCCCACCAGGATCAGGATCATCATGGCCGCGTTGGCGGCGAAGAAGTCGGCGATGAAGGCGAGCGCCGCGTAGCCGAGCAGCAGGTACAGCGGAACATAGAGCCACCTCGGTGCCCCGATCCAGAACACCCGGAACAGGATGCCGAGCCCCGCGCCCGTCCACACCAGCCACAGCAGGATGGTCGACTTCGGCTGATCGAGCGCGAGCACCGTGATGGGTGTGTACGAACCGGCGATGAGCAGGAAGATGTTCGCGTGGTCGAGCCGCTTCAACACCCGTTTCGACCTCGGGCTCCAGTCGAGCCGGTGATACAACGCCGACACCCCGAACAGCAGCAGTGACGACAGCACGAAGACCGAGCAGCTCACCTTCGCGGCGACGCCGTCGGCGAGCACGATCAGGATGACCCCGAGCACGATCGCGACCGGGAAGGTGCCCGCGTGGATCCAGCCGCGCCAGGTGGGCTTGCGGTCGGCGGTGCCCTGGGCTGCGAGGTCGAGAGCGTCGTCGAGCAGCGGCAGATTCGGGATGTCCGCCCCCTCGTCGGCGCCCCTGTCATCCGTCGCCCTGGTCATGGCCCGAGCCTATCCGCAGAGCCGCGTGGAGAGCACCGCGCACCGAGCGCCCCGCGCACGGTGGACTACCGTAGACCTGTGTCGAAGCCCTCGCTGCCGTCCGGTCGCGGCCTGCTGTACGGGCTGTATCAGCGCCGGATCCGCCGGTGGCTCGAGGGGCAGACGCTCCCGAAGCATGTGGCGATGATCCTCGACGGCAATCGTCGATGGGCGAGGCAGCGACTGCTCGAGACCGCCGCTCACGGGCACCGCGCGGGGGCAGTGAAGTTCCGCGAATTCCTCCAGTGGTGCGACGATCTCGACATCGAGGTGGCCACCCTCTACCTGCTCTCCACCGACAACCTCACCGGCCGGCATACGGATGAGCTCGGCGAACTGTTCGAGATCATCGCCGAGCTCGCCGACGACCTCTCGAGGTTCCGTGACTGGCGGGTGCAGCACGTCGGGTCGAGCGACGGGCTGCCCGAGTCCCTGCGGCTCGCCCTCGGCGCCGCGCAGAGTCGCACGGCGGGCAATGCCGGTCTGCACATCAACCTCGCGGTGGGCTACGGAGGTCGCCGGGAGATCGCGGATGCGATGCGCAGCATCGTGCGCACCCACGAGAGCGAGGGCGGCTCGCTCGATGCGCTCGCCGAGATCCTCACTCCGGAACTCATCGGCGACCACCTGTACACGGGCGGTCAGCCCGATCCCGACCTCGTCATCCGCACCTCCGGCGAGCAGCGATTGAGCGACTTCATGCTCTGGCAGAGTGCGCACAGCGAGTTCTACTTCGTGGAGGCGCTCGGCCCAGACCTCCGCGAGGTGGACTTCCTGCGGGCGCTGCGGGACTACGCCAGGCGGCATCGGCGATTCGGCAGCTGACGGTGCATCACGGTCGTCCGATCCGATGGCCTACCGTGGTGGGATGACCTCGCTCGACACGTTCGCCGCCGCGTTCGACGAGGATGCCGGGTACCTCGACTTCGCGAAGATGGGGCCCCCGGGTCACGCGGTGCTCGCCGAGCAGCGCGCGTTCGACCACCTCCTGGGTCGGTCGAGGTTCGGCAGCCTCGACGCGCTGGCGGCGCAGGACTCGCGGGTGAGGTCGGCGATCGGCGCCCTCATCGGATTCCGGCCCGATCAGGTGGCCTTCCAGCCGAACACGAGCACCGGGCTCATGCACGCGATGTTCGGACTCACCGGCAAGGTCGCCGTCGCGGCATCCGAATATCCGAGCATCACCTTCGCCGCGTCGAGGGCCGCGGAGGCGCTGCACGTCGTCGAGCCGCAGTGGCTCTCGCCGGACCGCGGCCGGGTCACACCAGGTGCCCTCCGCGACGCGCTCGATCCGGCCTGCGTGGCCGTCGCGGTCAGTCTGGTCGACTTCAGAACCGGGTACCTCGCCGATCTCGACGGGATCCGCCAGGTCATCGGCGACAGACTGCTCATCGTCGACGCCATCCAGGGGCTCGGCGTGGTCGATGCGCCGTTCGAGGTGGCCGACGTCGTCGTCTCCGGTGGCCAGAAGTGGACGAGGGCTGGTTGGGGCACCGGGTTCCTGGCGATGAGCGACCGGGCGGCCGAACAGCTCGTACCCGTGTTCTCGGGTTTCTCGGCGACGGATGCCGATCCGATGCCCCTCGATGAGGTGCTGCCTCCGACCTCCGGGGCGCGCGCCTTCACCGTCACGAACGCGGACCCCGTCGCCCAGGCTCGCCTCTCGGCCGCCCTCGAGCAGATCCTCGGGGTCGGGGTGCCCGCGATCTCCGCGCGCATCGCCGAACGCGTATCCGCGATCATCGACCTGGCCGACGAGTTCGCGATCCCCGTCGAGTCGTCCAGGGCGGAGAACGAGCGGGCGGGCATCGTCGTGCTGGCCCCGGATGCCGACCAGCTCACCGTTCTCACGGCGTCGCTGTTCAACCACGGCATCACCGCGACGACGAGATCCGGCCGGGTGCGACTGAGCGCTCACGTCTCCACCGGAGAGGACTCCCTGCTGCTGCTCCGCGAGGCGTTCCTCGGCTTCGCGACCGCGATCACGGTGTGACGGCCAGGCATCCGATGGCCGGTCTCGAGGATTCACCCGCCCGTAACCTCAGGGAGGGCGTGTCTGCGAGTCCACACGGCGGACTCGTCGTAGTTTCGACCCATCAGGCACGGCGCCTGATCGAGACGGCCACGTAAGTTCGTTTCGCGTTTCTTCACCGGCCGTCTGTGCGACAGGTTCCGGACGATCATCGTCCGGGGATGGAGTGCCCGTGCCCATGGTCCCGAACCCCCGCCAGGAGAACGCCACCGTCAGAGCCCGCTCCGGCGGTGCCTCGGCCCCGAGCCGATCGCCGCGGTCCGACGAGACCGCAGTGCAGACCTACGTACTCGACACCTCGGTGCTGCTGTCCGATCCGAAGGCCGTCTTCCGGTTCGCGGAGCACGCCGTGGTGCTGCCGGTCATCGTGATCACCGAACTCGAGTCGAAGCGCAACGACCCGGAGATCGGCTTCTTCGCCCGGCAGGCCCTGCGCAACCTCGACGAGTTGCGCGTGCAGCACGAGAGACTCGATTTCCCGATCGCCGTCGGCATGGAGGGCGGCTCACTCAGGGTCGAGCTCAACCACTCCAACATGTCGGTGCTGCCGTCCGGTTTGCAACTGGGTGACAACGACTCCCGCATCCTGGCCGTCGCGCTCAATCTCGCGAGCGACGGCCTCGCCGTCACCGTCGTGTCGAAGGACCTGCCTCTGCGGGTCAAAGCGGCCTCCATCGGGCTGGCCGCCGAGGAGTACCGCGCAGAACTCGCCGTCGACTCAGGCTGGGTCGGAACGGATGAGATCACCCTCGGGTCCGATCAGATGGCCGACCTCTACGAGCGCGAACGCCTCAGCACTCGCGCAGTGGGCGACCTGCCGATCAACACCGGCCTCGTCATCCACTCCGACCGCGGATCCGCGCTCGGTCGGGTCACCGCGCGCGGCGAGTTGAGGCTCGTGCGGGGGGACCGTGACATCTTCGGCCTGCACGGGCGGTCGGCGGAACAGCGCTTGGCGATCGACATGCTGCTCGACCCCGAGATCGGCATCGTGTCGCTCGGCGGGCGTGCGGGCACCGGCAAGTCGGCGCTCGCCCTCTGCGCCGGGCTCGAGGCGGTGCTCGAGAAGCAGCAGCACCGCAAGATCATGGTGTTCAGACCGCTCTACGCGGTCGGCGGCCAGGAACTCGGGTTCCTCCCGGGCGATGCGGCCGAGAAGATGAACCCGTGGGCGCAGGCGGTGTTCGACACCCTGGGCTCGGTCGTGTCGCAGAACGTGCTCGACGAGGTCATCGAACGGGGGCTGCTCGAGGTGCTGCCGCTCACCCACATCCGCGGTCGCTCGCTCCACGACGCCTTCGTGATCGTCGACGAGGCGCAGTCCCTCGAGCGCAACGTACTGCTCACGGTGCTGAGCAGGATCGGGCAGAACTCCCGCGTCGTACTCACCCACGACGTGGCGCAGCGCGACAACCTCAGGGTCGGACGCCATGACGGTGTCGCCTCGGTCATCGAGACCCTCAAGGGGCACGCGCTCTTCGGCCACATCACCCTCACCAGGTCGGAGAGGTCGGCCATCGCGGCTCTCGTGACCGAGCTGCTCGAAGGCAACGAGTTGGCGTGATCCAGTCAGTGTGAGCGCCCATCCGGGCGACTCGCCGTGAGGGCCGCGAACCCGGAGGGTGAGGCCGTAGGGTCGATTCGTGAGATTCGCCCTGGTCTGTGCCGTCGTCGGGCTCGGCGTCATCTTCGCCTGGGGCGTCGCCTGGCCGAGAAGCCAGTGGTTCGCCCTCGTCGGCTGGATGCACACCGATCCAGGGGCGACCGAGCCCAGCGCGCCCGCGTACGCGCTGGGTCGATTCCTGTCGGTGCTGGGTGTGCTCGGCATCCTCATCGTCGCCGTCAACTGGGGGATGGGGCGGCTCGACTTCTCGGGGGAGCGCTCGCTCCGGCCGCCGAGCGTCGCGCAGGAGGTCTGGGGGTCTCCGACACCGTACGTCGTCGACAGGGTCTTCTCCACCGTGCCGACCCCGCCTCCGGGCCTCGTCGAGATGCCTGTCGACGGATACCAGATCGTCGACCCGGCCACCGGCAGCCCCGACTACCTGTACGAGACCGGTCGCATCCGCGTGGCCGGTCTCGCCACCCTCCCGGGGTTTCTCGGTGTGCCGCCGCTCGCCGGCACCGTCGCCCTCGACACCGCCGACCTCGTGGTGCACGTGATCGCCGACAGCCGGTGCATCCCCCGGCAGGTGGTCGTGGTCGAGAGCGGTGAGGCCGTGCAGGTCGGAGTGCTCTTCGGCCGACCGGACACCGCCGAGGGGCCCACCGACGACCTCGGGGACTGCGACCCGGCCCGACCGACCGAGCAGTCGAGGGGCTATCTCATCCCGATCGACGTGTCGCGGTCCATCGGCGACAGAGCCGTGCAGTCGCTCGGCGCGGCCGAGATCGAACTGGTGCCACCGCCCACGCCGTGAGTGCGGCGCGGGCCGCCGACGCGATCAGTGCGAGGCGGGCGGCCGGGTCATGGCGAGCACGTCGAGGGCGGTGTCGAGTTGCTCGTGCGTCACTTCGCCGCGGTGCACGAATCCGAGGTCGACGACCGACTCCCGCACGGTGATGCTCTTCGCCACCGCGTTCTTCGCCACCTTCGCTGCAGCCTCGTAGCCGATCACCCGGTTGAGCGGGGTCACGATCGACGGCGAGGACTCCGCGAGGGCCCTGGCGTGGTCGAGGTTCGCCTCGAGGCCGTCCACCGTCTTGTCGGCGAGCACCCGCACCGAGTTCGACAGCAGCCGGATCGACTCGAGCAGGGCGGTGCCCATCACCGGGATCGCCACGTTCAGTTCGAACGACCCCGAGGCGCCGGCCCAGGCGATCGTCGCGTCGTTGCCGACGACCCTCGCGCAGACCATGAGCACGGCCTCGGGGATCACCGGGTTGACCTTCCCGGGCATGATCGACGACCCCGGTTGCAGGTCGGGGATGCTCAGTTCGCCGAGTCCGGTGTTGGGCCCCGAGCCCATCCACCGCAGGTCGTTGCAGATCTTGGTCAGACTCACCGCGAGCACGCGCAGGGACCCCGATGCCTCGACGAGACCGTCGCGCGCCCCCTGCGCCTCGAAGTGGTCGAGGGCCTCGGTGATCGGCAGGCCGGAGTCGTCGGCGAGGAGCGCGATCACCCGGCTCGAGAACCCCGCAGGGGTGTTGATGCCGGTGCCTGTCGCCGTACCGCCGAGTGGTACCTCGGCGACGCGCGGGATCGTCGCGCGCACGCGGTCGATCCCGAGCCTGATCTGGCGGGCGTACCCCGAGAACTCCTGCCCGAGAGTCACGGGCGTGGCATCCATCAGATGTGTGCGTCCCGGCTTCACGGCAGCGATCCACCGGGCCGCTTTCGCCTCGAGCGCCGCCGCGAGGTGCTCGAGCGCGGGGATCAGGTCGTGCAGCAGAGCGCCGGTGACGGCCAGGTGCACCGACGTCGGGAACACGTCATTCGACGACTGCGACGCGTTCACATGGTCGTTCGGATGCACGGCGGCCCCGAGGATCGCCCCGGCCAGGGTCGCGAGAACCTCGTTCATGTTCATGTTCGACGAGGTGCCACTGCCCGTCTGATACGTGTCCACGGGGAACTCGGCGTGGTGCTCACCGGCGATCAACGTATCGGCCGCAGCGACGACGGCGTCGGCGACATCCGCCTCGAGGATGCCGAGTTCGCGGTTCGCGATGGCTGCGGAGCGCTTGATGCGGGCGAGGGCCACGATCTGCGCGGGCTCGAGCCCGGATCCTGAGATCGGGAAGTTCTCGACGGCGCGCTGGGTCTGTGCCCCGTAGAGCGCGGCCGCGGGCACCCGCACCTCGCCCATGGTGTCGTGTTCGATTCGGTAGTCGGTGGGATCTGTCACGGCGCTGTGGTGTCCTTCGCTGGTGGTCACGGGTGGGTGGCTGTGGGGAGTCGGGTGTCGGTCGTCTGATCCGCGCTCGGGCGGCTAGCGAGTCCGAGCACGATGTCGGGCTCGGCTCGGCCCTCGAGCAGGCTGTAGTTGGCTCCGACGATGGCCAGGGACCCGTCGGCGACGGCCGCGCCGATGAGTTCCGAGGAGGCGATGAGTTCGCCGATGGTGTCGCGGAGGTGCTCGCGCCCGACATCCTGACTGTCGATCGACCCGGGATCGACGACGCCGTGCGGTGCCCCCGCGACGCGTCGGATGGCGGGCACGATCTGCGCGATGAGTGCGGCGATGTGTGGGGGGAGCGGCCGGGCATCCGGCCCCACCGACTCGATGGCGGCCCTGACCGCGCCGCAGCCGTCATGGCCGAGCACGACGATGAGAGGCACCTCGAGCACGCCTACGGCGTACTCGAGCGATCCGATCACACTGCTCGAGATCACCTGCCCCGCGTTGCGCACCACGAAGAGATCGCCGATGCCCTTGTCGAAGATGATCTCGGCCGCCAGTCGGGAGTCGCTGCACCCGAAGAGGGCGGCGATCGGCGACTGGGAGTGCGCCAGAGCGGTGCGGCGTTCGACGTCCTGCCGCGGATGGCTCGGACTGCCGTCGACGAATCGGCGGTTGCCGGCGCGCATCTCGTCCCACGCGGAGGCCGGTGTGAGTCCATCGGATCTCATCGGTCCACCTCCACTTCGGCGGCCACCGAGGCGGCGAGGGTGATGAACTCGGTGTCGGTGGCGACCCCGTGCACCAAGTAGATCACCCCGTCGACCGTGGTGACGAGGGAGTAGGCGTAGTTGCCGGTGGGGTCGTCGTCACGCCGGTCGTAGACCTCCCACTCGAGTCCGCCGATCTCGGTGGTCGAGGTCACGGCCTGGGACTGCACCCGCTCCGACAGCCACCCGTCGTCGGTGCCGATGCCCTGATCGAGGGCGGCGAATCGGTTCTCCGGGGTCACGAAGCCGATGCGCCAGGTTGCGGTGTCGCCCGACTCGCGGTCGAGGACGGCGTTGTTGGCCTGCCAACCCTCCGGCAGCACGGGCACCACGAGAGGCACCTCCACCTCGAGCTGGGATTCCCGAGCGATACCGGCGTAGTCGACGGGATCGCGCGGCGCCTGATCGGGCCTCACCACGACCAGCACGAGCAGCACGACGATGGCGAGCGACGCGGCGAGGGCGAGCACGAGGTTGAACACGGTCTGGTTGGCGCGGCGCTTGCGCGACGCCTCGGCTTTGCGGTCGGCGGTCTCCTGCGGCGTCTCAGGGCGCCCCAGTTCGGCGACGACCCTCGGCGCCCGGTTGCCGGTGACCCGATCCCGCGGCCCTCGGTCGGACGGCCCCTGATCTTTCGGACTCATGCCTGCTGAGCGGTGCGAGACGCCGTGCCCGCCGCGTCGCCGCCCGACCGCGCGTGGTCGAGACGGGTCTTGGCGCCCATGAGCCACTGCTCGCAGCGCTGGGCGAGCGCCTCACCGCGTTCCCAGAGTGCGAGCGACTGCTCGAGCGTCGGCGAGCCCTGCTCGAGCTCGGCCACCACGGCGATCAATCCGTCCCTCGCCTGCTCGTAGCTGAGGGTATCGAGCTCCGAGGCGGCCGGCCGGTCGGAGCCAGGTGCCGCGGCCGCGGCCGCAACGGCATCAGAGGAGACGGCATCGGACGAGACGGCATCGGCGGGCACGGATGCTGGGGAGTCAACCACGGTGGGAGTCTACCGACCGCTCTCTGACCGAGCCGGGTCGCCGTCCACGGTGGTGGACAGACTGCCGGCGGCCAGGGTGAGGAGGAGACGTTCATCGGCGACGGCATCCGCGGCATCCCGCAGGATCGATCCGCCGTCGCGCTGCACGATCGCGTAGCCGCGATCGAGGGTGCGCTGCGGAGACAGCGCCCGCAGGTGCCCGCGCAGCTCGGCGGCGCGTCCCATCGCCTTCTCGAGGGCGCGCTCGACCAACTCGGTGCTGCGGCCGGTCGACCGCGCGACCTCCTCCGACCGCGAGTCGACGATCCACTCGGCCGACGACATCACCGGCCTCGTGCGGATCTGCGCCACGCGATCGATCTCCCTGGAGACCATCGAGGTCAGCTGCATCCTGATCCGCGATCGCACCTGCTGTACACGCGAGATCTCCTCCACGACATCGGGCACGACCCGCTTGGCCGCGTCGGTGGGGGTGGATGCCCGCAGATCGGCCACCTCGTCGAGAAGAGGTCTGTCGGCCTCATGTCCGATCGCGCTCACGATCGGCGTGGAGCACTCGGCGGCGGTGCGCACGAGGCTCTCGTCGCTGAACGCCAACAGGTTCTGGAAATCGCCACCACCCCTCGCCACGATGATGACCTCGACGGTCGGATCGGCGTCGAGGGCGCGGATCGCGGCGATCACCTCTCCGATCGCCCGGTCTCCCTGCACCGCCGCGTGGACGACACGGAAGTCCACGGACGGCCAACGCAGCTGAGCGTTCCTGAGTACGTCTTTCTCGGCGTCGGAATCCTTGCCGGTCACGAGCCCGATCCGGTGCGGCAGGAAGGGCAGAGCCCGCTTGCGAGCACTGTCGAAGAGCCCTTCGGACCGAAGGAGTTGGCGCAGCCGCTCGAGCCGTTCGAGGAGGTCGCCGAGCCCGACGTGACGCATCTCGAGCACCTGCATGGTGAGGGTGCCACCCTTGACCCAGTAGTTGGGCTTGACCAGGGCCACCACCCGATCGCCGTGCCCCAGGTCGTCGGGCAGGCGGCCGCGCACCGACGACCAGATGCTGAATCCGACGGTGGCGTCGACAGCCAGATCCTTCAGCCGCCCGTAGACCGTGCCCCCGGACACCCCCCACTGCGTGATCTCGCCCTCGACCCATACGCTGCCGAGTCTGTCTATCCAGCCCTTGATCTTGCTCGAGAGCAGTGAGACCGGCCAGGGCTCGTCGACGGTGGCCGGCGGATGCACGATGGTCACGCTGCTCCTCTCGCACACGGGGCGTGCGGCAGGGGCCCCGTAGAATCGGTCCGTGAGCACCATTACCAACGGCGCGCTCCCGGTAGACCTCCAGACGCCCCGTGTCCCCGCGGTCCGTAACAGGCTAAGGGATACCCCCGTCTCCGGCACCAAGCGTGTTCTGCTCGCAGCGCCCCGTGGCTACTGTGCAGGAGTAGACCGCGCTGTCATCGCCGTCGAGAAGGCCCTCGAGCGCTTCGGTGCCCCGGTGTACGTGCGCAAACAGATCGTGCACAACATCCATGTCGTCACCACCCTCGAGAAGAAGGGCGCGATCTTCGTCGACGAGGTCGGTGAGGTGCCCGAAGGATCCCACATCGTGTTCTCGGCCCACGGGGTGTCGCCCGCCGTCGTGCAGGGTGCCGCGGACCGCGGGCTCGACGCCATCGACGCGACCTGCCCTCTCGTGACCAAGGTGCACCGCGAGGCCGTGCGATTCTCGCGCGACGACGTCGACATCCTGCTCATCGGGCACACCGGCCATGAAGAGGTCGAGGGCACCATGGGTCACGCCCCCGAGCGCACCACCCTCGTCACCGGACCCGCGGATGTCGCCGCCCTCGAGGTGCGCGATCCCGACAACCTCGTGTGGCTCAGCCAGACCACCCTGAGTGTCGACGAGACGATGGAGACGGTGCGGCTGCTGCGAGAAAGGTTCCCGAATCTGCGCAACCCGCCGAGCGACGACATCTGCTACGCCACGCAGAACCGTCAGGTCGCCATCAAGAAGGTCGCGCAGGAGGCGGAGCTCGTCATCGTCGTGGGGTCGGCGAACAGTTCGAACACCGTGCGGCTGGTCGATGTCGCACTCGAGAACGGTGCTCGGGCGGCGTACCGCGTGGACTACGCCAGCGAGATCCGACAGGAGTGGCTCGACGGGGTCGCCACGGTGGGCGTGACGTCGGGGGCATCCGTTCCCGAGGTGCTCGTTCAGGAGGTGCTCGACGACCTGGCCGACGCCGGCTACGGAGACGTGAGTCAGGTGGTGACCGCCGAGGAGGACCTGATGTTCTCCCTCCCCAAGGAGTTGCGCACCACCGCCGACGGATCGGCGGATGCCCGCGGGCTCGGCGGCCGCACCCGTCGGCTCGATTGGCAGGGATGATGGCCGACGAAAGGCCGAAGCCGCGCTACGGCGAATACGCGACCCCCCAGGAACAGGCCGAGATCGTCGCGCGGTCGATGCCGCCGCTGTCGCCCCTGCTGACACCCGCCGATCAGCCCGCAGCGGTGCCGCCGGCCGGAGGGGTTGCGGCGGGCGAGGGCGCCGGGGCCATGCCGGGTGGTTCTGCCGCGTCATCCGCTGCTCCGGCGAAGCCTCGGATCGCTCCTCCGAAGCCTCGGATGTGGGATCGGGTGCTCAGTCTCGCCCTGCTCGGCTACGGCCTGTACACGGTGCTCACCGGGCTGTTCCAGTACGCGGACCTGGCGGGCGTGATCCAGCAGGTGTACGAGATCCAGGGGATCGGCACGTACACCGCGACAGCGTCTGCCGAGACCGCCGGCGTCGTCATCCGGGTGGTCCTCGTGGGGGTCTGGCTCGTGACCGCGCTGCTCACCGTGCGCCTGCTGCGCGCCGGGAGGTTCGCCTTCTACGTACCGGTGATCGGGGGCGTACTCGTCGGGATCGTGATCTCGGTGATGCTCGGTGGTCTGCTCGTGGCCGACCCGGCCTTCATGGACTACGTCGGGGAGCTGCAGTCGTAGCCCGAGGTCGCGCCGCCGGCATTCTGCTCGATCTCAGCCCGCTCCGTGAGTCGCCCGCGTTCGCGCGCCTCTGGCTGGGGAGCACCATCTCGGGCATCGGTGCCCAGATGACCATCGTCGCAGTCGGATTGCAGATCTACGACCTCACCTCGTCGACCTTCTCCGTCGCGCTCGTCGGGGTGTTCGCCCTCGTGCCGATGATCGTCGCCGGACTGTACGGAGGGATGCTCGCCGACGCTTTCGACCGACGCACCGTACTCATCGTCTCGAGCAGCCTCGCCTGGGCGGCGACCATCGGGATCGCCGGCCTGTCGTGGTTCGGGGTCGACCTCGTGTGGCCGCTGTACGCCCTCACATCGCTCACCGCGGTGTCGGCGACCGTCGTCGGTGCCACCAGACAGGCGGTCGTTCCGAGACTCGTACGGCGGGACCTCCTCCCGGCCGCGTCGGCACTCAGCGGCATCTCGATCGGACTCTTCGTGACCATCGGACCCGCCTTCGGCGGGGTGCTCGTCGCCCTCGTCGGCTTCAGCCTCACCTACACCGTCGACGTCGTGCTCTTCGCGGCGGCCTTCGCCGGGGTGCTCACCCTGCCTCGTCTTCCGCCTGAGGGCGAGCGACACGCGCCCGGGCTCGAGTCACTCAGGGCCGGGGCAGCGTTCCTCAGGTCGGCGCCGAACATCCGGATGTCGTTCATCGTCGACATCGTGGCCATGACCTTCGGGCGACCGAACGCGCTGTTCCCGGCGCTCGGAGTGCTCGTGCTCGGCGGTGGTGCCGTCACGGTGGGCGTGCTGACGGCCGCCGGGGCCATCGGAGCTCTGCTCTGCAGCGTGTTCAGCGGCCGGCTCACCGGTCTGCACCGCCAGGGCGCGGCGATCGGGTGGTCGATCGGCGCTTTCGGCGTCAGTGTGGCCGGATTCGGCGCTGTGCTGCTCGTCGCGGGGATGCGCGGGACGGATGCCTCGCCCGCCGACCTCGACCCGGTGCTGCTCGTCATCGCCGCGGTCTTCCTGGCCGCGAGCGGCGCCTCCGACAACGTGAGCTCGATCTTCAGGTCGACCATGCTGCAGTCGGCCGCTCCCGACAACATGCGGGGGCGACTGCAGGGCGTCTTCATCGTCGTCGTCACCGGGGGACCGCGTCTCGGCGACCTCTGGGTCGGGGTGCTCGCGACCGTCGGGGCGCTCTGGGCACCGCCGCTCATCGGCGGGTTCGTCATCGTCGCGCTCATCGCATTCCTGCTGCGGGTCACGCCGGGATTCAGACGGTACGACTCGCGGCATCCTGTCGCCTGACCCCCGCGGGTGAGCCCTACGCTCCCAACGGGCCCGGCCGCCTCGCCGCAGTGCGCAGCCCTCGCGCCCCGCCGAGAGTCGGAGTCGGCGGACGACGCGTCGTCGCGGTCGGGCCCGAGCCGGCGTGTGGCGGCGGGAGTCCTACCCCGTGCGCGTTGAGACACGCCGGGAGTCCTACCCCGTGCGCGTCGGGACCCGCCGAAACGGCACCCGCAACGATCGCGGGGGCCGTGCTCACCGATGCCGGATGCTACGCGCCCGAGTGCCCCGCCGACCCGAGCTGGCGGGTGGCGTCGACGACGCGCGCCGCCATGGCGGTCTCGGCCTTCTTACCCCATGCGCGCGGGTCGTAGATCTTCTTGTTGCCGACCTCGCCATCGATCTTCAGGAAGCCGTCGTAGTTCTTCAGCACCGTGTCGGCGATCGAGCGGCTGAAGGCGTACTGGGTGTCGGTGTCGATGTTCATCTTCACGACGCCGTTCGCCACGGCGGTAGCGATCTCCTCGTCGGTGGAGCCGGACCCGCCGTGGAACACGAGGTCGAGCGGCTTCGCGCCGGTGCCGTACTTCGCGGCGATGCCCGCCTGGATCTCCCCGAGGAGCTCTGGACGGAGCTTCACATTGCCCGGCTTGTACACTCCGTGCACGTTGCCGAAGGTGAGCGCCGCGATGTAGCGGCCCTGATCGCCCAGCCCGAGCGCCTCGACGGTCGCGATCACATCGTCGAGGGTCGTGTACAGGTTGTCGTTGATGTCGTGGCTGACGCCGTCCTCCTCGCCCCCGACGACCCCGATCTCGACCTCGAGGATGGCGCTGATCGCCTTCATGCGCGGCAGCAGCGTTGTCGCGATCTCGAGGTTCTCGGCGAGCGGCACGGCTGAGCCGTCCCACATGTGCGACTGGAAGATGGGATTGCGCCCGGCCTTCACCTCGGCCTCGGAGGCCTCGATGAGCGGGATCACGAAGCCGTCGAGGGCATCCTTCGGGCAGTGGTCGGTGTGCAGGGCGACGGTGACCGGATAGTTCTTGGCGACCTCGGTGGCGAAGGCCGCGAAGGCGAGGGCGCCGGATGCCCGGTTCTTCACGGTCTGGCCCGCGAAGTAGTCCGCGCCACCCGTCGTCACCTGGATGATGCCGTCCGAACCGGCCTCGGTGAGGCCCTGCAGAACCGAGTTGATCGTCGACGACGACGACACGTTGATCGCCGGATAGGCGAAACCGCCCGCCTTGGCCTTCGCGAGCATCTCGGCGTACTGGTCTGGAGTTGCGACGGGCATGGGGGTTTCTCCTTCGACATCCGACAGGCGATGCTGGCAGAGCCCCACACCGGTGCTCAGATTCTAGCGAGCGGGGCCACGGGCGCAGCACCCGCGACAGGCGCCCGCCGCGTCATCCGCCGCCCGCCTCGACCGCCGTCGATAGTCTGTCGTGCAGCACGCTTCCGCCGCGACCGCGCCGGGACGAGGCCGACGATGAGGATGCCCGCGGTGAGCCCTGAGACCGGAACCCTGTTCCTCCACCCCGACCGCAACCTCGCCATGGAGCTGGTGCGCGCCACCGAGGCGGCGGCCATCCGCGCCGTGCCGTTCATCGGGCGAGGCGACAAGAACGCCGCAGACAAGGCGGCCGTCGACGCGATGCGCAAGTTTCTCGGCACGGTCAATTTCGACGGGGTCGTCGTGATCGGCGAGGGTGAGAAAGACAAGGCTCCCATGCTCTACAACGGCGAGCACGTCGGCAATGGGCGCGGACCCTCGTGCGACATCGCCGTCGACCCGATCGACGGCACCTCCCTCACCGCTGCCGGGCGCCAGAACGCCCTCTCGATGATCGCCGTGGCCGACCGCGGCAGCATGCTCGACGCCTCGAGCGTGTTCTACATGGACAAGATCGTGGCCGGTTCGGCGGCGGTCGGCGTCGTCGACATCCGCCAGCCGGTCGGGGAGAACATCCGCGCCCTCGCGAAGGCCACGGGCAAGCCGATCGACGAGATGGTCGTCGCAGTGCTCGACAGGCCCCGGCACGCGCAGCTCATCGACGACATCCGCGCGGCGGGGGCCGGCACCCGGCTCATGCTCGACGGAGACGTGGCCGGCGGCATCAACGCCGCCATGTACGGCAATCGCATCGACCTCTGCGTGGGCATCGGAGGCAGCCCGGAGGGCGTCGCGACCGCGTGCGCCATCAAGGCGCTCGGCGGCCTCATCCAGGGACGGCTCGCTCCGGGCAGCGACGACGAGAAGCAGAAGGGTCTGGATGCGGGGCTCAAGTTCGACCACGTCTACGAGGCCGACGATCTGGTGCGCAGCGGCAACACCTACTTCGTGGCCACCGGGGTGACGGACGGCGGTCTGGTGCAGGGTGTGCGGCGGAAGGGTCCGATCATCCGTACCGAGAGCATCGTGCTGCGAGGGCGGTCCGGCACCATCCGCAGGGTCATCGCCGACCATGTCGCCCAGAAGTGGATCGGCGAGCTCGATCTCGCGGGGCTCGACGGGTCGTAGCGGCCGGGTCGCGCCCCTCAGAACGCGGTCCTTCAGGCCGACCTGGTGCCCTCCTCGTCGGCGACGTCGTCGAGGCCGGGCAGGGTGAGACCGAACCTGTCGGGCCCGGCGTGAAT
>JBEANR010000072.1:0-7604 GCA_041165365.1 Actinomycetota bacterium | reverse complement strand
TCGTGTACGCCGACTCGGGCGGATCCGTGGTGATGACGGTGGAACCCTCGAGGTTCTTCGCGGTGCTGGCCACCTCGACGGTCTGCGCCCAGGCGTCCTCGTCGATGACGCCGATGCCGTCCGGTGACGGCCAGACGAGCTTGTTCACCTCGTTGGTCTGCCACAGCTGGTGGCTGAGGCCGAGCTCCGACCCGTTCGCGACGACGAGGTCGGCGGTCTCCTCGGGGAAGTCGCGGGCGTAGATGAAGCCCTTGATGACGGCCTTGAGGAACGACACCGTGGTGTCCTGGTACTCCTCGTCGGACTCGAGGCGCTCGGTGTTGGCCCACACCGCGTCCTGCAGCATCGCGGTCCCTTCGTCGTTCCAGTTGATGACGGTGAAGTCCTCCGCGGTGTAGAGCTCGCCCGTCTCCGGGTTCACCGTCTCGAGCACCTGCGCGTACTCGTTGTAGGTCATCGCCTGCGCAGCGTCGATGTCGCCAGCCAGCAGAGCACTCATGTCGAACTGCTGCTGCACCAGGGTGACATCCGCAGCCGGATCGAGGCCGGCTTCGGTGATTCCGGCGAAGAGCTCGAACTCGTTGCCGAAACCCCAATTGCCCACGTTCTTGCCCGCGAGATCGTCGGCGGTGGCGATGTTCTCGTCGGCGAACGAGACCTGCAGGGTGCCCGACCGCTGGAAGATCTGCCCGACATCGGTGATGCCCGCGCCCTGCTCGATCGACGCGAGGGCCTTCGGCACCCAGGCGATCGCGAAGTCGGCCTGCCCATCGGCGAGCACCGTCTGCGGAACGATGTCGACGCCGCCCTCCGTGATCGTCACGTCGAGCCCCTCGTCTTCGAAATAGCCCTGCTCGAGGGCGGCGTAGTAGCCCGAGAACTGGGCCTGAGCGAACCACTGCAGTTGCAGGGTGACGGGTGTGAGGCCGCCGTCATCCGCGGCTCCTCCTCTGTCGGTGTCGGCCGAACTGCAACCGCTGAGTACCAGGGCGGAGGTCGCGGCGATGGCGGCGACTCCCGTCCACATGCGCTGGCTGTGCTTCATGTGACTCTCCTTCGTGGTGCTGGGTTGGGGTGGTGCTGGGGGTGAGTGGTGCGGGTGGTGCTTCCTCTCCGGGGGTCGGAGAGGACGTCGATCGGATGCCGCGGCGGGGCCCTTGAGCGGCATCCGGGCGGGTCATCCGGTGCGTCTCGACACCGCCTTCTCCATCGCGAGGGTGGCGATGTAGAACACGACGCCGAGCAGGATCGCGCCGACGACGTAGGCCCACGCCCGCGGGTAGGCGCTGTTCGCCGCCGCCGAGGTGATGCGCGAGCCGAGGCCGTTCTGCAGCCCGCCGAAGTACTCCGCGACGATCGCCGAGATGACGGCGAGCGACGACGCGATGTTGAGCCCGGTGAACAGGTAGGGCAAGGCACCGGGTATGGTGACCGTGCGGCTGAGCTGCCAGTTCGTGGCGGCGTAGGAGCGCATCAGATCGCGGTGCACCGGCAGCACCTGACGGAGACCGCGCAGCGTGTTGACGAAGACGGGCACGAACACCACGATCGCCACGATCACTCGCCGGGGCGTCTCGCTCGTCGCGCCGAACATCGTGGTGAGCACCGGGGCGAGGGCCACGATCGGCACGACCGCGATCGCCGCGACGACCGGCGTCACGAGGTCGTCGATGAAACGCAGCCGCGACGCGACGAGCGCTATGGCGATCGCGACCACTGATCCGACGAGCAGCCCGATCAGGGCGTTGGAGCCCGTCGCGAGCACCGCCGGCCAGAGAACGGGCGCGACGAGCGCGAGCTGGGTCGCGATGGCGGTCGGCGCCGGCAGCAGATAAGGCTGGATGTCGCCGGCCACGACGAGGATCTGCCAACCCACGAGCACCAGCAGCCCGAGGGCGAGCGGGGCGCCGATCGACCGGAGGAGGGAGGTGTTCATCGCAGGTCGATTCCGCGGGCGGGAGTAGCGCCGCGGCCCGCCGTTCCTGAGTCAGTCCCGGTCCCTGAGCCAGAGCGGGTCCCTGAGCCAGAGCGGGTCCCTGAGCCTGTCGAAGGGGCCTCCGTCGTGGGCGCTTCGACAGGCCCTTCGACAAGCTCAGGAGGGTTCTCAGCGACCGGGCTCGCTGTGACCGGCACCTGATGCAACGCCTCCCGCACCGCGGTCACCGCGCCGAAGAAGGCGTCCTCCTCGCGCAACG
Organism: Actinomycetota bacterium; assembly: GCA_041165365.1. GTDB lineage: Bacteria > Actinomycetota > Actinomycetes > Actinomycetales > Microbacteriaceae > Marisediminicola. Next base: position 5,409 of record JBEANR010000072.1, on the reverse strand, counting down.
GCTCGCCGCGCCCCTCCCCCAGGTCGACGTCGACGATCGCGCGGATGCGGCCCGGCCGCGCCGACATCACGACGACACGATCCGACAAGAACACCGCCTCGGGGATCGAGTGCGTCACGAACACCACGGCGGCCCCGGTCTCGGCACAGATGCGCACGAGTTCGGCCTGCATCCGTTCACGGGTCATCTCGTCGAGGGCGCCGAAGGGTTCGTCCATGAGCAACAGCTCGGGGCGCTCGGCCAGCGACCTCGCGATGGCGACGCGTTGCTGCATCCCTCCGGAGAGCTGATCGGGGTGACTGCCGGAGAAGTCGGTGAGGCCGACGAGTTCCATCAGTTCGGCGACGCGGGCGCGGCGACCGTCGACCCCGTGCAGCTGCAGCGGCAGCTCGATGTTCTGCGCCACCGTGCGCCAGGGCAGCAGACCGGCGCTCTGGAACGCGATGCCGTAGTCCTGATCGAGCCGAGCCTGCTTCGCCGACTTGCCGAAGACCCGGATGTCTCCGCTCGTCGGCTGGTCGAGGTCGGCGATGAGGCGCAGGAGGGTGCTCTTGCCGCAGCCGGAGGGACCGATGAGGGAGACGAATTCGCCGGCCTGCACGGTGAGGCTCACGTCGTCGAGGGCGGTGACGGGGGTGGCGCCGCGCTTCTTCGGGGTGAAGATACGAGAGACGGAGGTGACCTCGGCGGCGGGGGGTCGGGTGGGGCCCTTCGACAGGCTCAGGGACCCGGTATCGGCGGAGGTCTCGGCGGGCTCGTCTCCGGGGCGCTGGGTGGTCATGCTGCGACCTCTCCTCGGCGGTATCTGGAGAGGCCCGTGCCGAGCAGGGCGACGAGCCCCGCGGCGACGAGGCCCATCAGCACGGCGACCGCGATCGGGGCGTACGCCTTCGCCGGGTCGCTCGACCCTGACTGCGCGTACTCGATGATGAGCCGCCCGATGCCGCCTTTCGCTCCTGTCGACACCTCGGCGACCACGGTGCCGATGATGGCGGATGCCGCCCCCAACCTCAGCGCGGGCAACAGGTAGGGCACGCTCGCCGGCAGCCTGAGGAACACCAGGGTCTTCCACCATCCGGCGGCGAAGGAGTGGAACAGTTCCGAGTTCGCCACGGTCGGCGACTGGAGGCCGCGCAGCGCACCCACCGCCATCGGGAAGAAGGCGAGATAGGCGGCGATCACGGCCACCGACATCCATCGCTGCCATTCGAACGAGCCGATCTGCACCCGCCCGCCCCAGCTCACGATGAGCGGCGCGAGGGCGATGAGCGGCACAGTCTGGCTGAGGATGAGCCAGGGCAGCATCGCCGATTCGGCGAGGCGGAAGCGTTGCATCAGCAGAGCGAGTCCGACGCCGATGATAGAGCCCAACAGCAGCCCGATCGACGCTGTACCGAGGCTCGAGAGTCCGGCGAGCAGCACCGACATCCACACCGGCTGCGACCCCGCCGATGAGTTCACCGGGTCGAGGGCGCGCTGCGCCATGTCGACGAGGTGCGGCATGGCGAGGTCGGTCGTGCGCGGGAGGAGTTGCAGCCCCGCGATATCCACGCCCTCCGCCGGCCCGAGCGCTTTGTAGCCCTCCCAGAGCACGGCGAGCAGCAGGATGCCGAGGGCTCCCGCCGCGAGTCGCCGCCAGGTGCCCGTGCTCATGCCTTCGCCACGATGTGATCACGGAGGGCGGGGATCACGGTCTCGCCGTACACGCGGAGCGTCTCCTCCTTGTTGTCGTGCTGGAGGTATCCGGCGAAGTGGTCGACACCGAGGGACTTCAGCGCCTCGAGTTTCTCGATGTGCTGCGCGGCGGTGCCGAGCACGCAGAACCTGTCGACGATCTCGTCGGGCACGAAGTCGGCGTGGGTGTTGCCCGCGCGCCCGTGGTCGTTGTAGTCGTAGCCCTCGCGGCCGGCGATGTAGTCGGTGAGCGCCTTCGGCACGCCTCCGCCGCTCGAGCCCTCCCCGCTGGTCGAGCCCTCTCCGCTGGTCGAGCTTGCCGAGACCCCGTACTTCGCCACGATGTCCGCGACGTGGTTGCCGACCATGCCGCCGAACCAGCGGCACTGGTCGCGCATGTGCTCCCAGTCCTCGCCCACATACATCGGCGCCGCCACGCAGAACGTGATGCTCATCGGGTCGCGCCCGACCTTCTCGGCGGCGGTGCGCACGGTGCGGATCATCCACTCGGCCACATCGAGGTCGGCCATCTGCAGGATGAAGCCGTCACCCACCTCACCGGCGAGCTTGAGTGCGAGCGGGCCGTAGGCGGCGACCCAGACCTCGAGCTCGGAGCCGACGCTCCACGGGAACTGCAGCTGCGCGCCGTTGTATTCGACCGACCGCGAGTTGGCGAGCTCGCGGATGACGTGGATCGACTCCCTGAGCGTCCTGAGTGTCGTCGGCGCCCCGTTCGTGACCCGCACGGCCGAGTCGCCGCGGCCGATGCCGCAGATGGTGCGGTTGCCATACATCTCGTTGAGCGTGGCGTAAGTGGAGGCCGTGACGGTCCAGTCGCGGGTGGCCGGATTGGTGACCATCGGTCCCACGATCACGCGCTTCGTCTCGGCCAGGATCTGGCTGTAGATCACGTACGGCTCCTGCCAGAGCAGGTGCGAGTCGAACGTCCACACGTGGCTGAAGCCGTGCTGCTCGGCGAGCTTGGCGAGGTACACCGTCCGGCTGGCTGGTGGATTGGTCTGAAGTACTGCTCCGAAGTCCATGGTGTGCTTTCTCTCTCCGTTGATCGAGCTTGTCTCTCCGCTGATCGAGCTTGTCTCTCCGCTGATCGAGCTTGTCCACTCCGCTGATCGAGCTTGTCTCTCCGCTGATCGAGCTTGTCGAGATCCGGTCTCGACGGGCTCGACCAGCGGGGTGCGGGACCGGCGGGGCGTGCCGGGGTGCGACGGGTCAGATCAAGTACTGCGACAGGCCGCGCTTCACGAACCGCCCATCGCCCTTGCGGCCGAGGTACTCGTCCCCGTCCACGACGACTTTTCCCCGGGAGATCACGGTGTCTACGTGCCCGTCGATCTCGAAGCCCTCCCAGGCCGAGTGGTCCATGTTCATGTGGTGCTTCCTGCCCTCTCCGTAGCCGATGCTCGTGTGTCCGGCGGGGTCGTAGACGACGACATCCGCATCCGCTCCCGGCTGGATGACACCCTTCCTGCCGTAGAGCCCGAACATGCGCGCCGGGGTGGTCGCCGTGATCTCGACCCAGCGTTCGAGGGTGATCTGCCCGTCGACGACACCCTGGTAGAGCAGGTCCATGCGGTGCTCGACCGAGCCGATGCCGTTCGGGATCTTCGAGAAGTCGCCGAGGCCGAGATCCTTTTGACCCTTCATGCAGAACGGGCAGTGGTCGGTCGACACCATCTGGATGTCGTTCGTGCGCAGGCTCTGCCACATGTGGTGCTGGTGACCCTCGGCCTTCGACCGCAGCGGCGTCGAGCAGACCCACTTCGCACCCTCGAACGATCCGAAATCGTCGGATGTCGCGCCGAGCTGATCCTCGAGCGAGAGGTAGAGGTACTGGGGGCAGGTCTCGCCGAACACGTTCTGGCCGACATCCCGAGCCGCCGCGAGCTGCTCGACGGCTTGCTTCGCGCTGACATGGACGACATACAGCGGGGCACCGGTGAGGTTCGCGAGCATGATCGCGCGGTGCGTCGCCTCCTCCTCCATCTGCCAGGCGCGGGCGACCCCGTGGTAGTACGGATCGGTCTTGCCCTGGGCGAGCAACTGGCCGACGAGCACATCGATGGCCGGGCCGTTCTCGGCGTGCATCATCGTCATGAGTCCGTGCTCCGCCGACTTCTGCATCGCCCGGAGAATCTGCGCGTCATCCGAGTAGAAGACCCCCGGGTAGGCCATGAAGAGTTTGAAGCTCGTGATGCCCTCGTCGGCGAGCCCGTCGAGGGCGCTGAGCGAGTCGGCGTTGACGTCGCCGACGATCTGGTGGAACGCGTAGTCGATCGCACAGTTACCCGCGGCTTTCGCGTGCCAGGCGGCGAGGCCGTCCATCACGCGCTGGCCGTAAGTCTGCACGGCGAAGTCGATGATCGTGGTGGTGCCGCCCCACGCCGCAGCCCGGGTGCCGGTCTCGAAGGTGTCGGATGCTGCGGTGCCGCCGAACGGCAGCTCCATGTGCGTGTGCGCATCGATGCCGCCCGGGATGACGTACCTGCCGGCGGCGTCGATGACGCGGTCGACGTTCGCGGCGACGTCGAAGCCGAGGAGGTTCGAGCCCGGCGCGAGCACCGCGGCGATGGTCTCGCCGTCAATGAGCAGGTCGGCAGTGGCGCGGCCCGTGGAACTGACGACGGTGCCGTTCGTGATGAGGGTCTTCATGATGTGCGCTCCTTCGCGATTCCGTTGGTCGAGCTCGTTTCCCCGTTGATCGAGCCTGTCGAGATCCCGTGCGGAGGTCTCGACAAGCTCGACCAGCGGTAAGGCGGGCCCGACGTCGTTCCCCCGTAGATCGAGCAGCGGCACGGCGGGCCCGAGTGGCGGCGACTCACGGCTTCGGGATGGACGTGTACGACTCAGGGCGACGGTCGCGGTAGAACTGCCAGTCGTCGCGCATCTGCTGCACCATGTCCATGTCGAGATCGCGGATGAGGATCTCCTCGTGCTCACCCGAACCGCGCTCCCCCACGAAGTTGCCGCGCGGGTCGATGACCTGACTCGTGCCATAGAAGTCGACGGCGAGCTCGCCGTACTCGTTGTCTTCGCGGCCGACGCGGTTGGGCTGCAGCACGAAGTACCCGTTCGCGACAGCGGCGCAGGGGCCCTCGACCTCCCACAGGCGGTTCGAGAGGCCGGGCTTGGTGGCGTTCGGATTGAACACCATGTGGGCTCCGTTCAGGCCGAGCTCGCGCCATCCCTCGGGGAAGTGCCTGTCGTAGCAGATGTACAGCCCGACCTTGCCGACCGAGGTGTCGAAGACCGGGTAGCCCAGATTGCCCGGGCGGAAGTAGAACTTCTCCCAGAACCTGTCGAGGTGCGGGAGATGGTGCTTGCGGTACTTGCCGAGAATCGCGCCGTCGGCCTCGACCACTACGGCGGTGTTGTAGTACACGCCGGTGATGTCCTCCTCGTAGATGGGGAGGATCATCACGATGCCGAGCTCTTTCGCGAGAGCGGCGAACCTCTGCACGATCGGACCGTCAGCGGGCTCCGCGTAGCGGTAATACTTCTTGTCTTCGGTGATACCGAAGTAGGGCCCGTAGAAGAGTTCCTGGAAGCAGATGATCTGTGCACCGTCGGCCGCGGCATCCCGAGCGAACCCCTCGTGCTTCTGGATCATCGACTCCTTGTCGCCCGTCCAGGTGGTCTGGGTGATCGCTGCTCGGACTGTCGTCACAGGTTCCTCCTGGTGTGGCTCTGTCGTCATTGTCAGGCGTGCAGGTTTCG
>JBEANR010000071.1:0-7067 GCA_041165365.1 Actinomycetota bacterium | reverse complement strand
CTGGGATCAATCGCGGCAGCCGGTGAGCCGCCGACATCCAGCACGCTCCCCGACACGCCGACCGGCGCACCCCCCGACGGCCCCACGTCGACATCGAGGCCTTTCTACCCGCCACCGCCCGTCGGGTCGTCCGACCCGGGCATGCCCGCTGTAGCGAACACTACGCCGACTGCTTCGCTCGGCGATGCCCGGCCGCCCATCCCGACCATCGAGCAGGTTATGGATGCGCCGTCTCCGAGGCGAGCGGCGCGCGAAGCCGCCGCCCGGGAGGAGGCCGCGAGAGAGGGGGCCGCGCAGGAGCAAGCCCCGCGGCAGCAGGCCGCGCCGGAGCAGGCCGCCAGAGAGGGCGCCGCCAGAGAGGGCGCCGGCAGAGGGGGCGCCGCGCAGGATGGGGCCGCACAGCAACCTGCCGCGGGCTCCGACCTGTTCGGAGTCGGCGCTCCGGGTGCCAGCCCTGCCACCGTCGAACCGCCGCCCCTGACCGAACCGGACCTGCCCGCCTCGCGCGCACGCGTGCCCGACGCGGTGATCGGGCGCGCTCTGCATCCCGACACCACCGGGCCCTCGTCGTGGCGCCCCGATTCCCTACCGGCCGGCAGCGCGGGCGTCAGCAATGCGGGCCTCAGCAATGCGGGCCTCACCAGTGCGGGCCGCAGCAATGCCGGCCCGATCGGTGTGGGCGGTGAGTTCGGCAGCGCCGGTTCGAGGAGCGAGTCCGGCGCGAGCGCCGCGGGCGACCGGGAGTCGTCGGGGATCGACGCCTTGTTCGGGCCACCGCCACCTACGGCCGGGCTGTTCTCCGGGTCGACGCCCGTGCCGATCGGACGGAGTGCGGATGCCGCGGCCGCGGGCTACTCGTCGCCCCGGGCATCCAGGCCTCCGATGGCCCTGCGTCAGAAGATCCTCATCGGGGTGGTCATCGTCTTGCTGATCGCGTTGGTGGTGGTCGTGGCGCTCGCCCTCGGGCGGATCGCCGATGCGTCGACGGCCGCGATGTCGCCCGCGATCACAACGGCCGCGATGCTCCCACCCGCGATCACGACGGCCGCGATGCTCCCGCCCGCGATCACGACGTCGGCCACCTGACCCCTGCGCGCCGACCGTTCGTGCGCCGCGCAGCCTGAGCGACGCCCGGTCAGTCGATGTCGGCCTCGAACGGCTGTGCGTCGACCAGGTCGACGACCCCGCCGATGACCTCGTCGGGGCGGAAGGGGTATCTGTCGATCTCGGCCGTGTCGCTGATACCGGTGAGCACGAGGATGGTGTGCAGTCCGGCTTCGATCCCGGCGACGATGTCGGTGTCCATGCGGTCGCCGATCATGCCGGTGTTCTCGGAGTGCGCGCCGATCTTGTTCATGGCCGACCTGAACATCATCGGGTTCGGTTTGCCCACGACGTAGGGCTCTCTGCCGGTCGCTTTCGAGATGAGGGCGGCGACGGCCCCGGTGGCGGGGAGGGGCCCGTCGGCACTCGGGCCGGTGGCATCCGGATTGGTCACGATGAACCGGGAGCCCGCACCGATGAGTCTGATCGCCTTGGTGATGGCGTCGAAGGAGTAATTGCGCGTCTCGCCGACGACGACGTAGTCCGGCGAGCTCTCGGTCATGATGAAACCCGCCTCGTGGAGGGCTGTCGTGATGCCCGCTTCGCCGATGACGAAGGCCGATCCGCCCGGAATCTGCGAGGCGAGGAAATCGGCGGTGGCGAGCGCTGAGGTCCAGAGGAACTCCTCGGGCACGTCGAGCCCTGAGGCGCGAAGTCGCGCACTCAGGTCGCGCGGCGTGAAGATCGAGTTGTTGGTGAGCACGAGGAACGGATTGCCCTTGTCGCGCCACTGCTGCAGCAGGGCTGCCGCTCCGGGGAGGGCGTGATTCTCGTGCACGAGAACGCCGTCCATATCGGTGAGCCAGCATTCGATCTCGTCGCGACGGGCCATGGCGCCATCGTACGGGGCGCCGCAGAACGCCGAGTGGGTCGAGTTCGCGCCGATGGATGCTGCCGGATCGATCCGAGTGGGCGGGAACCGGCCGGTCGGTGCTGGCCGGTCGGAACGGGCCGGTCGGTGCTGCCCAGTTGACGCGGACAACCCGTGCGGATCACCGCGTGCGGACAACCCGTGCGGATCACCCGTGCGGATCACCCCGTGCGGATCACCCCGTCCGAGCGCGCGGCCGGTCGACACCTGCGGCGGCCCCTCCGGAACGCCGTGAGGATGCCGCGTCGACCAGTCGCACCCTCGACGCCGTCACTTCGTGGAATCGCCCGTCGCGGTCGAGCCACGGCGGCGCCTTGATCTGGGGTGTGCCGCCCCGCATCCGGATCTGCCACCCCGCGGTGTCGATCGTGCGATGGTGGCTCCAGCAGAGCAGTACCCCGTTGTCGACGTGGGTCGGGCCGAGATCTCGGTCGGGGGTCACGTGGTGGATCTCGCACCACCCCGCGGGTACATGGCACCCCGGGATCACGCACTCGCCGTCGCGGAGACTGATGGCCCGCCGCTGCTGCGCGGTGAAGCACCGCTCGGACGAGCCCAGCTTCACCACGCGTCCGGACGGCGACAGCAAGACCTTCTGGATGCCCCCGGCGCAGGCGAACTGCCGCACCGAATTGATCGAGAGCAGATCGGCGCACCCGTCGAGGAACCCGACGCCGTGCCCGGAAACGAGATCGTCGAGGCGGACGCTGACGAGCACGGTCGGTGGCGAGCCCCCCGCGGTGGGGAGCTCGGCCGAACGGCTCGCGGCATCGATGAGGGCGGCGAACACATCATGACGGCGTTGTTCGCCCGTTCGAGGATCGACTGGTCGTTGATCGGCGGATCCATCGTCGGCCGTCGTGGTCGAACCGTTGAAGAGCGGACCCGCCATCGCGCCCGCGCCGTCGAGGGCTCGCCGCAACTTGGCTGCCACTTCGGCGACGAGATGGCCAGTGATCGGCACCAGTCCCTCGTGGCTGCGACCCAGTCGCAGCCCGCGGCGCCGCATGGCGCGGTCTTCCTCCGGTTCGATGCCGTCCGGGTCGAGCAGTGCACGCCAGACCGAGGCCTGCAGAGCGAGGTCGTCGGCGCTCGCGGGCAGCGGGCTCGGACCGGACCCGCACGCTTCCGCGACGAGTTCTTCCTCGGCCGCTGCGAGTTCGGCGATCGACGCGCGGGGGAGTGTCGGGGTCAGCACCGAGACGACCGCCCACGCGGCATCCATTCCGATCGAGCCGGTCGCGAGAGCGTTGGCGACGATGTCGAAGCGCGCGGGCGCCGGACCCGCAGCGGTGATCGGGCGTCGGGTCTCTCGACCCAGGCGGAGTCGGCGTTCCGCGGTTCGTGAAGACGCCTGGGTGACCCGCTGGATCAATTCATTGGCATTTCTGCACCCCTTGCGCAGCGACAGGCGCTCCACCCCGTGCTCGACGCGGCACCGGTCGCCGACCTCCGCTGCGAGAGCGACCCGCGCAGCATCCACGAGACGCCCGAGGCGCTCGATGTCTGAGGCGGTCATGAGCAGATCGTCATCGGCCAGAGACGCGGGGTCGACGGCGCGCAGCACCTCGGCCGCCGCCGCGACGAGTGCCTCGAACCCCTGCTCTTCCATGCTCGGAGTCAACACCCGACCACCGACATCCAGATTCCGTTATCCCTGGTCAGGAGGATAATCTGTGCACAATCTGCGGGTAGGCTCGCCTGTGGAGGAGTGGTGGGGACGTTCTTCCTCTGCGCACAAATCAGGCGGTCGTGAGACGGATGTGGCTCGTGAGGCGGGTGAGCAGGGCATGCACCCCGTCATCCACTCCCGTCACACCGTGTCCTGAATGATGAACACGACAGGCACGGGCTCAGCGCCTCTCGGGGATCGTCGACCGCACCCTCACCGACCCGCCGCGAAGTGGTTCGTGATCTGCGCCTGAGTCAGCACCGTCGTGTAGACCCCCGCGTAGCGGATGCTGCCGGTAAAGAAGTAGTTGGTGGGCGGCAGGGTCCAACCGTTGAGGTTGTCGTAGCCGATGCGCCAGTATCCAGTGAAGTTCTGCGGGGTCGTGAAGGCCGCGTTCGAGGCCACCAGTGCTCCGTCGAGGTAGAGCCGCATGCCGGTCGCCGCCGACATGGTTCCGACCGCGTGGTGCCACAGGCCATCGGTGTAGACCGCGGGACTGGTGACGACCTGCACCGCGCCGTTGTAGGAGCCGAAGCTGATGCGCCCCGCCGAGTTCACGTAGAGATGTCTGTCGTAGTTGCCGGATGCCCCGGTCGCGGCATTGCCGAATCCGATGAGCTTGCCGCCCGCGACCGTGGTCTTGAACCACACCTCGACACTGAAGGTGGTCGGGTTGGCCTGGGTCGTGAGCCCGGTCACGTAGCTCGTCGAGCCGTTGAGCTGGTAGGCCGTACCCGGATCGCGCGGGCAGGCGATCGGCGTCACGGCGCTCGCGGTCATCGCCCCCCGGTAGGCGCCCGGTCGGGCGCCCGTCGCGCCGGTGTCGGCGACGTTCGTCGACCCGGTTGGCTCGCCGAGGGCGTACTCGAAGAACGCGGCCGACTTGTCGGCGGCGAGCGCATCCACGCAGCTGAAGTAGCTCGCGCTCGCGGCCGTGTCGACCGTGTTGCTCACCGACGCGATGTACCCGGCCGAGGTCGACGGAACGTTCTGGGCGCCGAGGCAGAGGGCGATACCGGCGACGACGACCATCCAGAGGAGGGATGCCGGGGCTCGACGATGTGCGTGCGTGCCGGTCATCCCGCCAGCCCCCATCGGCTCACGATGTGGCGGTCCTGCAGCGACGCCGTCGACTCGGACGGCAGCCCGACCAGCAGGATGACGAACAACGGGATGCAGCAGATCAGCCAGAAGACGACCCACCCGAGAAAGGGCAGATCGAGCGCGGTGCTGAGCTGGTATTCGGCACTCGAGGCCAGGGTCGGTGCGTCTATGGAACCGACCTCGCCGGAGGAGAGGCGCGCGAACCCGCCTTTCACCGCGTCGACCCGGATCGGCAGGATGCCCGTCGACACGACCGTCGCGCGGGCGCCGCTCCCGTCGGCGACGGCGGCCAGCAGTACGACGCCGGCGAAGGGCTTGAGGATGACGGTGGTGATCGTCGCGACGAGGCTGAACCCGACGATGCGGTCGGCGGCACGCAGGGTGGGCGACCTCACGAGGCGGGTGATCAGCCACACCAGGGTGAAGCCGATCGCGAGGTATGGGATCGCACGGATCAGCCATCCGACCGCCGGCAGCAGCGTCGTCGCCTTGCCGACGAGGTCGGGTTGCGTGACGAACCAGGGGTCGTCGGCCCCGTTGATGTCACCCCGTGTCGAGATGGCGCCGTTCGCGTCGATGGCCGTGATGCGGTGGGTGTAGACCTCATCCCGCGCCTGAGGCGGTCGGAAGCTGATGACGTCGCCGACCTCGAGCGCCGCGACCGTGGTCGGCTCGGTAAGCACGAGCGTGCCGACGGGAGCGGCGGTGCCCATCGACGGCGTCTCGACGATGAACATGCGGCCACCTCCCGACTGGAAGAGCACCACGGCGACCACTACGGCGAGCGCCGCCACGCACGCTGCGGCGAAAGCGACGCGGGCGAGGGTGGGATGCCCTGCCGTCTGGACGCTGTTCCTCACGGGTGTCGCCTTTCGGGAAGTGGTGCGGTGGTGCAGGAGGGGATGGTGTGACGAGCGGATGACCTGACCTGAGCCGGGCCGCGGGGGACGGCCCGGCTCACATGTCCGCGGTTAGCTGGCGAAGGTCCAGGTGAGCGGCAGCGACGCCGACAGCCCCTGGTAGGTGTTGCCGGATGCCGCGGCGAGAGTCACCGCGAAGTTGATCGGCACCGTGGTGCCGGCCGTGACCGGCGCGATCGGCGCCGGGATGGAGATGATGCCGCCGGCCGCGAGGCTCGCCGCGGTGCCGTTGAAGATGGTGGTCGCCCCCGAGGTGATCACCACGTTGAGCTTGGCGCAGAGGTCGGTGGCCGTTCCGTTGACCGGACCGTTGTTCGACTGTGCGCAGGTGGCGCCGGGAGTGAGCGTGAAGGTCGCCGCCGAGACCGATCCGGTGTTCTTGATGGTGATCGGGGTGTTGACGGTCACACCGGGCACCATCGTGGTGCTGCCGCCGAACTTGTTGATCGTGGCGCACGTCGCGGTGTTGGTCGACACCGATCCGCCGTCAGTCGAGAGACAGGTGACGGTCGCGGCGGCGTTCTGCTCCTGCATGGTGAGCACGCCGGTGGCGGCGGTGTTGGTGGAGTTCTGGATGCTCGCGACGAAGCCCGACAGCGTGCCCGACATCGACACGGAGAGCAGAACGGCGCTCAGGACACCTGTCGCGATGGCGAGCGGTGCGAAGCGGCTCCGTCGCGGAGCGGCAGAGATGAGATCGGACATGGATGTTTCCCCCCGGGTATGAACTGAAGCCGGTGACGAACATCGCCGGCTGAGAAGCTCGATGATCGAGCTACTCGATGATCCAGTTGTTCACGAACTGTCACAACCCCACGTTCTGGGGGGCAGACAGCGGGTTCCACCTTCCTAAGCTTGGAGTGACCACGCAGCACACCGCGCCCGCTCATCACCACAGCACACTTAAGAGATCAGCCATGACACCGACCGCCACGCCTCGCCTCGATCCGAGCCCGCTCTCCCATGCCGGGGAGGAGTTCGAGGGGAGGGTCCGCGCCATCGCCACCGCCCTGCAGACCATCGACAGGGAACAGCGTCGGGTGAGGGCGGCCCTCGCTCAGGACCTCGGAGTGAGCATCTCGGAGTTGCTGGCGGTGGTCGCGCTGGGCCAGAACGGAGACCTCACGCCCAAGTGGCTCGGCGAGGAGCTCGGCGTGACGACGAGTGCCATGACGGCGATGATCGATCGACTGGAGAAGGGCGGGCTGGTGTTCCGCGTGCCCCACCCCACCGACCGCCGCAGCGTGCTCGTGCGACTGACCTCGGACGGCGAGCGTGCCCGCGATCGAATCTATCGCCGGTACCTCGACATCATCACCTCGGCGGCGAGCCGCATCAGTGTGGACACCGAACGGCAGACGCTCGACGACCTGGCGACGGTCGCCTCCGCCCTCCG
>JBEANR010000070.1:0-6308 GCA_041165365.1 Actinomycetota bacterium | reverse complement strand
TCCGCGTTGGCGCGGGCCGTCGCGCGCGGCACCCCCGACACCCTGTCGGCGAAGGCCACGTTGTCGAGCACGCTGAGGTGCGGGAAGAGCAGCGGCCTCTGGAACACCATGCCCATCCCCCGCCGCTCGGGGGCCAGGCCCGCGACATCCACTCCGTCGACGAGCACCTGCCCGCCGGTGACGTGGTCGAGCCCGGCCATGACGCGCAGGATGGTGCTCTTTCCCGACCCGCTCGGCCCGAGGATCGCCGTGCACGACCCCGGCGGCACGGTCAGGGTGACGCCTGCGAGGGCGGGGGCGTGCGCGTCGGAGAAGGACTTCGTCACGCAGTCGAGGGTGAGGTGGGCGCTCAACGATCGCCTTCCTGGGTGGCGGGGCCGCTGCGACGGCGGCCGGCGAGGCCCGTCAGCACGAGCAGCACGATGGGAGGCAGCACGGCGGCGAGCGAGAGGATCGCGGTGGTCGAGTCGTTGCCGATGCCGGATGCCGTCGACGCGATGATCAGCGGAAGGGAGACCACCTCGCCCCCGCCCACGATCACGGTGACGATGTAGTCGCTCCACCCGACGAGGAACGCCAGGAACGCCGCGCGCGCGAGAGCCGGAGCGACGAGGGGGATGTGGATTCGCCACAGCACGGCGAACGGCGAGGCGCCGAGGGTGCGGGCCTCCTCCTCGTAGTGGATGTCGTGGGCGGCGTAGGCCACCCGCATCGCGAACGTCGTGTACGGCAGCGCGACGACGACGAGCACGAGGGTGAGTCCGACGAGGGGAGGGATGTACGCCCGCAGCAGTATCACGTTGAGTCCCATCACCGCGGCGAACGCGGGCAGGGCGATCGGGGCGAGCAGGATGACGCTGACCGCTCGCGGCCATCGCACGGTGCCGAGGGTGAGGGCCCGGGCAGCCATCGCGCCGATCGGTGTCGCGATCGCCGCGACGACCAGGCCGAGCACGAGCGAGCGGCCGAACGCCGGCACGGCGCCCTGGGCGAGCGCGGTCTGCAACCCTTCGGTACCGAACGCTGTCGGGAACACCGCCGGGAACGACCAGCGGTCCGCGAACGCCCAGAGCACGAGGGGCAGGAACGGCAGAAGGAACCACCCCGCGAGCAGCACAGCGCCGCCGACCCTCGCCACCCGTCCGACGCCGTGCGAGATCGTCAGGCCCGAACCCTTGTCGCCGGGCAGACGGATGCGCCCCGCCGGCCTCTCCGCAACGTCGGCGCTGAGCGCACGGGCCTCGATCGTCATCGCCACACCTCCGACTTGCGCAGCGACAGGAACGCGAGGGCGACGACCACGAGTGAGATCGCACTCGTCACGACGGCGACGGCAGCCGCCTCGGGGCGTGAGGTCAGCGAGATCGAACTGAACAGGCGCAGCGCCATCACGGGTAGCGGCTCGGGGTAGGTGCGGCCGAGCAGCCAGGCCACCTCGTACGACCCGAGCGTGTACACGAAGGTGATGGTGCAGGAGACGACGAGGGCGGGCAGGGCTAGGGGGACCATCACGAACCTGAGCCGCTGCATCCGCCCCGCTCCGAGAAGCGCAGCGGTCTCGTCGTAGCGCGCGATCCTGGTGGCGAGGGTTCCGGCGACGACGAGGGCGACGAAGGCGGACTCCTTCCAGCCGTACTCGGCGATCACCGCCACCCACCAGGGGCCCGCGACGAGGCGCGGCCACTCGTCGGACGGGATGCCGAGCAGCCGCGGCAGGAACCCCGAGTCGGCGAGTAGCAAGCCGATGGATGCCGCGCCGACGAGGTGGGGAACCGTGACCGTCGACGCGCTCACCAGGGCGATGAACCGTCCGCCGAAACGACCGGAGACGATGACCAGCGCGGCGAGGAACCCGACGACGGCCGCCACGATCGTCGAGGCTGCGGCGATGCCTAGCGACACCCCGATCGACACCGGCAGCGACGACGCCTGCGCCGTGTACGCGTCGATGCTGAACCGCACCGGCCCGATGAGCGGCATGAGTCCGAGGCTCTGGATGACGGCGGCGCCCGTTCCGCCGACGACCACGAACAGGGCGGGAACGAGCGCGGGCAGCACCATCAGCGTTCCCACGAGGCGCGAGCGGCGGGTGCGGGGCGTCGTCGAGAGGGTGGGGAGGGGCGCGAGGCTCATCGCCGCGTCATCCGTGATCCGCCGCGGCTGCGGGCAGGGCCTCGAGAGCCCGCCACAGGTCGGCGAGGATCGCGGTCTCGTCGAGGTCGACGAGCATCCGAGCCTGCCGCGACGGCCGCGCGTAGTCGGGAGCGCCGGCCGCGTCGAGGCTCGGGAGGTCACGCTGTTCGAGGGTGACCCAGGACGGGTCACGCAGCAGGGCGACATTGACGACGTCCCAGAGGATCTTGTGGCGCGCGGCGTCAGGGTCGGCGATCCACCAGTGGCTGCGGCCGGAACAGAACTCGGTGATGATCTCGGCGAGGTACGCTCCGACCGGCGACACGAGCCGCCGGAGATCGTCGCAGTACTCCCGCCACGGCACCGTGACCTTCGCGACGTTCGGCCATCCCGGCAGCACGGTCAGCGACAGGGCGCTGGCATAGAGCGCACGCCAGGCCGCGATGTCGGCGCGGGCGTTCAACTCGCCGAGCCGGAACCGCTTCCAGGTGGCCTCGTCGGGGAACGCGCCGGCCCAGACGACATGGACGCGGTCGACGATCTCCGGATGCAACAGGGCGAGCGCCGCGACATCCGTCACCGGTCCCGTCGCGAGGAGGGTGAACGGGGCGACGCGCGCCTGCTCGACGAGGAAATCGAGGCCCTCGCTGGGCACGGGCGTGTCCGGCGTCTCCATCGGGAAGCGTGCGCCGGCGAGGCACGGCAGATCAGGCCGTCCGCAGAGGTCTGCGACCCGCCGGGCCTCCTCGACATACAGGTCGACGGAGCCCGGCCCGGATGCCACGGTGTTCTGCACCGACACGACCCCGAGCACCTCGAGGTCGGGGCTCCCCAACGCGTACGCGATGGCGAGCTGGTCGTCGATCTCGTTCTTCGTGTCGCAGTCGAGGACGACCCTCATGGGCGAGCCCCCCTCAGCCGCCGACCGATCATTCCGCCTCGATCATCGCGCCCCGAGCACCCTCGTACGCCAGCCCTCTTCGATGGCGGGCACCCAGGCGGCCGACAGCTCGGGGTTCGCGTTCTCCGACAGCACGGCATACGGCGGAACGACCGGCGACTCGGGGAGGGCGTCGAAGGCGGCCTGGCCCTCGGCGTCGAGCGAGTCGTAGTCGAGCACGGTGAATTGGCCCCAGACATCCGGGTCGGCTTTGGCCGCCTGCTGCTCGACCGACAGCGCGGTGTTCGCGACGACCATGGCGCCGGCGGCGGACTCGGCGTTCGACGGGATGCCCAGGAAGCTCGCGTTGCCCACGGTGCCCTCGTCGAGCGTGAGGATCTTCGTACCCGCCGGGTAGGTGCCGTCGGCGACGAGTTCGGTCACCGCAGACGGGCCGTAGGTCATCGTCATGTCGATCTGACCGTCGGCATACAGCTGGTTGAGCTCGTCGCTCGTGGCGGGGTAGGTGTCGCCGCCCCGCCACAGCGAGGGCGCGAGGTCGCTGAGCTCGTCGAACAGCGCCGGGGTGAGCTCGTCGTAGTCGGCCTGGTCGAACTCGAGGGGAACGTTCTCGTAGCCGCCCGAGACGCTGTAGAGCACCTCGCGGGTGAAGACGGAGCCGGTGAAGTCGGGTGGGGCCGGGTAGGTGAAGCGACCGGGGTTGGCGCGCGCCCACTCGAGGATCCCCTCGAGTGTCGTCGGCGGGTCGGTGATGACGTCCGAGTTGTAGACGAAGCTGAACTGCGCCTTGCTCCAGGGCGCCTCACAGCCGTCGACCGGGGTGCCGAAGTCGTTGTCGAGGAGGGGATCGTCGGATGCCGTCAGCTCGAGATTCGGCAGCATCGACGTCCAGTCGCAGAGCCACGCTCCGGCCTCCTTGCCCGTGGTGAAGTTCTCGCCGTTGACCCAGATCATGTCGACGGTTCCGTCGTCCGTGCGACCGGCCTGCAGCTCGGAGAGCACGCGGTTGAGCGCGTCGGCGGTGTCGGTGACCGGCACACGCTCGAGGGTGACGCCCTGCTCGGCGACGGCCGGGGCCAGGATGTCGTCGATGTAGGCGTTGCCCTGGTCGTCTCCGCCGTACATCCAGAGCTGCACGGTCTGGCCGTCGGCGGCGGCGACGACGTCGTCCCAGGTCTCGAACGAACTCGAGGCCCCTTCGGGCGCCGGGGCCGCGCATCCGGCCAGCACCACGGTTGCTGCGGCGAGGATCCCGAAGGATGCGGGGCGGACGATGCGGGGTCGGGTGAAAATGGTCATCCGAAGGGTCTCCTGAGGCGAGGGGGAGCGGCGGGCGGAAGGTCGGCGGTGGTTCGTTTCGAACCTACTGGACAGATTGCTCTACCCCGCGACATCCGGCTCCGAATCGGGGTTGTGTCGCGTACCCTCCAGATGATCATGACCTCCGCCACGATGCACTCCGCCCGCCGTCGCGCGATGTGGAAGATCGCGGCCCTCGGGGCGTTCCTGCTCGTCGCGATCGCGGTGGGCTCGGTCGTACCGTTGCCCGACCAGGATCAGGTGACACGGTTCGCGGACTCCGTCGGATGGCTCGGAGCCGTCGCCTTCGTCGTCGGTTACGGCCTCGTCACCCTCACCCCGGTGCCCAAGAACGTCGTCGGCATCGCGGCCGGATTCGTCTGGGGGTGGGGCCTCGGCTCCCTGCTCGTCTACCTCGGAGCGCTCATCGGCGCCGCCCTCGCGTTCCTCATCGGACGCTCGCTCGGACGGGAGGCCGTCGAGAGGTTCACCGGTGCGCGCGTGAAGAGGGTCGACGACCTGCTTCGCCGCCGTGGGATCCTCAGCGTGATCGGCGCCCGCCTGATCCCGGTGCTGCCGTTCACGGTGATCAACTACATCGCGAGTCTCACGGCGGTGTCGAGGCGGGACTACGCGGTCGGAACGGCGGTCGGCATCATCCCGGGCACCCTCGCCTACGTGGCGATCGGCGCTTTCGGCGTCGACCCGGGACCGGGTCTGTCCATCGCGCTCGGGGTGCTCGGTGTACTCACGATCGCGGGGGTGGTCGTCGGGTTCCGTTCGCGTCGGAAGAGCGCCGCGGATGCCGCGGCTGGCCCTCCGGAGGCTCGAGGGTCGGCGCCCGCCGGCTCCGGCAACGCCTCGCCGGACGACTCGTGATCGGCGACCTGCGGTGATCGACCAGCCGCTGCGACGGGCGCTCGATCGACCGCTCTCGGCGATCGCCGCCGCCCTCGACCGTCCGGGGATCACCCCCGACGGCCTCACCCTCTCGGGACTCGGGTTGGGGCTCGCGAGCGCTTCGACCGCCGCGCTCCAGTGGTGGTGGCCTGCCGTCACGCTGTGGTTGCTGTCGAGGGTGATCGACGGGCTGGACGGGTCGCTGGCCAGGCGGAGGCGCTCGGCCGCGGTATCCGACTCCTCCGCCGGCACGACCGGCGAGGCCGGCGGCTACCTCGACATCGTCTGCGATTTCGTGGTCTACGGCGCCACGGTATTCGGGGTGGGGGTCGGTGCGACGGCGGGCTTCGACGCCCCCTGGTGGCCGTTCGCGCTCGTGCTGCTCGCGTACTACGTGAACGGGGCGGCGTTCCTCGCGTTCTCGTCGATCGCCGAGCGCACCGGGCGCACTCTCGACGACGGCCGCTCGCTCTCGTTCCTCGGCCGGATCGCCGAAGGCACCGAGACGATCGTTGTGCACAGCCTGTGGATGCTGCTGCCGATGTTCGCCTGGCAACTCGCGATCGTGTGGGCGGCGTTCGTCGCCGTGAGCGCCGTGCAGCGGATGGTGGTCGGTTACCGCTCGCTGCGGTGAGGGCTGTGTCGCGCGCCGCCAGTCGCACACCATCAGTCGCCCGCCGCCCGCCGCTCGGGGGCCAGGCCCGCCGCCCGCCTCACACCGTCAGTCGCGCGGCCGATACCCGTACCGCACCGCGAGGCGCTCGGGGTCGGCGCCGAAGAAGTACTCGAACCTCGTGCGCCACATGAGCACGATCGTGCGCCAGGCTCCGTGCTGCTCCCAGCGCCTGGCCGACGTCGTCACCCGGGTGCGGATGCGGGCGGGTCGGCCTGTGCGCGTGAGTGCGCGCGACAGGGCGACATCCTCCATCAGCGGCTGGTCCGGAAAGCCGCCCGTGCGCTCGAACAGCCCGCGACGCACGAAGATCGCCTGATCGCCGGTGGCGATGCCGCTGAGATGCGACCGCTCGTTCATCGCTAACGACACCATTCGCAGAATCGGGCGCGGGCTGTCGAT
>JBEANR010000069.1:0-5355 GCA_041165365.1 Actinomycetota bacterium | reverse complement strand
CGGTGAGTTGCTCGAGTCTGGTCGACCGGTCGGCGAGATCGAGTCGCAGCTTCTCGAGTCTGGCCTTCGACGCGTCATCCTTCTCCCGCTTCAGAGCGAGCTCCTCGATGCGCAGTCTGTCGACGCTGCGGCGCAATTCGTCGATTTCGACGGGGGCGGAGTCGATCTCCATGCGCAGGCGGCTCGCGGCCTCGTCGATGAGGTCGATCGCCTTGTCGGGCAGCTGGCGCCCGCTGATGTAGCGATTCGAGAGGGATGCCGCGGCCACGAGCGCCGCGTCGGAGATCGGCACCTCGTGGTGGCTCTCGTAGCGCGGGTTGAGGCCGCGCAGGATCGCGATGGTGTCCTCGACGCTCGGCTCGCCCACGAAGACCTGCTGGAACCTGCGCTCGAGAGCGGCGTCCTTCTCGATGTACTGGCGGTACTCGTCGAGCGTCGTCGCGCCGATGAGCCGCAGCTCACCCCGCGCGAGCATCGGCTTGAGCATGTTGGATGCCGCGACCGACCCCTCGCCGCCCCCCGCACCCATGAGCGTGTGGAGTTCGTCGACGAACGTGATGACCTGGCCCTCGGCCGCCGTGATCTCGGCGAGCACGGCCTTGAGGCGCTCCTCGAATTCGCCGCGGTACTTCGCTCCGGCGACGAGGGCCGCGAGGTCGAGGGTGACGAGGCGCTTGTTCTTGAGGGAGTCCGCGACATCCCCGGCGACGATGCGCTGGGCGAGCCCCTCGACGACCGCGGTCTTGCCGACGCCGGGTTCGCCGATGAGCACCGGGTTGTTCTTGGTGCGCCTGGTGAGCACCTGACTGACGCGACGGATCTCCGCGTCGCGGCCGATCACGGGGTCGAGCCTGCCGGTGCGCGCGATCTCGGTGAGGTCGACGCCGTACTGCTGGAGGGCGGTCTTCTGATCGCCGAAGGAACCGGGAGCACCCTGCATGTTCGCCATTCGTTGTCCTTGCCTGACCTGGACGGCCCGAGACTTGAGTCTGTGGGGCTCAAGTTTACTCCCCGATGGGCGCATCACGGAGGAGAATGTCGCTCGCTGACGGCGAACGCGGCCAGCCGATCCATCGCGAGTTGGCCGATGCATCACCCTGCTGGTGGATCGGCCAACTCGCGGTGGATCGGGCGCGGGTGCGGGCGGGTGCGGGGCGGGGGCGGGTGGGCGGGCGCGGGCGCTGGGCACGTCTCACCCGCGCTGGCAACCCCCCGGGACGTGGGGGCATGCGTCATTAGCGTGGATGACGGCCGACTTCGGCCCGCGGCATCCGGCCCACGAGAGGACCCACCATGACCACCGACCAGTTCGCGTTCGAGAACCCGGCATCGAAGTATGCCCACATCGACACCGAAGCCCAGTATCAGGAGGGTGCCGGCCTCGACTCGAAGATGGACGACCGGGCCGACCGCGGTGAAGACAGCTACCGCGGCTCCGAGAGGCTCGTCGGACGCAAGGCGCTCGTCACCGGCGGCGACTCCGGCATCGGTGCGGCCGTCGCGATCGCCTTCGCCCGCGAGGGAGCGGATGTCGCGATCTCCTACCTCCCCGAGGAGGAGTCGGATGCCCGGCTCATCGTCGAGCTCATCGAGAAGGCCGGGCGCTCCGCGGTCGCGATCGCGGGCGACATCACCGATGCCGCGTTCTGCAGATCGCTCGTGGCCGACGCCGTCGCGGGACTCGGCGGGCTCGACATCCTGGTCAACAACGCCGGCAAGCAGCAGCATCGCGAAGACCTGCTCGAGATCACCGACGAGCAGTTCGACGAGACGTACAAGACGAACGTCTACGCGATGTTCTGGATCACGAAGGCGGCCCTCCCCCACCTGAAGCCGGGGTCGACGATCATCAACACGTCGTCGATCCAGGCCTACGCGCCATCGGACATGCTCGTCGACTACGCGAGCACGAAGGCGGCGATCAACAACTTCTCGAAGGGTCTCGCCGCGCAGCTCGCGCCGAAGGGCATCCGCGTGAACATCGTCGCCCCCGGCCCGATCTGGACACCGCTGCAGACCGCGGGTGGGCAGCCGACCGAGGCGCTGCCCGAGACCGGCGAGCAGACCTACCTCGGTCGGTGGGGCCAGCCCGCGGAACTCGCCCCCGCCTACGTGTTCCTCGCCTCGGGAGAGTCGAGCTTCGTCGTCGGGGCCACCATCAACGTGGACGGCGGGATGCCGACGCCGTAGCGCCTGCGCGGCGTGCCGCTGCCCCGCTGGTCGAGCAGGCCGCTCCCCCCCGGCCGGTCGAGCAGGAGCACACCGCTCCCTCCCGCTGGTCGAGCAGGCCGCGACGCAGGAGCAGCCGTCGCCGAGACCCCACGCAGCAGGGGTCTCGACAAGCTCGACTAACGGGGGCGCTCGCGGCAGGGGTCTCGGCAGGCTCGACCAACGGGGGCTCGCCCTCCGGAGCGAGGGAGGAGATCCTCGTCCCGAACAACGGAAAGCTCCTTCCTCCCGTGCGGATCACGCAGAAGTTCCGCACCTCCGGCTGGTCGATCAGGCCGCGACGCAGGAGCAGCCGTCGCCGAGACCCCACGCAGCAGGGGTCTCGACAAGCTCGACCAACGGGGCCGCTCGCAGCAGGGGTCTCGGCAGGCTCGACTAACGGGTGCGCTCGACCGGCAGACGCGCTACTTCGTCGACACCGTCACGGTGAACTTCGCGTTGCGCCCCGCCTGCCGGGTCTCGCCCACCGCCCGCGTCAGCGCAGGACGATAGGTGAGGTGCGAGTTGAAGACGGTCCACAGCTCGCCACCCGGCTTCAGCACGCGCGCGGCCTCGTCGAAGAGCTTGAGCGCCACACCCGGATGCACGGCCGACCCCGCATGGAACGGCGGATTCAGCAGCACGAGGTCGGCGCATCCGTCGGGTTGACCGGCGAGCGCATCATCCCGAGCCGCCGTGATCGCGAGCCCGTTCGCCTCCGCCGTCGCCCGGGCGGATGCCACGGCCGCCGACGACTCGTCCGTGGCGAGTATCGCGAGCCCGGGTCTGGCCGTCGCGAGGGCGGAGGCGAGCACCCCTGACCCGCACCCCAGATCGACGGCGGTGACGGCATCCGGCTTCATCTCCCGCAGGAAGGTGAGCAGGTAGCGCGTGCCGATGTCGAGCCTCGTCCCGGCGAACACGGGGCCGTGCGCGACGACCCAGAGCCCGAGGTCGTCGTGGAACTCGCGTTGCGGCCACACCGGCGCCGCGAGCGGATCGATCGCGACGGGCTCGCGCGAAATGATCACCCGCGACTTGTGTCGCCCGAGCGAGGCGCGTACATCGCCGAAATGGCGGCCGAGCACCTCGTTCATCGCGATCGACATGTGCTTGAGTCGTCCGCCCCCGACGACGACGACATCGGATGCCGCGTACCGGGCGATCGAGGCGGCGTACTCGTCGAGCGCCGCGAGGCTGCGCGGCAATTGAATCAGCACGACCCGGGCACCGGAGAGCAACTCCTCGCCGAGCTCGAGGTTCTCGAAGCGATCCTCGAGGCCCGTCGCCGCGCCGTTGCGAGCGAGGGCGAGCTCGCCGGTCAGCGGATCCTGGTGCACCCGCACCTGAGCTGCGCCGTGCAGAGCGATGGCGCCGAGGGTGAGGGCGCCGTAGTGGTCGCCGATCGTGACCACCTCGCCGGTGGCGGCGGCCGCGACATCCGCCGCTCCCTCGTCGAGGATCAGCCGGTCGCTCGCGTCGACCGCGAAGAGATTCTCGGCCTCGACGTCGGGATACCGCCGAAGGACGTCGAAATCGAAGGATGCTGCGGACTCGGGCATCCGACCACCCTAGGCGCGTCGGCTATCGGGGCGCCCAGGCGGCTCAGCTCAATAGCAGCCCAGCGAAGGCGAACTCGGCGATCTGTGTCGCCTTGATGATCCCGATCACGAGCGCGACCGCGAAGACGACGAGGTACACCCACAGTGTCGCGAGCCCCTTCCCCGACCTGCGGTGCACGACCACTGAGCGGCCGATGACGTACACGATGCCTCCGAGGAACGACCATGCCCAGTGGAAGGGGAGCACGAATCCGCGCCGCTTGAGCTCACGCCAGTCGAGGAACGCGAGCGCCGCCACGACAAGATAGACGAGGAGGCTCACGCCCTGCACCAGGTAGTACCCCGCCGCGAAGGTGGGGATGCCGCTCGGCCCAGCGCTCATCATCGACGAAGCCGGGATCACGATGTTGACGAGGGCCTGCGCGAGCGGCAGGGCGATGATCACCCAGATCCACGGCGTGGTCGACGACGTACCTTCGGGCACCGGCGTCAGTTCGACGGGCTGGGCGGGATGGGCGCCGTTCGGATGGGACATCGGATTCTCCTCTTCGAGTACAGCTCGACTGCGTAACTCCGGCTCCGGCTCACGGATAGAAGTTGCGCACCCAGCGATGTCGCGCCAGCACCTCGAGAGTCTCGGGAGGCAGCGGCACCCCGTCGCCGACCTTCACGTTGCGTTCGACATTCGCGGCTCTTCGCATGCCCGGGATGACGGAACTCACCGCCGGATCGCTCAACACGAACCTGAGCGCCACCTCGGGCAGGTCTGAGGTCGCGATGCCGAGGTCGGCGACGATCGCGTCGACGTGCTCCGCGACCTGCGAGGGGCGGTCGCCCTTGAAGTAATGGCTTCTCCAGTCGTCGGCCGGGAAAGTGGTGTCGGCGGTCATCGTGCCGGTGAGGCCTCCCTCGTCGAGGGCGACCCTCACGATCACTCCGACGCCGTGCTCGACGCAGGCGGGGAGGAGGCGATCCCGGGGGGACTGATCGAAGATGTTGTAGATCACCTGCACCGAGTCGATGAGTCCGCTCGCGACGGCCTCGAGGGCGCTGTCAGGCGAGTGGTCGTTGATGGAGATCCCGAAGGCACGGATGAGTCCGCTCGACTTCATCTCCGCGACCTCGTCGAGCCACGACCCCTCGGCCAGCCACCTGTCGTTCCAGACGTGGATCTGCTGCAGGTCGAGGGAGTCCATGCCGAGCCGACGGAGGCTCTCCTCGGTGCAGGAGCGCAGGTGCCCCGCCGGCATCGCGACATCCGCCGTCGTCTCGGACCGCGCCGGCCATTCGCGATTCGCCGGCGGCACCTTTGTGGCGACCACGATCTCCTCGGAGCGGGAGCGCACCACCTCGCCGATGATGCGCTCACTGCGTCCGTCTCCGTAGGCGTACGCGGTGTCGATGAAAGTGACGCCCAAGTCGATCGCGGTGTTCAGAGCATCCACTGACTGGGTGTCCTCGGTGTCACCCCACCCGCCGCCGATGCCCCAGGCGCCGAATCCGACCGCCGACACGGTGATTCCTGATGTTCCCAGTTCACGTTTCTGCATGATCACACCTTCGCGGCGGGGGCGGATCGGGTCAA
>JBEANR010000068.1:0-3749 GCA_041165365.1 Actinomycetota bacterium | reverse complement strand
CACGTTTCTGCATGATCACAGCTTCGCGGCGGGGACGGACCGGGTCAAGGCCCTTGCGCGTGGGCACGACGGCGGGCGGGCGGAGCCCCCACGGCCGCGCGATTCAGTCGCGGGACACGGGGCGCCAGACGACGACCTCGGTGCTGCGCTGAGCCCGCGTGCCCGCTCGCAGCGAGATCACGTCTCCCGATTCGCGGGCCGCGAACACCCGTCGACCCGGCCGGTTCAACAGCTCGTCGGCGAGCGTCGACTCGAGTTCGCGCACGCGCGTCGCCAGTTCGGTGACCTGATTCTCGAGCTCCAGGATGCGGCGGATGCCTTCGAGATTGAGCCCCTCGGCCGACAGGCGCGCGACCTCCCGCAACTGCATCACGTCGCGCATCGAGTATCGCCGGGACTTGCCCGCGGTGCGGTCAGGGCTGACCAACCCGAGCCTGTCGTACTGCCGGAGGGTCTGCGGGTGCATCCCGGCGAGTTCCGCCGCGAGCGCGATGGCGAAGATCGGCGTGGTCTCGTTCATCGTGGTGCCGCCCCGGCCTGGGGCCCTTCGACGAGCTCAGGGACCGGGGGCACGGCCCCTTCGACACGCTCAGGGACCCGGGGCTCAGCCCCTTCGACAGGCTCAGGGACCCGGGGCTCGGGCCCTACGACAGGCTCAGGGACCCGGGGCTCAGCCCCTACGACAGGCTCAGGGACCCGAGGCTCAGCCCCTACGACAGGCTCAGGGACCCGAGGCACAGCCCCTTCGACGGGCTCAGGGACCCGACCGTGGGTCCCTGAGCCTGTCGACGGGCCGCTGCGAGCAGTCACCGTCAGCCCTTCGCGCGGTCCAGCAGGTCGAGTCGCGGGTTCTCCTCGGGCAGCGCCGCAGCGAACTCGGCGAGGGCCTTCTCGGCGTCCGCGGTGAGATGCGACGGCACCGCCACCTGCACGGTGGCGAGCAGGTCGCCGGTGCCCTTCGACGTCTCGACCCCACGCCCCTTGACCCGCAGCACGCGCCCGCTCGGTGTCCCCGCCGCGACGCGCAGCTTCACCGGCTCACCACCGAGAGTCGGCACCTCGATGGTCGCGCCGAGCGTCGCCTCGACGAACGTCACCGGCACGTCGACGCGCAGGTTCATTCCGTCGCGGTCGAAGACGGGATGCCTGCGCACCGTCACCGTCAAGACGAGGTCGCCGGTGGCGCCGCCATCCGGACTCGGCTCGCCCTTGCCGCGCAGGCGGATCTTCTGGCCGTCGGCGACACCGGCGGGCACCTTGACGCTGATCGGCTTGCCCTCAGCGGCCTGCAGGCGCACCGTCTCGCCGCGCACCGCCGAGATGAAGTCGAGGCTCGTCGTCGCGGTGAGGTCACGCCCGCGCTGCGGTGCGCCCGTTCCGCGGAATCCGCCGGAGGATTGGCCGAAACCGCCGCCGCCGAACATCCCGCCGAAGAGGTCGTCGAAGCCGCCGCCTCCACCCTGCTGGAACGTGGTGCGCTGCCCACCCTGGTTGAACATGCCGCCGAAGACATCCTCGAAGCCGCCCCCCTGACCGCCGCCCGCCGTGAAACGCGCGCGCCCGGCGCCCATCGCCCGCATCTGGTCGTACTCCTGCCGTTGCTCGGGGTCGCCGAGCACGGCATTCGCCTCGCTGATCTCTTTGAAGCGGGCTTCGGATGCCGCGTCGCCCGGGTTCGCGTCGGGGTGGTACTTGCGCGCGAGCTTGCGGTACGACTTCTTCAGGTCGGCCGGCGTCGCATCCTTCGCCACTCCGAGCACGGCGTAGAAGTCCTTGTCGAACCAGTCCTGGCTTGCCATGGCGCTTACTCTGCGGGAACGTGCACGGCGACTTTCGCCGCGCGCACGAGGCGATCACCGAGCGCATACCCGGGCTCGATGACATCCGCGACGGTGTTGACCGTCACCTCAGGGGACGGCAACTGCACGAGCGCCTCATGGAAGTGCGGGTCGAATGTGTCGCCCTTCTCGCCCACGCTGCGCAGCCCGAACTTCTCGAAACCGCCGCGGATCTTCTGGGCGACGAGCTCGAGCGGGCTCCCCGCCAGGTCGCCGTGTGTCTCCGCTCGGGTGAGATCGTCCATAGCGGGCAGGAGCGCACGGATGACCTCGGCGATGACCGCCTCGCGGGTGGCGACGCGATCGCGTTCCACCCGGTTGCGGAAGTTGACGAGGTCGGCCTTCGCCCGCAGCATCTCGGTGCGCATCTCGCCGACGAGGTCCTGCTCGGCCTGAGCGAGCAACGTGAGGTCGTCGTCGCTCAGCGGGCCGGCGCCGTCGACCTCAGCACCGTCCGAGTCGGCGCCGCCCGCATCCGGGAGCGGCTGGTCCGACCCGCCGGGGACGTCGGATGTCGACACTTCGACATCCGCGTCCTCGGCCTGGATCAGATCGTCGGCCCCACCGACGTCAGCGGTGTCGCCGTCCTCGGATGCCGCGGCACCCGTGTTGTCGTCACGCTTGTCGTCAGTCATCGGCTACTTGTTCTCCGCGTTGTCGGACGAGGTGTTCTCAGAGGCGGGCTTCTCCGCCGAAGCGTCGGGCTCGTCGTCCACGACCTCGGCGTCGACGATGTCCTCGTCTGACGGCTCCTCGGCCGGGGC
Organism: Actinomycetota bacterium; assembly: GCA_041165365.1. Taxonomy (GTDB): domain Bacteria; phylum Actinomycetota; class Actinomycetes; order Actinomycetales; family Microbacteriaceae; genus Marisediminicola. Next base: position 1,147 of record JBEANR010000068.1, on the reverse strand, counting down.
TTCTGCCGAGTCATCCGGAGCAGCCTGGCTCTGCGAGTAGATCGCCTGGCCGAGCTTCTGCTGGGACTCGCTGAGCTTGTCGAACGCGGTCTTGATGGCCGCGTCGTCCTCGCCGGCGAGAGCGCTCTTCAGGGCGTCGACATCGGCCTGCACCTCGGACTTGACGTCGTCGGGCAGCTTGTCGTCGTTCTCCTTGATGAGCTTGTCGGTCGAGTAGGCGAGCTGCTCGGCCACGTTGCGGGTCTCGGCGGTCTCGCGACGCGCCTTGTCCTCCGCGGCGTGCTCCTCGGCCTCGCGCACCATGCGCTCGATGTCCTCCTTGGGGATCGACGAGCCGCCGGTGATCGTCATCGACTGCTCCTTGCCGGTGCCCTTGTCTTTCGCGGACACGTGCACGATGCCGTTCGCGTCGATGTCGAACGTGACCTCGACCTGCGGTACCCCTCGAGGAGCGGGCGCGATGCCCTGCAACTCGAACGTGCCGAGCGGCTTGTTGTCGCGGGTGAAGTCGCGCTCGCCCTGGAAGACCTGGATGGCGACGGACGGCTGGTTGTCGTCGGCCGTGGTGAACGTCTCGCTGCGCTTGGTCGGGATGGCCGTGTTGCGCTCGATGAGCTTGGTCATCATGCCGCCCTTGGTCTCGATGCCGAGGCTCAGCGGAGTGACATCGATGAGCAGGACGTCCTTGCGCTCGCCCTTCAGCACGCCGGCCTGGAGCGCGGCACCGACGGCGACGACCTCATCCGGGTTCACACCCTTGTTCGCGTCCTTGCCGCCGAGGAGCTTCTTGACGGTCTCGGCGACCGCGGGCATACGCGTCGAGCCACCGACGAGCACGACGTGCGCGACATCCGCGACCGAGACCCCGGCCTCTTTGATGACGTCTTCGAACGGCTTCTTCGTGCGGTCGAGCAGATCGGAGGTGAGCTCCTCGAACTTGGCGCGGGTGAGCGTCTCGTCGAGGTTCGCCGGGCCGTTCTCGGTGAGCGAGAGGTACGGCAGCTGGATGCTCGTGCTCGTCGACGACGAGAGCTCCTTCTTCGCCTGCTCCGCGGCCTCCTTGAGGCGCTGCTTCGCGATCTTGTCGCCCGAGACATCCACTCCGGTCGAGTCCTTGAAGCGCTTGATCAGGTAGTCGACGACGCGC
>JBEANR010000067.1:0-7714 GCA_041165365.1 Actinomycetota bacterium | reverse complement strand
TGCCTCGGCACGATCTGGGCCATCGAGGTCGGCTTCGCCTTCGGGCGGCTCGACATGGATCCGAGCTCGCGGGATGCCGTCGGATTCCTAGGGCTCGCTCTCGCCATGCTGGCCGTGCCGACCGCGGTCGCTCTCTTCGTGCGAGCTCGACGCGCGGAGCCACTGCTGAGCGCTGAGGCCCGCGCAGACAGTCGAGCACGACGGGATCTCGACGACCTGGAGCAGCACTTCCGGTCAGGGACGGTCGACCCCGACCGGGCGGCCGAACTCATCCGCCCGATCCGCGAGCGGTGGAAGAAGGACTCCCGCTCGGGATGACCTCGACGGATCGCTCTACGCCGGCCTCTTCTTGGTGCTCTTCGTAGAGGCGGGTGCCGCACCGCGCTCGACGGGCTTGTCGCCACGGGCGCGGTTGCGATCGACGCTCCGCCGCAGCGCCTCCATCAGGTCGAGCACCTCGCCGCCCGCGTCATCCGCCGACGCACCGAAGGTCTCCTCGGTGTCGAGGGCGTCGCCCTTCTCGAGCTTCGCCTCGATGAGCTGACGCAGCTGCACCTGGTAGTCGTCGGTGAACTTCTCGGGCTCGAAGTCCGACGCGAAGCTCTCGACGAGCGACTCCGACATCTCCAGTTCTTTCGCCGAGATGCGCACTCGCTCGTCGAGGGCCGGGAAGGATGCCTCGCGCACCTCGTCATCCCAGAGCAGCGACTGCAGCATGATCACGTCCCCCCGCACGCGCAGCGCACCCAGCCTCGTCTTCTGCCGCAGGGCGAAGTGCACGATCGCGGTGCGGTCCGTCTTCTCGAGGGTGCGACGGAGGAGTGTGTAGGCCTTGATCGAGGCCGATGCCGGCTCGAGGAAGTAGCTCTTGTCGAGCATGATCGGGTCGATCTGGTCGGAGGGCACGAACTCGACCACGTCGATCTCGCGGCTCTTCTCCTCCGGCAGGCTCTTGAGGTCTTCGCTCGTGATGACGACGGTCTTCTCGCCGTCGTCGTAGGCCTTGTCGATGTGCTCGTAGGCGACGATCTTGCCGCAGATCTCGCAGCGACGCTGATAGCGGATGCGACCGCCGTCCTCGTCGTGCACCTGATGCAGAGAGATATCGTGGTCCTCCGTGGCCCCGTAGACCTTGACGGGCACGTTCACCAGGCCGAACGTGATGGCACCGCTCCAGATGGCTCGCATGCTCCATTGTCGCGCCCGAGGTGTCTTCGCGGTAGCGGCACCGGTAGCCCTTGACGGGCGGTTCGCGTGATGATGAGTCGATGGCGTCCACTCCCTTCGAGCGTGAATCCGTGAACCCGTCCGGCAAGACCGTGGTCTCGGTCGACGGCCACCGCATCACCCTCACCCACCTCGACAAGGTCCTCTATCCCGAGACCGGCACGACCAAGGCGGAGGTGCTCGACTACTACGCGCGGGTCGCGGAGTACCTGATCCCGCACACCGCCGACCGGCCACTCACCCGCAAGCGCTGGGTCGACGGCGTCGGCACCGTCGAGAAGCCGGGCCAGGTCTTCTTCCAGAAGAATCTGGATGCCTCGACACCCCCGTGGGTGCGACGGCGCAGCATCGAGCACAAGACCCGCACGAGCGACTACCCGCTGCTCAACGATCGCGCCACGCTCACCTGGCTCGCGCAGATGTCGTCGCTCGAACTGCATGTGCCGCAGTGGAGATTCGGCCGCACCGGGGTGCGACGCCATCCCGACAGGCTCGTGCTCGACCTCGATCCGGGCGACGGGGCTGGGCTCTCGCAGTGCGTGGAGGTCGCGAAGGCGGCCCGCGCCATCCTCCTCGACATGGGGCTCGACCCGATTCCCGTGACGAGCGGCAGCAAGGGCATCCACCTCTATGCCGCCCTCGACGGCGCCCAGGACTCCGATGCCGTGAGCGCCGTGGCGCACGAGCTCGCGCAGGCGCTCGAAGCCGATCACCCCGACCTCGTCGTCAGCGACATGAAGAAGAGGCTGCGTGACGGCAAGGTGCTCGTCGACTGGAGCCAGAACAACGGGAGCAAGACCACGATCGCGCCCTACTCGCTGCGGGGCCGGTCGCGGCCGACAGTCGCGGCACCCCGCACCTGGCGGGAACTCCTCTCGCCGTCGCTCGCGCAGCTCGAGTTCTCCGAGGTGCTGTCCCGGCTCGCGAAACGGGGAGACCCCCTCGCCGGAATCGAGACCGCCCACCTCGCGGCCCTCGAGCCGACGCGGCACCACCAGGAGCGGTTCGACGCGACGCCTGCGGCGCGCGACAGGCTCGAGCTGTACCGCAGCAAGCGCGACGCAGCGAAGACCCCGGAGCCGGTGCCCGCCGGGGATGCGGACGTCGATGCCCCCGGGCGGACCGGTGCCCTCACCTTCGTGATCCAGGAGCATCACGCCCGGCGCCTGCACTGGGACTTCAGGCTCGAGCACGACGGCGTGCTCGTGAGCTGGGCGCTGCCGCGGGGCGTTCCGACCGACAAGAAGAAGAACCACCTCGCGGTGCAGACCGAAGATCATCCGCTGGAATACGGCACTTTCGAGGGAACCATCCCCGCCGGGGAGTACGGCGGCGGCGAGGTGACCATCTGGGACGCGGGAACCATCGAGATCGAGAAGTGGCGCGACGACAAAGAGGTGATCGTGACCGTGCACGGCGAGAAACACGGTACGAATCGCTACGCCCTCATCCACACGGGGGGGCATGTGCGGGGCGGATCGGATGCCGCCGCGAAGAACAACTGGCTGATCCACCTGATGGATCCGGCGGCGCCGGCCGTCGACGGTGAGGCGCCGACGGACTGGAAGCCGCCCCTCGCGCGATCCCGAACCATCGTCGGTTCGCCGCGGAAGAAGCAGCAGGCCTACCCGCCGATGCTCGCCACCCTCGGCAGCGTCGACGACATCCTCGGCGTGGCGGGCGATCGCGCGGGGGCCGGGGCCGATGTCAGTACCGGGGCCGCGGCCGGTGCCGACTGGGCATTCGAGATGAAATGGGACGGCATCAGAGCGGTGGCGACCATCGCCGATGGCGTACTCACCCTCGTGACCCGCAACGCCAACGACGTCACGGCCACCTACCCCGACCTCGCGGGGCTCGTCGATCAGGTGGGTGACGACGCGGTCGTCGACGGTGAGATCGTCGCCTTCGACGCGGGCGGGCGGCCCGACTTCGGCCGATTGCAGCAGCGCATGAACCTCACGAAAGCGGCCGACATCGCGCGCGCCGCCGACGACGTTCCCGCCGCGTTCCTCGCCTTCGACCTCCTCGCCCTCGGCGGCCGGTCTCTCGTGAAGGAGCGGTACCGGCGTCGTCGGGAACTGCTCGTGGCGACGGTGAGCGAGAGCGACGTCATCCGGGTTCCGCCCGCGTTCGACGGCGACCTCGAGGCGGCGATCGAGTCGAGCAGGCGCCTCGGACTCGAGGGAGTCATGGCGAAGACCCTCGATGGCACCTACTCGGTCGGGCGGCGGTCGCGACAGTGGATCAAGCTCAAGCACCACCTCACCCAGGAGGTGGTCGTCGTCGGATGGCGCCCGGGCCGGGGTCGCCGCGCGGGCTCGGTCGGGTCGCTGTTGCTGGCTGTTCCGGATGACGACGGGCTGCGCTATGTCGGAAGGGTCGGCACGGGGTTCCGAGACCGCGACCTCGACGTGATCACGCGCCGGCTGGCCCCGCTGCACCGCAAGACCTCTCCCGCGCACGACGTGCCAGCGACGGACGCAGCGGATGCGCACTGGGTCACCCCGAGGCTGGTCGCCGAGGTCGAGTTCGCCGAGTGGACGGCCACCTCCAGGCTCCGGCAGCCGAGCTGGCGAGGGTGGCGCGACGACAAGGAGCCCCACGACGTCGTCGTCGAGCTGCCGTGAGCGGGTGGGCGCCGGGCTCCCCGCACCGGACCCCTAGCGAGGCCGTCGCCGGTGCGCAAGGCTCCGCCTCGCAGTCGCCAAGTCGGCGGGCAGCCCGTACCGTGAAGAAATCGCGTCCCCTCGAGAAAGTCACCTCATGCGCCTCAAACTGCTCTTCATCGTCGGACTGATCGCCGGCTACATCCTCGGAGCCCGTGCCGGTCGCGAGCGCTATCTGCAGATCAAGGAGACCGCGACGGATGTCTGGGAGAACCCCACGGTGCAGAAGGCCGTCTCCGACACCCAGGACTTCGTGAACACGAACGCGCCGATCGTCGCCGAGAAGGTCGTCGAGGGGGCCAAGGCCGCCGCGGACACCGTGGCAGAGGTCGCGCCCGTGGTCGCCGACAAGGTCGTCGAGGGGGCGAAGACCGTCGCGGACAGTGCCAAGAAGGCCGGAGACTCCGTCGCCGAAGGGGCCAGAATCGCGGGAGATAAGGTCGTCGGCGGCGCGAAGACCGCGGGAACGAAGGTGGCCGGCGGGGCGAAGAAGGCCACCGGGACGATCGTCGACGGCGTGAAGACCGCCGGGGACACCATCGTCGACGGCGCACGGATCGCCGGCACCTCGATCGCGGAGGGCACGCAGGCCGCGGTCGCGAGCGTCACCGGGTCGGACATCGTCGACGCCGGCGACTCCGGCGACTCCGACGGCGAGTCGGCGACGGCTGCTGCACGAGAGGCCGCCGACCAGGTACGGGAGAGCGCCCGTCACAAGCGCGAGCGCGCTACGGACGAGGGCGCGACAGCGGTCTGAGACCAGGGCTCTACAGCTCCTCGGGCCTGATCACATCGATGACGCCGGTCATCGGCTTCATACCGCTCAACCGTTCCGGTGAGAGCACCTTCACGACCTCGTCGCGGTCCATGAGGCCAGAGGCGACCACGAGGTCGGCGATCGACGCGTTCGTGGTGAGCGCGGTGTGGGCGAGGGTCGCGGATGCCGCGTACCCGATGTAGGGGGTCAGCGCCGTGACCACCCCCACCGACGTCTCCACCTGCATCGTGAGACGCGTGAGATTGGGCGTGATGCCGTCGATGCAGTTCACCCTCAGGGTGCGTGCGGCGCCGGTCATCCAGAGCAGCGACTGAAGGATGCTGTGCGCGATGACGGGCTCGAAGGCGTTGAGCTGCAGTTGACCTCCCTCGGCCGCTGCCGTGACGGTCGCGTCTGCGCCGATGACGCTGAACGCGACCTGGTTCACCACCTCGGGGATCACCGGGTTGACCTTGCCCGGCATGATCGACGAGCCGGCCTGGCGCGCGGGGAGGGTGATCTCGCCGAGCCCCGCCTGCGGGCCGGAGGAGAGCAGCCTGAGGTCGTTGCAGATCTTCGAGAGCTTGACGGCAGCGCGCTTCAAGGTACCGCTGAGGGTCATGAAGATGCCGGCGTCCGAGGTCGCCTCGATGAGGTCGGGGGCGGTCTCCATCGGGATGCCGGTGATCGCGATCAACTCCTCGCAGACGGCCTGCGCATAGCGCGGATCGGCGGTGATGCCGGTGCCGATCGCGGTGGCTCCCATGTTGATCTCGTTGAGCCACGGGATCACCTCGCTCAACCTGTCGAAGTCCTCGCTGAGGGTGTGCGCGAAACCGGTGAACTCCTGGCCGAGCGTCATGGGCACGGCATCCTGCAGCTGGGTGCGTCCGACTTTCAGGATGCCCGCGAACTCGACGCCCTTCACCGCGAACGCCGAGGTCAGCAGGGCGTGCTCGTCGAGGAGGGTCTTCAGCCCGAAGACCATCGCGAGCTTGATCGCGGTCGGGTACACGTCGTTGGTGCTCTGGCTGCGGTTCACGTCGTCGATCGGATGCAGGGCGGCGTAGTCCCCTCGCGGACGCCCGAGCAGCTCGAGGCAGCGGTTCGCGATGACCTCGTTGGTGTTCATGTTCGTCGAGGTGCCCGCGCCGCCCTGGATGACCCCCACCAGGAACTGATCGTGCCACTGCCCGTCGACGATCTCGATGCAGACCCTTTCGATGAGCCTCGCCTTCTCGGGGTCGAGCACGCCGATGCGCTCGTTCGCCCTGGCCGACGCCTGCTTCACCCGCGCGAGAGCCGTGATGAGGTCGGGGTAGACCGAGATCGGGCGCCGCGTGATCGGGAAGTTCTCCAGCGCCCGCGCGGTGTGGATGCCCCAGTACGCGTCCGCCGGGATCTCCATCGAACCGAGCGAGTCCGTCTCGGTGCGGGTCGCGGGTGCCGAGGCCCCGGTGTGAGTCTGCTCGGATGCGGGGACGGATGCCGCGGCATCCACGATCGGGGTCGGTCGGGTGTCGTTCATCACGCGTAGCTCCATCGCTCGGGGTGTCGCGCTCGTGGCGCAGGACGCCTCGACTCTACCGTCGGGCGCGACGCGCTCAGACGCTCGAAACCCCCGCGGTTTGGGGGTGCCGCGACCCTGATGGTGGGCCTTCGCAGTCCGTACGATGGCAGGAGGCCGCAGGTGCGGCCGTGGCGTTCGGGGGGATGCTGACATGACTGAGGTCACCGGGGAGAGGCTCCGTCCACGGAGCACGGCGCCCGCGTTCGACGAGCTCGTGTCTCCCGCCGCGTCGCATTCGACCCGACGCTCTTCAGGAGACCCGTACACCGTGCCCGCAACGCCCATGCTCGATCGAGACGTCCGTCCGTCTCCCCCGCTCGACCACCTCGTGGTCGCGCACCCTGGCGCCCCGCGCGCATCGCTCGCCACGGTCATCCTGGCGTTCATCGGTATCGGCTCGGCTCAGGCTGTACTCATCGTGCTGAGCATGATCATGTTCGCGGGCACCCCGCTGCGGATCGCGTTCGCGATCGCCGTGCTCGTGCCCGGGGTCGTCTACGCCATCGTCGCCGCCTGGGACCACCGGCAGTTGCGTCAATCGGGCCAGGCGGGGGCGCCGGCGTGGATCGTCGCCGCGATCGCTCCACCGGTCTACCTCGTGCTGCGCTGGGTGCGCGTGTTCACCGATACTCCCGGCCGCGTGCGCGGCATCGTCGCCGGATCGGTCGTGCAGATCGTCGCGACCGCGAGCCTCGCGGTCATCGCCGGCGCGGGGACGCTGGCACTGCCCGCCTCATCCGCCGACGCCGCGCCCACCGTCGACTTCACGGACAGCGAGGTGGCGGCGCTGTCGACCACCGCGGGCATCGAGGAGTCGATCGAATCCGAGTGGATGTCGTTGGGCAGCACGGGCACCGCCACCTGCCCCGAGGTGCCGTCGACCGAGGCCGGCACCGATGTCGTCTGCTCCGGCGAGTACGAGGGTCAGCGCATCGAGTTCACCGTCCGCTTCGGCGACGCCCTACCCGGCATGCGCCCGTGGGACGTCGTGAGCTGGACAGTCGTGGCGTGACGATGACGGCCACCATGGAGAGCAGCGTGTCGACGATCGCCGGCTGGTATCCGGACCCGGCGGATGACGCGGGCCTCCGTTGGTGGGACGGCACCGCCTGGACCGCGGAGACCCGCTCGAGCGCGCCGGGGCCTTCGTCGGTCGCCGGGTCGACATCAGGCGGCCTGTCCGCCGACCCGGATCGACCGCTCACCCGCCGCGAGCTCCGTGAACGCGAGACGGCGTCCGCCGAGGGCGGGTCGGCCCTCCCCGCCCCCGTGCGACCACTGTTCGACGAGGTGCCCGGGATGTCGACGATGCCGGGGATGCCGTCATCCGCGCGTTCCGGCCTCGCAGCCGAGACAGTCGCCGACACGCATGCCCGCGGGCCCGTTCCCGTGGAGGGAGCCGCCGTCGGGATCGGTGGCGCGTTCGGTGCGGCGCAGGGTGCGGCCCCCGACGCGATCGATGGAGCAGGGACGGCCGGGCGGTCGCCCGGA
>JBEANR010000066.1:0-12058 GCA_041165365.1 Actinomycetota bacterium | reverse complement strand
GGGGGCCGGCTCACGTCGTTCTCGGCTCTCGCTGCCTATGGGGTCGCCGTTCCCGAGTCGGTCGATCTCCACGTCCACATCCGCGCGAACGGCGCCCGGCTCCTGGAGCCCGACGATCGCTTCTCGCGACTGGACCGGCAGGCAGCGACGTGCCATGTCCATCATCATCGACTGGTCGACGACGGGTCGTCCACCCCCGCGAGAGTCTCGCTCATCGACGCCATCCTGCATGCCTCGAAGCACGCCCGCTCGTGGGACGTCGTCGCCGCCATCGATTCCGCTCGCCACCGCGGTGTGCTCGACACGATCGACGTTGAACGACTCCGTCAGTCGCTCCCTGCTGCGACGAGATGGCTCGTCGACGTGTCGACCGATCAGGTGGGTGAATACATCGAGAGCGTCGCACGGATCAAACTGCTACTCGCGGGTGTGCCGTCGATCCCGCAGGTCAACGTCCTCGACGAGCGGTGGATCGACCTCGTGGTGGGCGACAGGATCGCCATCGAATGCGACGGGAAGGGCAAGTACGAGAGGGGCGCGACTGTTCACGCCGACCGACAGCGCGACGCCTTTCTGGAGGCTGTCGGTTATCACGTCATCCGATTGAGCTACGCGATGATCATCCATGACTGGGATGCCACGCTGTCCATGATTCTCGCCGTGATCGAACGGCGGGATCATCTCAGTCGCGGCCGGGCTTGATCGGCTAACACGGGGTCCCGGCGGGGAGATGCCCCGGTGTCCGAACCTGGTGGAACCGGACGAACCCCGGCCGCACGGTTACCCGTTACTCCTTGCCAGTTGCAAAATCAGGAGATTCCCCAGCCCCCTCGGCGCGCTCAAGGATGAGCACGGCGTGTCGTGGGGATCTCCTGATTTTGCGTTCAGAGGGAGGAGGGCCGCGAGAGGGTCTAGTCGACGCCCTGGATGCGGGGCTCGTGGAAGGTACCGCCGAAGGCGCGTTCCGACGCGCCGACCCTGTCGAGGTAGGGGGTCGCCCCGCCCATCTGGAAGGGCCATCCCGCGCCGAGGATGAGGCAGAGGTCGATGTCGTCGGGCGCAGAGACGACCTTCTCGTCGAGCATCCGATGGATCTCGTCTGCCAGGCCGTCCTCGACCCGCCGCAGGATCTGCTCACCGGTCATCGGAGCCGCTTCGTTCTTCGCGAGGCTCTTGCTGACGATCGACACCGCCCTCTTGTCGAAGCCTTTGACCCGCCCCTTGGCGTCGCGGTCGAACAACCGACCGTGCTCGGCCAGGGCGTGGAGGTTGGAGCTTTCGAAGAAGCGCTCGGGGAATGCCGCGTGATGGGTGTCCAGAACATGGGCACCGACCTTGAGGCCGACGAGCTCGAGCAGTTCGAACGGCGTCATCGGCAGTCCGAACGGGGCGATGGCCAGATCCACGACCTCGAACGGGGTTCCGGTGTCCACCGCGTGCATCGCCTCACCGAGCAGTTTGGCGAGGATTCGGTTGACGACGAACCCCGGTGTGTCGGTGGTGATGACGGCGTTCTTGTAGAGCTTCGCCGCCGTCACCATCGCGGTGCTGAGTGTCGCATCATCCGTGGCCGGGGTGTTCACGACCTCGATGAGGGGCATCACCGCGACGGGGTTGAAGAAGTGGAACCCGACGAGCCGTTCCGGGTGCCGCAGCTTCGCACCGATCTGCTCGACCGACAGCGACGACGTGTTGGTTGCGAGCACGGCCGTGTCCGAGACGTGCTCCTCGACCTCCGCGAAGACCTGCTGCTTGACCCCGAGCTCCTCGAAGACGGCCTCGATGACCCAGTCGGCGTCGGCGAACTGCGCCTTGTCCGTCGTGCCGGTCACGAGAGCCTTCAGGCGGTTCGACTCGTCCCCGTTGATTCGACCCTTCGCGAGCAGTGCGTCGATCTCACCGGCGATGTAGGCGACGCCATTGTCGACGCGGGCCTGGTCGATGTCGGTGATCACCACGGGCACCTTCAGCCGACGCACGAACAGCAGGGCGAACTGGCTGGCCATGAGCCCTGCGCCGATCACGCCGACCTTGGTGACCGGCTTCGCGAGGGCCTTATCGGGGGCTCCGGCCGGCTTCTTCGCGCGCTTCTGCACGAGGTTGAACGCGTAGATGCTCGCGGCGAACTGGTCACCCGAGATCAACTCGGCGAGCGCCTCGTCCTCGGCGGCGAACCCCGTCGCGCGATCGGTGTTCTTGGCCGCCTTGAGCAGGTCGAGGGCCACATAGGGGGATCTCGCCACGGTGCCGATCTTGCTCTCAAGCGACTTGCGGGCGATCCCGATGGCGGCATCCCACTTGACGGCGCGCTCGAGCTTGCCCGGCACGTTCGGTCGCGTGACCGACACGGCGCCGGACAAGACCCCGTCCGCCCACTTGAGCGAGTCCTCGAGGAAGTTGGCCGACGGCAGCAGGATGTCGGCGATGCCAAGCTCCACCACGTCAGCGGCCTTGAGGGTGCGGTTGTTCTTGAGGGGGTTCTCGATGACGACCTTGAGAGCGTTCTCGATGCCGATGAGGTTCGGCAGCAGCCAGGCGCCGCCCCACCCGGGGATGATGCCGAGGAACACCTCGGGTAGAGCGACGGCCGGGACGCCGGCATCCACCGTGCGATAGGTCGCGTTGAGGCCGATCTCGAGCCCTCCACCGAGGGCGAGCCCGTTGATGAAGACGAAACTCGGCACCCCGAGGGAGTCGAGCTTGCCGAGCACCTCGTGGCCGAGTTCGGCGAGCTGCTTCGCCACCGCCCTGCTCGGGAGGTCGCCGACCTTGGACAGGTCGGCCCCCGCCGCGAGGATGAACGGCTTGCCGGTCACCACGACTCCGGCGATCTCGCCGGCGGCCGCGCGGTCCCGTTGCGCATCGAGGACCGATCCCAGCTCGATGAGGGTGAGGGGGCCCAGCGTCGACGGGCGCGTGTGGTCGCGGTCATTGTCGAGTGTGATGAGCGCGACGGTGCGCCCGCTCGTGAGGGTGACATCCTTCAGGTAGGAGTGGGTGACGACCTCGTCGGCCGACATCTTCACGAGTGCCGAATAGTCGCTCATCGCTTGTCGCCCTTCTTCGCGCGCTTCGTGTAGTGGGGGTTCTCCCAGATGACCGAGCCACCCTGGCCGAGGCCGATGCACATCGCCGTGAGGCCGTACCTGACCTCGGGGTGCTCCTCGAACTGCGCGGCGAGCTGGATCATGAGGCGCACACCGGACGACGCGAGCGGATGCCCGACCGCGATCGCCCCGCCCCACGGGTTGACCCGAGGGTCGTCGTCGTCGATGCCGAAGTGGTCGAGCAGCGACAGCACCTGAATCGCGAAGGCTTCATTGAGTTCGAAGAGGCCGATGTCGGCGATCGTGAGCCCGGCCTTCCGCAGCGCCTTCTCCGTCGCGGGAACCGGACCGATGCCCATGATCTCGGGCTCGACGCCGGCGAAGGCGAAGCTCACCAGGCGCATCTTCGACGTCAGACCGAGCTCCTTCGCGGCGTCGGCGCTCGCGAGGAGACTGGCCGTGGCTCCGTCGTTCAGGCCGGAGGAGTTGCCGGCCGTGACACGGCCGTGGGGCCGGAACGGCGTCCGGAGGCCGGCGAGCCCCTCCATCGTGGTCTCGGGCCTCGGCGCCTCGTCCGCTGTGGCGAGTCCCCAGCCGTTCGCGCTCCGGGTCGCGACCGGGATGAGGTCTGGTTGGATCTTGCCTGCGGCATAGGCGGCGGCCGTCTTCTGCTGGCTTCCGAGGGCGAACCTGTCGGCGCGCTCCTTGGTGAGGTGCGGGAACCTGTCGTGGATGCGCTCCGCGGTGTTGCCCATGTTGAGAGCGTCGCCGCTGACGAGCTTCTCGGCGAGGAAACGCGGGTTCGGATCCGCCCCGAATCCCATCGGGTGCCTGCCCATGTGCTCGACACCGCCCGCGATCGCGAGGTCATAGGCGCCGAAGGCGATGGCCCCGGCAGTGGTCGTCACCGACGTCATCGCTCCGGCGCACATCCGGTCGATCGCATACCCGGGGACGGACTGCGGGAGACCGGCGAGCAGCGCAGCGGTGCGGCCGAGGGTGAGCCCCTGGTCTCCCGTCTGCGTCGTGGCGGCGATGGCGACGTCGTCGATGCGGTCCTTCGGCACTGTCGGGTTGCGCTCGAGGAGCCCGATGATCGCCTTGACGACGAGGTCGTCGGCCCGGGTCTGCCAATACATGCCCTTCTCGCCGGCCCGTCCGAACGGGGTGCGGACCCCATCCACGAACACGACTTCAGCTCTCTCGGCCACGATGCCTCCACCTCGCCCCGGTCTGTGGACCGGACTTCTGCGATTGATTCCCGGATGTCGTCACCCGGGTCGACGCCCGCCGATGACACGGTCGGACCCTGCGATCTTAGGCAGCACAGTCGACGGCCCAGAATCCTTTCATTGTTCCTACGAACCCGGTTCGTCGGCCTCGTCGGGACTTTGGCCAGCCTCCACAAAGGATCGGAGGATCGACTGCGCTGTCGCGTCGACCTGCCACTCGCGCGCTCCCAAGGACCCGAGCTCGGCTCGGAGACCCGCGAGTTCCAGGGGTTCGGGAGGCGACCATGCCAGCCGCCGGAGAGTCTCCGGGGTGAGCAGGTTCTCCACGGGGATGTCGAGCAGCTCGGCGATCTCGGCCAGGGCCGCCCTGGCCGCTTTGAGACGGGCATCCGCCTCGGGGTTGCGGTCGGACCACGCGCGCGGAGGGGGCAGGGTGTCGGATGACGACCGTGCCGCCGGCACATCCTCCGCGGCCTTCCCCGTCTCGATCGCGTCCCACCACCGCGTCAGTTCGGAGCGACTCGCCCGCCCGTTGAACTCCCGCAGTGCGGCGAGATCGCGTTTCGACTCCGGCAGCACCCGAGCGGCGGCGACCAGGGAGGAGTCGGGCACGAGCCTTCCGGGCGCGGTGTCGATCTCCCTCGCGTAGTCGTCACGGGTGGTCCAGAGCGCTCTGGCCACGGCGAGGCCGCGACCACCGCGGATCGCGTGCAGCCCCGACATCCGTCTCCAGGCGTCTTCCCGCGGAGGTTTCGCCTCGCGATCGAGGACCGCCTGGAACTCCTGAGCGGCGATGCCGGTCTTGCGCTGCGCGGCGAGCACCGTCTCGAGAGCATCCCGCAGATCGACGAGGAGTTCCACATCGAGAGCCGCGTAGACCAGCCAGGACTGGGGGAGCGGTCTCGTCGACCAGTCTGCCGCCGAGTGCTCCTTCGCAAGGTGTACACCGAGGAGTTCCTCCACGACGGTGCCGAGCCCCACCCGGGGAAACGCCGCCAGTCTGGCGCCGAGTTCGGTGTCGAAGATGCGCGTGGGGTCGAGTCCCACCTCGCGGAGGCAGGCCAGATCCTGGCTCGCCGCGTGCAGCACCCATTCCTCGTCGCGGATGACCTCATTGAGCTCGGCGAAATCGCCCACCGCGGGCGGGTCGAACAGGAACACCCCGGCCCCGCGTCGGAAGATCTGGATCAGGTAGGCGCGCTGCGAATAGCGGAAACCGGACGCCCGCTCGGCGTCGATGGCGATCGGTCCGGTTCCGGAGGCGATGGCCGCGGTCGCCTCCAGGTACCCTTCGCGGGTATCGATGACCGTCAGCACCGGGTGGTCGACAGGTTCGGGCGGGACGCTACTCACGTCCGACTCGGCGAGCAGATAGCACGGTGACTCCCTCGATCGTCGGCGGCAGGCCCGCCAACATGCAGAGCAGTTCGCTCCAGCCTTCCACATGTGCGCCGAGGCCATCGTCGGCGGGGGTCCAGGATGCCCGCAGCTCGAGCTGAGCGCCGTCTCCCTGAGCGGCGAGCTCGCCGTACCCGGTGGAGAGGATCTTCGTCGCGGTTCCCGAGAGGGAGTGGTGACGCGCGCCGCGGGCCTCGAGGGCGTCTTCGAGCCAGGACCACGCGACGTCCGCGACGAACGGGTCGACGCCGATGTCGGTCTCCAGCGGTGCCTGGGCGAAGCACACCACCCTGAAGTCGCCCCCCCACGCCTCGGGCCTTGCGGGGTCGTGCAGCAGGATGAAGCGACCCGTGCCGAGTTCGGAGTCGGCGTCGTGCCTGGCGGGCGTGACATCCGCCGCGAACGCGATCGACCAGGGGGCGACGCGACCGGGTGCGGGGATCTCGGTGATGACGAGCTCAGGGCGGGCGTCCGCTGCTCTGATCGCAGCGACCGCCGAGGTGAACGCCCGGGGGGCCGTCGGTCCTGCGACTGTTTCGGGCACGGGTGAAGACTAAAGTTCCGGCGGGTCAGTGGGGGTGAGGCACGCCGGAACGACGGGGGAGGGCAGTATCCGCCACCGGGCGTAGAGGGCACCGCTGTCGTCGGTCAGCAGCTGCGTCAACGAGAGCCGCGTGCCCCCGCGCCCGCCGAAGGTCGGGCCGGGTGCGTCGGACTCACCGGGCAAGGACGCCTGCCGGCCGGTGAGCACCGGGCTGGTCGTGAGGCAGAGTTCGTCGACGAGACCGTGGTCGAGCAACGCGCCCGCCGTCGACGGACCGCCCTCGCAGACGATCGACTCGGCTCCGGATGCTCGGATCGCCACGATCAGCGACCGCACGTCGACCGCGCCGCCACGCGCCGGGAGGCCGACGACGGAGATACCCGGCGAACCCGAGGCGAGGCGCCCGCGCGCGATCCGCGACTCGTGTTCGGCCGGGCAGTAGATCGTGACGCGATGGGCGACGAGGGGATCGACGACGGCGGCCCCGAACTCTCCGCTCGCCGTGACGACGGCGAGCCTGGCCGTCTTGGGCACCCGGAACCCCTCGGAGCGCACCGTCGCCGCTCCGACGAGCACGGCGTCGGCCTGCCGTCTGATCGATGCCAGGATGCGGCGGTCGGCTGATGTGGTCAATCCGTCGGAGGTGCCGTCCGGCCCGCGAACCCCGCCGTCGAGACTCGCGACGAGGTTCAGTCTCACCCATCGCCGTCGATGCGGTTCGTAGAGCCGGTCGAGGTCGGCGCCCGAGTTTTCGGCGTCGGTGTCCACCTCGGGCGAGTCCGACGGCACGAGGGCCCTGAGGATCACGCCGCGGTTCTGGCGATCAACTGACGCTTCGTGCGGGCCAGCATGGCCGACATCCCTCGCAGTCGCAGCGGACTCACCGCTGCGCCGAGCCCGATCGTCTGGGGGTAGTCGTCGGGCACGTCGAGAACCTCGGCGGGGGTGAGGCCGTCGAGTCCCTGCGCCAGTATGGACGCGAACCCCCGCGTGGTCGGCGCCTCGGCGGGAGCGGTGGCGTGGAGGTGCACGAGCCCCGCGTCATCCACCTCCACGATGATGAACACGGGGGACTGGCACTCGACGACCCGCTCGAGCAGGTCGGGGTGGTCGGCGAAACGGTCAGGCAGAGCGGGTAGCTCCTGAGAGAACTCGAGCAGCAGCGTCAGCCGATCGGGGAGATCGAGCCCGAGGAAGTCGTCTCTGATCTCGGCGAGATTCTCGGGCAGCGCGGGCATGACCACCATTATCCCGCGATCGAGAGCGAGGCCGGCGCCGGTGCGCCGGTCAGTCCCGCGCCGAGCCACCGCTAACCGACGGTGCCCCTGTCGGTCCCGGTCACGATCGGCACCCGCACGGCGCTGCCCCATTCGGTCCACGACCCGTCGTAGTTGCGCACGTTCTCGAAGCCGAGCAGGTGGGTGAGCACGAACCAGGTGTGCGACGAGCGCTCCCCGATCCTGCAGTACGCGATGACGTCGTCGCCGTCGACGAGGCCGGCCTCCCCGCGGTAGATCGCGGCGAGGTCGGTGCTCTTCTTGAACGTGCCGTCCTCGGCGGCGGCCCGCCCCCACGGCACGCTCGCGGCCGTCGGGATGTGACCGGCCCGCAGCGCCCCCTCCTCGGGGTAGGCGGGAGCCGTCGTGCGCTCTCCCGTGTACTCCTCCGGCGAGCGCACGTCGATGAGCGCGCTCGTGCCGAGCACGGCGAGCACGTCGTCGCGGTACGCGCGGATGACGGTGTCGTCACGCTCGACGACCGGGTAGTCGACCCGTACGGGCGTGGAGGCCTCCGTCGTCCACGGGCGTCCCTCGGCCTGCCACTTGGATCGTCCACCGTCGAGCAGACGCACGTCCTCGTGCCCGAACAGGCTGAACACCCAGAGCGCGTACGCCGCCCACCAGTTGTTCTTGTCGCCGTAGACGACGATGGTGGTGTCGCGTGAGATGCCTTTAGCGCCGAGCAGCTTCGCGAATCCGACGCCGTCGATGTAGTCGCGCTGCACGGGATCGTTGAGGTCGAGGTGCCAGTCGATCTTCACCGCTCCGGGGATGTGCCCGGTCTCGTAGAGCAGCACGTCCTCGTCGGACTCGACCACGACGAGCCCGTCGGCGCCGAGGTTCGCCTCGAGCCATTCGGTCGACACCAGGCGTTCGGGGTGCGCGTAATCGCTGAACTGCGGATCCGGATCTATACCGACGGTCATGGTGGTCCTCCTGTGGACGGTGGAGCTGCGCTCGGGGCGAACAGTCAAGGTTAGGCTGTGATGCCGCCAGTCGAATCTACGGACGCCGACAGGCGGATGCCACCGCTCCCGCAATGTCGGGACACACGCGCGGCGCTCTCCGTCCGCCCACTCCAGTGAGGTCAGCCCGTGTCCGCACCGCGCCCTCGACTGGTGGACAGACCCTCGTCGATCACCGGCGAACAGATCATCGAGCACCTCGTTCCGCCCCGCCAGTTCGCCGACGCGACGGTCGCGTCGTACCGACCCGACCCCGGGTATCCCTCTCAGGCCGAGGCCGTCACCGCCGTCGAGACGTTCTCCGCGGTGTGGACGGAGCGGAGCGGCGGCGGCCTGTTCCGCAGGAGGAGGGCCCCGGTCGAGAAACCGGGTCTTTACCTCGACGGGGGATTCGGGGTGGGCAAGACCCACCTGCTGGCCGCGCTCTGGCATGCGGCCCCGGGACGCAAGTACTTCGGCACCTTCATCGAGTACACGGCGCTGGTCGGCGCCCTCGGCTACGCGAAGGCTGTCGCGCTCCTCACCGGGGCGAGCCTGGTGTGCATCGACGAGTTCGAACTCGACGACCCGGGAGACACCCGCTTGATGTCGCGGCTGCTGTCGGAGCTCGTCGCGTCGGGTTCTCGCATCGCCGCGACATCCAACACGCCTCCTGGCGCCCTCGGGGAGGGACGGTTCGCCGCCGTCGACTTCCTCCGGGAGATCGATGCCCTCGCGGCGAGGTTCGACACCAGGAGGATCGACGGTCTCGACTACCGTCGACGGCTCTTCGAGGGCCACGCGAGAGCGGTGGCCGACATCGAGGTGGGCCGCGAGCTCGACGGCATCCCCGGTGTCGTCACCGAGGACACCTTCTCGGGCGTCGTCGAGCACCTCTCGACCGTGCACCCCTCGCGGTACGTGCGACTGGTGGAGGGGGTCGACGCCGTGGGTCTCCGTGAGGTGACCGCCTTCACGAGCCAGACCGACGCCCTGAGGTTCGTCGCCTTCGTCGACAGGCTGTACGACGCCCAGGTGCGGGTCGTGGCCTCCGGGCTCCCTCTCGACGAGGTGTTCCCCGACGAGATGCTCGCCGGCGGGTACCGCAAGAAATACCTGCGGGCGACGTCGAGGCTGATCTCGCTGACCTCTCCGGCCTGAATCGGCCGACGCGCGCGCTGTCCGCCGGCGCGCGGGCGCTGGACGGATGCCGTGCTCCGAGCACTTTGGCGGGCCCGCGAAACACGATGTTAACGCGATCGGGTGGCGTGTAACACGACGGAAACGAGGCGCATCGCCCGCCGAAACGTCGTCGCCCCAGTATGTGCTCGTACCCGATAGGACGTCGCTCCGCGCACTCGTCTCCGCGCCTGAGCCCGTCCGCACCTGCACACAACGAGAGGTTCACGATGGATCAAGGCAACACGGCCTTCCTGCTCATCTGCGCGGCACTGGTTCTGCTCATGACACCGGGGCTCGCGTTCTTCTACGGCGGGCTCGTCAAGGCGAAGAGCGTCATCAGCATGATGATGATGAGTTTCGGCGCCCTCGGCCTCATCGCCGTGCTGTGGGTGCTCTACGGCTATGCGATCGCGTTCCCGTCCGCCGAGGGGATCGCGTTCCCGTGGTCGGTCGATGGCACGGAGTTCGGGCTGAGCGCGGCCATCGTCGCGGACGAGACCGCCGCCTACCCCGAGCTGGCCTTCGTGGCGTTCCAGGCGACGTTCGCGATCATCACGGTCGCGCTCATCTCCGGCGCCATCGCCGACCGTGCGAAGTTCGGCTCGTGGATGATCTTCGCGGGCATCTGGGCGACGGTGGTGTACTTCCCCGTGGCGAGCTGGGTCTTCAACTTCGGACTGGCGGATGACGGCAGCTTCGCCTACGGCGGATGGACTACCTTCGGCCTCCAGACCTGGCTCGGCACCGGCGTCATCGACTTCGCGGGCGGAACGGCCGTGCACATCAACGCCGGCGCGGCGGCTCTGGCCTTGGCCCTCGTGCTCGGCAAGCGCGTCGGGTTCGCGAAAGGCGCTCACGTGCCGCACAACCCGCCGTTCGTGCTCCTCGGCGCAGGTCTGCTCTGGTTCGGATGGTTCGGGTTCAACTCCGGTTCGGAGTTGGCCGCCGATGGCGTCGCCGCACTCGCGTTCGTCAACACGATCGCCGCCCCGGCTGCGGCGCTTCTCGCCTGGCTCGTCGTGGAGCGGGTCAAGGACGGCAAGCCGACGTCGGTCGGGGCCGCCTCGGGTGCTGTCGCGGGGCTCGTCGCAATCACCCCGGCGTGCGCGTCGCTGCACCCGATCTGGGCGATCTTCCTCGGAATCATCGCCGGTGCGGTCTGCGCACTCGCGATCGACCTGAAGTTCAAGTTCGGCTTCGACGACTCGCTCGACGTGGTGGGCATCCACCTGGTCGGCGGACTCATCGGAACGCTCTACCTCGGCTTCTTCGCCAACGGCACCGGCCTCTTCATGGGAGGCGACGCCACCCAGCTGCTCGTGCAGGCCATCGCCGCCTTCTCGGTGCTGATCTACTCCTTCGTGCTCGCCTACGCGATCGGTTTCGCGATCGAGAAGACGATCGGGTTCCGCATCAAGAACGAAGACGAGCTGGCCGGCGTCGACACCGTGGTGCACGGTGAGGAGGGCTACGTGCTCGCCGACATCCGGTAGCTCGGGTCGGAGATGTGAGAGGGCGTCGTCGGGAGACGGCGCCCTCTTCGTCGTCTCGGCGGGACGCGCACCCGACTTGGATTCGCCCCGGGGTTGCGGGGCCGTCGTCGATGAGGGCGTGTCGCCTACGCTGGCGTCAGGGAGGGCATGGTGGTGGACGGCATGGCGGTCATCAGCGACACGGTCCCCGTCGACCGCGTCGGCGGATTCGCCGTGACGCCCCTCGTGCTCGGTGTCGGCACGGCCGTCTCGGTGGTGGCGCTCAGCATCGTCTTCTGGTTGCTCGTCGAGGCGTGGAACGGGCGGCTCTCGTGGCGGAGTCTCCGGTGGGTGATCGCCGTGGACATGGTGGGTTGGACGGTCTGGATGCTCGTGGTCGCCGTCATCCGTCCGCAGCTCGATGGCGTTCCGATCGCCGTCGCGGCCGCGCTGGCCGGGTTCGCGGCCGTGCTGCTCTGCGTCACTCCCCGGATGCTCGGTCTCACGCTCGGCCGCACCCTCGTCATCGCCGGGGTCTTCACGGCGGCGGTGTTCTCGCCCGTCGCGATCGCCCTGTTCTCGCTCGACGGCGGGGTGCTCGGCTCGGGCCTCGCGACCCTCGATCTCGGCGGTGCGCTGCCGGTGCTGGTGACGTCCGGTGCCGGATCAGCGGCCATCCTCCTCCTCGCCCGTCGGGTTTCCCCGCCCGAGCAGCCCGTCGAAGAGTCCGCACCCCGCGCGTCGGCGACGGCACTCGCCGGCCTCGCACTGGTGACCTGGCTGCTCTGGCTGCTCTGGCTGGTGGGCATGGAGTCCGCCATCGACGAGGCCACCCCGCGCATCCTGGTGAGCGGTGTGGCGGCACCACTCGCCTCGCTCGCCGTCTGGATGATCGCACAGCGCGCCGTGCACGCCACCACGACGATGTCCGGAGCAGTGGGCGGCCTCGTCTGCGGCCT
>JBEANR010000065.1:0-71257 GCA_041165365.1 Actinomycetota bacterium | reverse complement strand
TGACCCGCCCCGGGTGTCGCTGACCCTCCCCTGGGCATTCGGCGGTCAGCGCAGGGCCCAGAGCGCCACCGCGCTCGCCGCGGCGACGTTGAGAGAGTCGACCCCGTGCAGCATCGGGATCGTCACCACCGAGTCCGCGACCCCGAGGGCCGCCCGGCTCAGGCCGTCGCCCTCCGAGCCGACGATGATCGCGACCTTCTCCGGAGCCGAACGGGCGAACTCGTCGAGCGGTACCGCTCCGGGGGCTAGGGCCAGCGCGGCGAGGTGGAATCCGAGATCGTGCAGCGCGGGCGCGGCATCCGTCCATTCCGGCAGCCGTGTCCACGGCACCTGCAGCACGGTGCCCATGCTCACCCGCACGCTCCTGCGGTAGAGCGGATCGGCGCACCGCGGCGTGACGAGCACCGCGTCGGCGCCGAGGCCCGCGACCGAACGGAAGATCGCCCCGACGTTGGTGTGGTCGACGACGTCTTCGATGACGACCACCCGACGCGCCTCGCGCACGACGTCGGCGAGGCTCTGCGGTGCGGGTCGATGCATCGACGCGAGGGCGCCTCGGTGCAGCACGAAGCCGGTCAGGCGCTCGAGCACGGCGCTGTCGGCGACGAAGACGGGGATGTCGAACGGCTCGACCAGTTCGCGCAGGTCGTCGAGCCAGCGGTCGAGCAACAACACCGACCGCGGCCTGTGTCCGGCCGCGATCGCCCGGGCGATGACCTTGCTCGACTCCGCGATGTAGAGCCCGCCGGCAGGTTCCATCCGTCGCCGGAGCGCGACATCCGTCAGTCCGAGGTAGTCGTCGATGAGTCGGCGATCGTCGAGCGCACTCTCGTCGATGGCGCTGCCGGCTGCTCCGTCGGTGGAGAGACCGCGGGCGGCCACCGGTTCGAGGTCGTCGATGCGGATGACTCGCATGACCCTCCTCCGGTCTCTGACACGCTCTGGCAGGCTCACGAAACATATCCGACTCCCGCGATGCTTATCCTGGAGGCGTCCCCACCCGGCCGAGAGGAGCTTCGAATGCCGCTCCTTCCGGCCACGGCCACGGACGCCATCACCCGTGATCCCGCCGCGGTGGATCCCTCGGCCGGAGGCACAGTCGACGCGGAGCAGCTCGATGCCGCGGTGTCTGTCCTCGCCGGCCGGGTGATGACCGTGCTCACCGGGGCGGGCGTCAGTACGGATTCGGGCATCCCCGACTACCGTGGCGCCGGAGCCCTCCCCCGCAATCCGATGACCTTCCAGCAGTTCGTCAAAGACCCCGACTACCGCAAGAGGTACTGGGCAGGGAGCCATCTCGGGTGGGCGAGGTTCGACGCGGCGCGGCCGAACCGTGGTCACGCGGCCCTCGCCGCACTCGAGTCCAGGGGAGCCGTGAACGGCGTGATGACCCAGAACGTCGACGGGCTTCATCTGCGCGCGGGGTCGCAGCGGGTGGTCGATCTCCACGGCACCATGGATCGGGTGCGCTGTCTCACCTGCGGACAGACCTTCGCCCGCGAAGACATCGCGCTGCGCCTCCAGGGATCCAATCCGTGGCTCGGCGACCCGGGCGCGACGGAACTCGGCCCGGACGGCGACGTGGAGGTGCAGGATCTCGACGCCTTCGTCGTACCGGAGTGCACGGTCTGCGGCGGGGTGCTCAAACCGGACATCGTGTTCTTCGGCGAGTTCATCCCGGCCGGGAGGTTCGCCGAGGCGTCCGCCCTCGTGCAGTCCGCCGAGGCGCTCGTGATCGCCGGCTCGTCACTCGTCGTCAACTCGGGTATCCGTTTGCTCGACCAGGCGCACAAGCGCAGACTGCCGATCGTGATCGTCAACCGCGGCGAGACCCGGGGCGATGCGAGGGCCTCGGTGAGGATCGACGGCGGCACCTCGGAGTATCTCGAGGCCCTCGCCCGGAGACTCGCTGCATGACCGAGCTGTATCTGGTGAGGCACGGTGAGACGGACTGGAACGCGGCGCGCCGCATCCAGGGCAGCACCGACATCCCACTCAACGACACCGGCAGGCGCCAGGCCGCGCGAACCGCCGACCTGCTGGCCCGGCGCGACTTCGACGCCGTGGTGTCGAGTCCGCTCTCGCGGGCTTCCGAGACGGCCGACATCATCGCCGCGAGGCTGGGGATGCAGGTCGTGGCGCGTGTCGAGGCGATGGTGGAGCGTCGCTACGGCGCGGCGGAGGGTCTCGACTACCGCACGATCGACGCCCGCTACCCGCCGGGTACCAGCGTCCCCGGCCGCGAGCCCCGCGAGGAGGTCGCTCGTCGGGCGATGCCCGCCCTGCTCGAGCTGGCCGCGGAGCACCGTGGGCGGAGACTGTGCGTGGTGACCCATGGCGGAGTCATCCGTGCCGTGCTGAACACGGTGGAACCGGGAGAGCAGCATTTTCACGGGGTGCCGATCACGAACGGGTCGATCCACAGCTTCCGAGTGGATGACGAGCGGCTGAGCCTGGTCGAGTTCGACGATCCGATCGAGGTGCTGTCGATCGATCCGGACGCCGACGACTACGACGTGCTGGACTCGGTCGCGGGCCCCGCGCTGTGAGAGCGGGCCATCCGGCTAGGACCGACGCCATGGCTGCCACCACTTGCGCCGGCGCGGTGGAAGCGTCTCGATGAGCTCGAGCAGTTCGCGAGCCGATCGTTCCCAGGTGAACTCCTCGGCCTGATCGAGGGCCAGCGCGGTGAGCTCGTTCCACCGCTCCGGGGTGTCCATCGACAGCACGGCCTCGGCGAAGGCGTGCGCGCTGGTCGGATCGAAGAAGGTCGCAGCCCTCCCACCGACCTCACGGAAGACCGGGATGTCGCTCACGACGAGGGGGGTCGCCGCGGCGAGTGCCTCGATCAGGGGTATGCCGAAACCCTCGTCGAAACACGCGGAGACCATCGCGGTCGCCCCACGCAGCACCTCGAGGTACCTCTCGTCACTCACGCCGTCCTCGAAGACGAGGGCCCCGTCCGGGGCCAACGCGCTCAGTCGCGCACGGGTCTCGTCGGTCACGCGGCTGAGCAGATGGAGTCGGTATCCCGGAAGCAGTCGCATGCCCTCGGCCAGGGTCTCGACGTTCTTGTTGGGCATGAAGGTGCCCATGTAGACGAGTGACTTCGCGCCGGGGTCGTGAGTCCTCGGCGGCAGGTCGAGCCTGTCCACCCCGGGCCGGATGACCGAGACGGGACGACGGGTCAGGCGTGCCTCGGTCATCTCGCGCTCGCAGTTGAACGAGCCGGTGACGACAGCCTCGCCGCGATTCAGGGCCATCCTCTGCGGGATGAAGGTCAGGTAGAAGCCCCACCAGATCAACCGCACGTACCACGGGAGCCCGGTGGGCGGCGTGCGGGTGCGGTAGAACACCATGTCGTGGATGGTGAGGATGAGCCTGAACCGCCGGTGCGCCGATCCGATGGTCTGCATCGGGCTGTACACGACATCGGGGCCGAGTCTGTTGATCGCGACCGCCGACCAGGGTTCGCGCCAGCTGGTCTGCGACGGTCCGAGCTCCCACGGCAGGTCGGGCAGCATCGTCAACTGTCTCTCATCGCTGACGAGCATCGTGACCGGGTGCAGTCGCGCGAACGCCGTCACGAGCCCTGCCGTGTACCTGCTGATCCCGTCGTGCCGCACGAGTCGTGTGTACCGGCAGTCGAAGACCACCTTCATCGAGCGTTCGTCCGCTCGATGAAGGCGGCGATGGCGGCGGCGGCGGGCTGCGGTGTCTCGTAGTGGATCAGATGACCGACGCCGTCGATGACGGTCAGCTCGCCGTCGGGGAGAGCGGCGAGCAGATCGCGTTGCGCCCGGAGCGGGGTGATGTCGTCCTGTGCCGCCGCCACGAGAAGGGTCGGAACGATGAGGCGAGCCGCGAGGTCGAGGATGGCGTGCGACACGGATGCCGCGAAACCCTCGACCACCACGTCGCGGTTCGCGAATCGGCTGAAGTAGCGGTCGTGCTGGTCGTGCACCCAGCGGCGGAGCGACACGTCATCGGTCTTGACCATGGCGATGCTGACGGCGCGCACGATGAGGGTGCTCCGCAGCAAGGCGTAGCCGAGGCGCGCGGGCAGCCTCCTGGCGAGGCCGTAGTAGCCGACGGTGATGGCGGTCGCGATACGGCGGGGGCCCGCGAGCCCCGAGATGGCGATCGGATTCACGAGGATGAGCCCTCGTGTCGTTAGCCCATCGGCGACGGCGGTCGCGGCGACGATCGATCCGAAGGAGTGGCCGAGCAGGTAGGCGCTGCCGGTCACCCCGAGGGCGTCCATGAAGGCGGCGAGCCAGAGAGCGTAGTTCTCGGCCGAGTGCTCCCGTCCGACGAACGGCGATGACTCACCGAAACCTGGCAGGTCGGGGCTCAGGAATCGGATGCCGGGCAGGAACGCCACGATGGGCTCGATGCCGTGGTGCTCCCCGCGGTAACCGTGCACGAGCACGATGGTGACGGCGGCATCCGCGGGTCCGTAGCTCCAGTACCGGGTCGCCGATCCCAGCACCTCGACGGTGTCCGCCACCACCGGGATCTCGGCGAGCCGCGCCGCATACGGGGATTCGATAGCCATCGTGATCAAGCATAGGCAGACGTGAGCACGCGTCGTGCCAACGCCCTCCTAGACTCGTTACGAACCTGTTAACACCGGCCGGATTCGGCTCGAGAGGACCTCCGTGAGCTTCACCGCACCCATCCAGTTGCCGGGTCTGACCCTCGATCCGCAGTGGTATCGACGGGCGGTGTTCTACGAGGTCATGGTGCGGTCGTTCGTCGACAGCAACGGTGACGGGTCCGGTGATCTGCAGGGTCTGATCGGCAAGCTCGACTACCTGCAGTGGCTCGGCATCGACGCCCTGTGGCTGCCGCCGTTCTACAACTCGCCGCTGCGCGACGGCGGCTATGACGTCTCGGACTTCCGCTCGATCCTGCCCGAGTTCGGCACCCTCGAGGAGTTCCGCGACCTCGTCACGAAGGCTCACGAGCGCAACATGCGCATCGTCATGGACTACCCGCTCAACCACACGTCCGACCAGCACGACTGGTTCCAGCAGTCCAGGGAAGACCCAGAGGGGCCGTACGGCGACTACTACGTGTGGAGCGACAGCGACGAGCGCTACCCGAACATCCGCATCATCTTCGTCGACACCGAGGAGTCCAACTGGACCTTCGATCCGGTGAGACGCCAGTTCTTCTTCCACCGCTTCTTCTCGCACCAGCCCGATCTCAACTTCGAGAACGAATCGGTGCGCGACGCGGTCTTCGACATCGTGAGGTTCTGGATGGACCTCGGGGTCGACGGCATCCGTCTCGACGCGATCCCCTACCTCTTCGAGACCGAGGACGGCAACGGCGAGGGCGAACCCGAGACCCACGACTTCATCAAGCGGTTGCGCTACATGGTCGACGAGGAGTACCCGGGCCGCGTACTCATCGCCGAGGCGAACCAGTGGCCCCGCGAGGTCGCCGCCTTCTTCGGCACGGAGGAGGAGCCGGAATGCCACATGGCCTTCGACTTCCCGGTGATGCCCCGCATCTTCTATGCGCTCAGGTCGCAGCACGCCGGCGAGCTCGTCAACGTGCTGTCGGAGACCCTCGACATCCCGAAGGGGGCGGCGTGGGGGGTGTTCCTGCGCAACCACGACGAGCTCACCCTCGAGATGGTCTCCGAGGAGTACCGCCAGGCGATGTACGGGTGGTACGCCTACGACCCGCGGATGAGGTCGAACATCGGCATCCGTCGGCGTCTGGCTCCCCTGCTCGACAACTCCCGCGCCGAGCTGGAACTCGCGCATGCGCTGCTGTTCTCGCTGCCGGGAAGCCCGTTCCTGTACTACGGCGACGAGATCGGCATGGGCGACAACATCTGGCTGCCCGACCGCGACGCGTCCCGCACCCCGATGCAGTGGACCCCCGATCGCAATGCGGGCTTCTCCACCGCCGACCCGGGCAAGCTGTACCTGCCGGTCGTGCAGTCGCTGGTCTACAACTACAACCTCATCAACGTCGAGTCGCAGCTCGCCCAGTCCCGGTCGCTGCTGCACTGGGTGCGCAACGTGATCCACGTGCGCAAAGCGCACCCGACCTTCGGTCTCGGCGATCTGAGGGTGCTCAGGACCACCCACGAGTCGGTGCTCGCTTTCGTCAGGTCGTACGAGGGGTCCGGCACGCAGTTCGGCGACTCGCCGGAGGACATCCTCTGCGTGTTCAGCTTCGCCCACAACCCGGTCTCCGTCACCATCGAGGCCGAGGACTTCGCCGGGGCCGCGACCTGGGACCTCTTCGGCGGTGGCGAGTTCCCGACGGTGGGTGACGACGGATCCCTGCACCTCACGCTCGCCACGCAGAGTTTCTACTGGTTGCACGTCGGAACGCCGAGAGTCGGTGGTCGCCCGTAGAGTGGCCGCGATGAACACCGTCGCGACCGACCAGAGGCTCAGCCTGACGCCTGGCGGGGCGCCCGAGGAGGCACCCGGCGAGGCGCCCGATCGGGTACCCGGCACCGGAGAAAGCGGCGGATCCTCGACGCCGTGGTGGCACCGACTCGCCGTGTTCGACCTCGAGACCACGGGCATCGACGTCGAGACCAGTCGCATCGTGTCGGCCTACGTGGGTGTGTTGGATGCCGACGGCACACCGGTCGGGGTGGCGTGGCTTGCCGATCCGGGCGTCGAGATCCCGGCTCAGGCGAGCGCGGTGCACGGTATCACCACGGAGCACGCCACCACCCACGGCCGCCCCGCGGCGGAGGTGGTGGGCGAGATCGTCGCCGTGCTGCGCAGTCTGCTCGCCCGAGGCATCCCCGTGACCATCTACAACGCCGCCTACGATCTCACCCTGCTCAACCGCGAGGCCGTCCGCTACGGTATCGAGCCCCTCGACGACCCCGGCCCCATCGTCGACCCGCTCGTCATCGATCGGGCGCTCGACAGATACCGCAAGGGCAAGCGCACACTCGAGATCGCGGCGGCGCTGTACGGGGTCGAGCTGCTCGACGCGCACGACGCCCGAGCCGATGCGGTCGCCGCGGGTCGGCTCGCCCAGGCGATCGCGCGCAAGTTCTCCGTCGAGTTGCCGCCAGACGTGGAGAGCCTCCATGAGCAGCAGGCGATGTGGAGCGAGGAGTCCGCGGCATCCTTCCAGGAGTTCCGAAGACGCACCGACCCCTCGTTCACGTCTGTCGGTGAATGGCCGGAACGTTCACAAGCCTCCGGCTGAGGAGCCGAAGGCTTGTGAGAGGAGGCGGGAACGGCATCCCACCGGCGGGATCCTAGGAGCCGAAACCCTTGTACCGCGTGTTGAACTTCTCCACCCGGCCCGCGGAGTCGAGGATGCGCTGCTTGCCGGTGTAGAACGGGTGCGACTCCGAGGAGATCTCGACGTCGATGACGGGGTAGGTGTTGCCGTCCTCCCACTCGATGGTCTTCGCGCTGCTCACCGTCGAGCGTGTGAGGAAGGTGGCTCCGGAGGCGAGATCGCGGAAGACGACCGGGGCGTACTGGGGGTGGATGTCAGACTTCACAGGTGTTCCTCGCGTGATGTATGGAGCGGAGAGAGTAGGCGGTGGGCCCGTGGGCCGACCATCGATGCTACCAGACCGGGGCTGTCGGCGACGTCCGCGCCGCGGGCTCAGGAGGTCGCACGGGCCGTGAACCGACCGTCTCGACGATCGACCTCGAGGCCCAGCCCGAAGGCGGAGCTCAGCACCTCCGACGTCACGACCTCGTCGATGGCACCGGACGCGAGCACGATGCCGCGACCGAGAACGAGGGCGTGGGTGAATCCGACCGGGATCTCCTCGACGTGATGGGTCACCATGACGATCGCCGGCGCCGTCGGAGCGCTGGCGTATCCACCCAGGATCTGCAGCAGTTCCTCCCTCGCGCCGAGGTCGAGGCTGGCAGCCGGCTCGTCGAGCAGCAGCATCTCGGGGTCGGTCATGATCGACCGCGCGATCTGCACGCGCTTCTGCTCGCCGTCGCTGAGGTCGCCGAACCTCCTGCTCTCGAGCGAGTCGAGCTTCCATTCGGCGAGCACCCGCTGCGCCCTGCGGG
This sequence comes from Actinomycetota bacterium, assembly GCA_041165365.1. Taxonomy (GTDB): domain Bacteria; phylum Actinomycetota; class Actinomycetes; order Actinomycetales; family Microbacteriaceae; genus Marisediminicola. The sequence continues at coordinate 63,218 of JBEANR010000065.1, read as the reverse complement.
TGTCGACGTCTTCGTAGGACTCGTTCCATCGGCCGGTGACGGCGTAGGCCGCGGTGAGTACGACGTCGAGAACCGTCTCTTCGGCGGGGATCCGCCGTGCCATCGCCGTCGAGGCGAACCCGATCCTCGGCCTGAGTTCGAACAGGTCGGTCTTGCCGACCGTGTCGTCGAGCACGGTCACCGAGCCCGAGGTCGGATGGGTGATGGCGGCTGCGAGCTGGAGCAGCGTGGTCTTGCCTGCCCCGTTGGGCCCGAGGATGACCCACCGCTCGCTGCCCTCCACCGACCAGTCGACGGAGTCGAGGATGGTGGTGCCGCCGCGCACCACGGAGACGTCGGAGAACTGCAGCACGCGAGCCATTCCCCAACCCTAGACGAGCAGATCTTGATGGCGCCGCCGCCCCACCGGCCGGTACTGACCGGGCATGTCCCGGGGGCGACGGCGGAGGCTGATCAGCTCACGAGCGAGTCGTAGATCCTCCGCGTCTCCACGGCGATCCGGTCCCATCCGAACTCGTTCTCTGCCCGCACCCGCCCGGCCTCACCGAAACGTTTCGCCTGATCGACATCCGAGGTCACCTCGGTCAAGGTCGCGGCGAGGTCCGCAACGAAGCGGTCGGGGTCGATCGGCGTACCGGTGCCGTCCTGCGCCTGCTCGATGGGCACAAGTCGACCGGTCACCCCGTCGTCGACCACCTCGGGGATGCCCCCGGTCGCGGTCCCGACGACCGCGGCCCCGCAGGCCATCGCCTCGAGGTTGACGATCCCGAGGGGTTCGTACACCGAAGGGCAGACGAACGTGGTGGCGGCACTGAGCACGGCCGCGAGTTCGGGTTGCGCCAGGATGCGATCGATCCACACCACACCGCGTCGGGTCTCAGCGAGCTCCGCGACCCCGGCCTGCACCTCGGCGAGGATCTCCGGGGTGTCGGGGGCTCCGGCGCAGAGCACGATCTGCACCTCGGGGGGCAGCTCGCGCGCGGCACGCAGCAGGTACGGAAGACCCTTCTGCCTGGTGATGCGCCCGACGAAGACGACGGAGGGGCGATCGGGGTCGATTCCGAGCCCCCGCACGAGGTCGGGGTCGTGCACCGGCCGCCAGCGGTCGAGATCGATGCCGTTGTAGACGACGGAGACCTTCGACTCGTCGAGGAACGGATACGACCTGAGGATGTCCTCGCGCATACCGTTGCTCACGGCGATGACCGCGTCAGCGGCACCGAAGGAATCGCTCTCGATCCAACTCGAGACGCGGTAGCCGCCTCCGAGCTGTTCAGCCTTCCACGGGCGGAGGGGCTCGAGGCTGTGGGCGGTGACGACGTGGGGGATGCCGTGCAGTTTGGCCGCCAGGTGACCGGCGCCGTTCGCGTACCAGGTATGGGAGTGCACGAGGTCGGCACCGGCGACATCCTGCGCCATCTGCAGGTCCACACCGAGCGTGGCGAGCGCCGGGTTGGCGTCTTTGAGCTGCGCCGGCACCAGATAGGCGTGCACGTCGGGCTCGTCGCGCGGCATCCCGAAACAGCGCACCGTGACATCCAGGGTCGGTCGCAGCGCCCGGACGAGTTCGGCGACGTGCACGCCTGCTCCCCCGTACACCTCGGGCGGATACTCCCTGGTCAGCAGATCGACTCTCACGCAGTGAACGCTAGTACAGGTCGGTCACGGCGGTTTGGAGCGGACCCGCCTCGGGCGTCGCCGCACGCCGGGCGCGGCACGAGCCGCGTGCTGGTCGCCGTCTCTGCCCTCCCTTACGATGTGGACATGTCGTCGAAGAAGATCTTTGGGATTGTGCTCGCGGGTGGCGAGGGGAAGCGGCTGATGCCCCTGACGGCGGATCGGGCGAAGCCCGGAGTGCCGTTCGGAGGCAACTACCGACTCATCGACTTCGCCCTGTCGAACCTGTTGAACTCGGGGCTGAGACAGATCGTCGTGCTGACCCAGTACAAGTCGCACAGTCTCGACCGGCACGTCTCGCAGACCTGGCGCCTCTCCGGATTGACCGACTCCTACGTCGCCTCGGTACCGGCTCAGCAGCGGCTGGGCAAACGCTGGTTCGCCGGGTCGGCCGATGCCATCCTGCAGAGTCTCAACCTGCTGCGAGATGAGAAGCCCGACATCGTGGTCGTGGTGGGAGCCGACCACGTGTATCGGATGGACTTCAGCCAGATGATCGACGCCCACATCGCCTCGGGCGCCGGGGTCACGGTGGCGGCGATCCGCCAGCCGATCTCTTTGGCGAACCAGTTCGGCGTCATCGAGACCGAGGCTGACGACCCCACGCGCATCAAAGCGTTCCTCGAGAAGCCGGACGATCCCAAGGGGCTCGCCGATTCGCCCGACGAGGTGCTCGCCTCGATGGGCAACTACGTGTTCGACGCGGACGTGCTCATCAACGCCGTGCTCACCGACGGCGAGAACCCCGATTCCGACCACGACATGGGCGGTGACATCGTGCCGTGGTTCGTCTCACAGGGTGATGCTGCGGTCTACGATCTCAACCGCAACGACGTGCCCGGGTCGACCGATCGGGACCGCTACTACTGGCGCGACGTCGGAACCATCGAGTCGTTCTTCGACGCCCACCAGGATCTCATCGCCGCGCTGCCCATTTTCAACCTCTACAACAGCGAGTGGCCGATCATGACGCAGCAGCGCAATGCGCCGCCCGCCAAGTTCGTGCGGGATTCCAGCGGCAACCTCGGCACCACCATCGATTCCATCGTGTCGCTCGGTTCCCTACTGTCGGGAGCCCACATCGAGCGCAGCGTGCTCGGGCCGTGGGCGACCATCGAGGGCGGTGCGTCGGTGGTCGACTCGATCGTGTTCGACAGGGTGCACATCGGGCCGGGCGCCCGTATCCGCCGCGCCATCCTCGACAAGGAGGTCGTCGTCGACGCCGGGGCGTCCATCGGGTTCGACCCCGACGCGGATCGCGCCCGCGGTTTCGTGGTGACCGACACCGGCATCACGGTGGTCGGCAAGGGTGTGCACGTGCGCTGAGCCGCGGCTCCCGCCATCCGTCTCCGCGCTCTGTCAGTCTCTGCCGTCGCCCAGTTTCCGATCTCAGTCCAGTCCCGATCTCAGTCCAGCACGGGGGATGTCGCGCATGACCGGTCACCTCGTCGTCCTCGACGTCGACTCGACCCTCATCGAGCAGGAGGTGATCGAGCTGCTCGCCGAGGCCGCGGGCTCCCGTGAGGCCGTGGCACGCATCACGCTCGACGCCATGAACGGGCTTCTCGACTTCGCGGAGAGCCTCCACGCCAGGGTCGCGACCCTGGCCGGTCTCGACCAGTCCGTCTTCGCGCGGATCTCCGCCCGGGTGACCGTGACGAGGGGCGTGCGCGACCTCGTGGAGGGGGTCCGGTCGGCGGGCGGGCGCGTCGGCGTCGTCTCCGGCGGGTTCCACGAGGTGATCGACCCTGTCGCCGACGAGCTAGGACTCGACTACCGGCGCGCCAACCGGCTCGAGGTCGTCGGGGGCAGGCTCACCGGTCGGGTGACGGGTGCGGTGATCGACGCCGCGGCGAAGGCCGAGACCCTGCGCCAATGGGCGTCGGATGCCGACGTGCCGCTCAGCCGGACGGTCGCGGTGGGCGACGGCGCGAACGACCTCGCGATGATGGCCATCACCGGTCTGTCCGTCGGTTTCGACGCGAAGGCGCCGGTGCGCGATCTGGCCGATCTCGTGATGGATGTGCGCGACCTCGCGCAGGTGCTGCCGTTGCTCGGGCTGCCTCTCGCCCGCCTGGGAGGGGCGGGCGGGCCAGGGGTTCCGCGCTAGCGGGTCCTCGGCCTCAGCACTCCGAAGGCGAAGACGGCCCACGCCACGAGAGCCGGCTGGAACAGCAGGCGGATGCCCCGCGCCACATCCGTGTCCAGTCCGAACGAGTCGGTTCGCGTCACGAACTGGGCGATGTTGCCGGGGAAGATCGCGAGGAAGAACAGGGCGATCAGGATGCCCACGATCGAGCGGTGTCTCCGACGGGCCACGAGCCCGAGCACCCCGAGTGCGATCTCGGCGACTCCGGAGAGCAGCACCACCGCGTCGGGCTCCAGCGGGACCCAGGCCGGCACCTGCGCCAGGAAGGCCGACCTCGCCACTGTGAGGTGCGAGACGCCGGCCGCGATCAGGAACCCGCAGAGGGCGAGCCGGGCGACGGTGCGTGCGACACCGTCGCGGGGTGACAACGGTGGGCGGGGCCGGTGCGGGCTGGAGGCCGCTGCCCCTGCCGGTGTCGGCGCCGGAGTCAATGCCCCATCCCGAGGCCGCCGTCGACGGGGATCACGGCTCCTGAGATGTATCCCGCGTCGTCTCCCGCGAGCCAGACGACGACCTTGGCGACCTCGGCCGGGGTCGCGAACCGACCCGCGGGGATGGCCTTCCTGTACTCGGCCTGCTGCTCGGCGGGCAGTTCAGCGGTCATGGCGGTCTCGACGAACCCCGGCGCGACCACGTTCGCGGTGATGCCCCTGCCGCCGAGTTCGCGGGTGACGGACCGGGCGAGGCCGACGAGGCCGCTCTTCGAGGCGGCGTAGTTGACCTGGCCGGCGCCCCCGTAGAGTCCGACGACGCTCGAGACGAGCACGATGCGGCCGAAGCGCGCCTTGAGCATGCTCTTCGACGAGCGCTTGACGACGCGGAACGCCCCCGCCAGGTTGGTGTCCACCACCTCGGTGAAATCGGAGTCGCTCATGCGCAGGAGAAGCATGTCGCGGGTGACCCCCGCGTTCGCTACGACGACCTCGACGGGGCCGAGTTCCGCCTCGACGGCCGAGAAGGCGGCATCGATCGAGGCCGCGTCGGTGACGTCGGCGACCACGGTCAGCGATCCGACGGGTCCTTCTCCGCTTCTGGCGGTGACCGCGACCCGATGCCCCGCGGCGATGAACTCCTCGGCGATGGCGAATCCGATCCCCCGATTGCCCCCGGTCACCAGCACGGTTCTCGCGATCGACATGGGCGTCGTGGCCTTCCTGCTGAGCGGTACCGGACACCCGGCGGACTTCCCCGATTGTAGACGTAGGCTTGTTCTGGCGATCTCCGGCATTCCTCGATCGCATCACTCCCCCGGCAGGCTCGACAGGAACCGGTGACCATGGCCAAGCCCACCCCTATCGCGTCGCTCACGACGCTGCCGAAGTCGCCGACCGACGACAGGAAGCAGCGGATGAACCGCTACCTGATCGCCATGGCCGTGCGCCTCGTCTGCATCGGACTGTGCTTCGTCGTGCAGGGATGGTGGCTGGCCGTGTTCGCCGCGGGGGCGGTGGTGCTCCCCTACCTCGCGGTGGTGCTCGCCAATGTCGGCCACGAGTCCCCCGGCAAGCCGCTGCGGCCAGGGGCGATCGTGCCGGTGACCGGGCCGGCTCAGCCGGGGGACGGACGCCCGTAGTGACCGGTCCGCTCGATGCCCTGAACGGAGCGGATGTCGCTGCCGGCGCGGATGTCGCTGCTCCCGCGACCTGTTCCCGCGCCGGCTGTCGGGCTACCGCGACAGCTCAGGTCAACTGGCGCAACCCGCGCATCCACGGGATCGACAGGGTCAAGGTGTGGTTGGCGTGCTCCGACCATCGCGACTTCCTGGCCGACTATCTCGGGTCACGCGATTTCCCGGTCGAGGTGACCCCCCTCGGGGTCGATGTCGTCGCTGTGGGCCGACCGTGACCGCGAGCTCCCGGGCGCACGACGCGGAGAGCCGACCGTGACCGGTTGGGCGTTCGCCCTCTCGAAACGGTGGGCGGGGTACCTCGCTCTCGCGGTCGTGTTCGCGATCGTCTGCTCAGCGCTCGGGCTGTGGCAGTTCGCCAGGCGCGCCGAGGCGCAGGCCGAGATCGCGCGCATCGAGGCCAACTACGACGCGGACCCGGTGCCCGTCGCCGACGCCCTGCCCTCTCCGGAGTCCTTCGAGACGAGCCAACGGTGGCTGTCCGTTCTGCTCGAGGGGCGCTACCTCGAGGGCGAGGAACTGCTGGTGCGCGGTCGGCCGCTGGGCGGCCAACCCGGCTTCGAGGTGCTGGCCCCGCTGCTGCTCGACGACGGATCGGTGTTCATCGTCGACCGCGGCTGGCTCCCGACGGGCGAGGATCAAGACGATCCGGATGCCGTGCCCCCTGCCCCCGACGGCCAGGTGACCGTCACGGCGCGCCTCAAGGCGGGCGAGCCCACCATCGCCGGCCGGGAGTCCGTGCCCGGGTCCGGGCAGGTCGCCACCATCCATCTGCCCGAGGTGGCGCGCATCCTCGCAGACGCGGGATACGACGACACCTATACCGGCGCCTACGGGCTCGTCGCGAGCGAGGATCCGGAGCCGGCCGTCGCGCCGACGCCCGCATTCAGGCCGATCCGTGATGAGGGGCCCCACCTGTCATACGCGCTGCAGTGGTTCGTCTTCGCGATCCTCGGCTTCATCGCCCTCGGGTGGGCCCTCCGCCAGGAGTACCGCGCGGTCAACTCCGACGATCCTGACGAGCAACAGCGCGCGGCCGAGCGTGAACGACGGCGCGCGGCGAAGGCCCCGAGCGACAGCGAGACCGAGGACGCCATCCTCGACAACGCCCGCTGAACCGTCCCGCGCGCGGAGAGCTGTGCGACGCTGACACTGAGGGCTGGCGCTCAGGGCCGACGCTCAGGGCCGACGCTCAGGGCCGACGCTCAGGCCAGGCTGATCAGCTCGGCGTAGTCGCGGTTCCAGAAGTCCTCGGTGCCGTCGGGCAGGATCAATACCCGCTCGGGGTTCAGCGCCTCGACCGCGCCCTCGTCGTGGCTGACGAGCACGACGGCTCCGGAGTAGTTCGACAGGGCGTCGAGGATCTCCTCGCGGCTCGCCGGGTCGAGGTTGTTGGTGGGCTCGTCGAGCAGCAGCACGTTCGCGCCGGAGACCACGATCATGGCGAGGGCCAGTCGGGTCTTCTCCCCCCCGGAGAGAACCCCGGCGGGTTTGTGCGAATCGTCGCCGGTGAACAGGAACGAGCCGAGCACGCGACGTGCCTCCATCTCGGTGATCGACGGTGACGACGACACCATGTTCTGCAGCACCGACCGCTTCACGTCGATGGTCTCGTGCTCCTGCGCGTAGTACCCGATCCGCAGTCCGTGCCCCGGCTCGATCTGCCCGGTGTCGGGATGGTCGACCCCAGCGAGCATCCGCAGCAGGGTGGTCTTGCCGGCGCCGTTGAAACCGAGCACGACCACCTTCGAACCACGGTCGATGGCGAGATCGACGGCGGTGAAGATCTCGAGCGAGCCGTAGCTCTTGCTGAGGTTCGAGGCCATGAGCGGCGTGCGACCGCAGGCGACGGGTTCGGGGAACCGCAGCTTCGCCACACGATCGCTCGAGCGCACCTCCTCGAGGCCGGACAGCATCTTCTCCGCGCGCCGCACCATCTGGTGGGCGGCGGCGGCCTTCGAGGCCTTCGCGCCGAACTTCGCGGCCTGCAGCTGAAGCACCGACGCCTTCTTCTCGACGTTCACCCGCTCCTTCTTGCGGCGCTCCTCGTCGGCCGCGCGTTGGCGGAGGTAGTTCCTCCAGTTCATGTTGTAGACGTCGATCACCGTGCGGTTGGCGTCGAGGTAGAAGACGCGGTTGACGGTCTCCTCCACCAGTTGGATGTCGTGGCTGATCACGATCAGTCCGCCCTGGAACGCCTTCAGGTAGTCGCGCAGCCACACCACCGAGTCGGCGTCGAGGTGGTTGGTGGGCTCGTCGAGCAGCATCGTGTCGGCACCGGAGAACAGGATGCGGGCGAGTTCGATCCGGCGACGCTGCCCGCCGGACAGGGTCGAGAGGGGCTGCTCGAGGATGCGGTCCGGCAGGCTCAGGTTGCTCGCGATGGAGGCCGCCTCGGCCTCGGCGGCGTACCCGCCGAGCGCGAGGAACCTGTCCTGCAGGGTGCCGTACCTCTTCATCGCGGACTCGCTCGCCGCGGCGTCCGAACTCCCCATGTCGATCGCGGCGGTCTCCATGCCGAGCAGCAGTTGACCGAGTCCCCTGGCATCGAGGATGCGGGTGCGGGCGAAGTCTTCCGGGTTGCCCGATCGGGGGTCCTGGGGCAGATACCCGACCTCACCCGTGCGTTCGATGCGACCGTCGGCGGGGAGACCCTCGCCCGCGAGGATCTTGGTGAGGGTGGTCTTGCCCGCCCCGTTGCGACCGACGAGGCCGATCTTGTCGCCTCGATCCACCCGGAAGGTGACGCCCTCCATCAGGGTGCGCGCTCCGACGCGGAGCTCGAGGTCGTGAACGGAAAGCACAGCTTCGATCCAATGCTGTTGTCGTAACACGCACGTGCGAGGGCGCGCAGAACCGACAGAATGTACGGGGGGTCAGCCGACTAGTCTACGCGGCGACTCCCGACCGCCCGACGATCCCCCCTGACCCCCTCTCGAGGAGCATCATGAGCACATCCTCTCTGGCCATCGGCCCCGGCACTCTCGCCGATCGCGTGATCCCGCGCACTCTCGTGACCGATGTCGCGCTCGTCGTCGGAGGGGCAGCTCTGACCGCGCTGCTCGCGCAGGTGAGCATCCAGCTCTGGCCCGTGCCGGTGACCGGCCAGACCCTCGCGGTGCTGCTCGTCGGCGCCACGCTCGGGATGACGCGGGGTGGCGCGTCGCTGGCCCTGTACGCGGTGCTCGGGCTCGCCGGCTTCCCCGTCTTCGCGCCGGAACCCGACGGATCCCACGTCACGGGCCTGACCGTTCTCGCCGCTCCGAGCTTCGGCTACATCCTCGGATTCGTCGCCTCCGCCGCCGTGGTCGGATGGCTGTCGGAGCGCACCTGGGATCGGCGCTTCCTCAAGGCACTCGCGACATTCATCGGCGGCTCGGTGGTGGTGTTCGCCTTCGGTCTGCCCTGGCTCGCGGTGTCGTTGCAGCTCTACCTCGCACAGACCTACCAGTTCGGACTCGAACCGTTCATCGTCGGCGGCGCCATCAAGTCGGTGATCGCCGCCCTGCTGCTCCCGGCCGCCTGGTGGGGTGCAGACAAGCTCGCCGCACGACGCGCGGACGACGAGCGGGCCTGACGCCCGGCAGCCGCAGCGGGCAGCGCCGCGACTCCGGTCAGATGCTGAAGCCGAGCGCCCGCATCATGTCGCGCCCGTCGTCGGTGATCTTCTCGGGCCCCCACGGCGGCATCCACACCCAGTTGATACGGAATTGCTCGACGGTGCCGTCGAGGGCCTCTGCGGTCTGCTCCTCGATGACGTCGGTGAGCGGGCATCCGGCCGAGGTGAGGGTCATGCTGATGATGAGGGCGTCGTTGTCGTCATCCCAGGTGAGGTCGTAGATCAGGCCGAGGTCGACGATGTTGATGCCCAGCTCGGGGTCCATCACTTCTTTGAGCGACTCCTCGACCTTGTCGAAGAGCGCGGGTTCCAGTGCGACAGCCATGCGCTCTAACCTACGCCGCGGGCTCTGGTGCCGGAAGGAACCTGTCGTAGCCCTCGTTCTCCAGCCGGTCGGCGAGTTCGGGGCCGCCCTCCTCGGCGACACGACCGTCGACGAACACGTGCACGAAATCGGGCGCGATGTAGCGCAGGATGCGCGTGTAGTGGGTGATCAGCAATAGCCCGAGGCCGGTCTCGGCCTTGGCGCGATTGACCCCCTCGGACACGATCTTGAGGGCGTCGACATCGAGCCCGGAGTCCGTCTCGTCGAGGATCGCGAACTTGGGTTTGAGCAGTTCGAGCTGCAGGATCTCGTGCCGCTTCTTCTCGCCACCGGAGAAGCCCTCGTTGACGTTGCGCTCGGCGAAGGTCTGGTCCATACGCAGGTTCTTCATCGACTCGCGCACCTGCTTGCCCCAGGTACGGATGCTCGGCGCCTCGCCGTCGATGGCGGTCTTGGCCGTACGCAGGAAGTTGGTCACCGCGACGCCGGGGATCTCCACCGGGTACTGCATGGCGAGGAAGAGCCCGGCGCGTGCCCGCTCGTCGACGGGCATGTCGAGGATCTCGACGCCGTCCAGCTTCACGCTGCCGCCGTCGACGAGGTATTTGGGGTGCCCGGCGATCGTGTAGGCGAGGGTCGATTTGCCCGACCCGTTCGGCCCCATGACGGCGTGGATCTCGCCGTCGTTGACGGTGAGGTCCACCCCCTTCAGAATCTTCTTGCGGCCCTGCTCGGTGTCGACGCTGACGTGCAGGTCGCGGATCTCGAGAACAGACATGAATGGTTGCTTTCTTGACGGGACGATCAGGAGGTGACGCCGGCGGAGGGGTCGATGAAGACATCCCCGTCGACGATGGTCACCGGGTACACCGGCACGGGCTCATAGGCCGGGAGGCTGAGCGGGCGGCCGGTCTCGAGCGAGAATTTCGATCCATGCGCCCAGCATTCGAGGGTCGCGTCCTCGACGAAACCCTCGGAGAGAGAGATGTCGCCGTGGGTGCAGGTGTCGCCGATCGCGTGGACCGCGCCGGCGGAGTCGCGCACGAGGGCGATCGGCACATCGTCGATCACGACGCGGACCGCGGATCCGACCTCGAGGTCGTCCTCCGAGCAGATGCGGATGTCGGCCATCAGTGGTTCTCCTTCTGGGCGTGCGCCTCGTTCTCGGACGACACCGGTGGGCGGGCGGCGTCGACATCCGACACCAGCGCCGCCTCGATCGCGCTCTCGAGACGGGTTTCGAGCTCGGTCGACCCTATCTTCTGAACCACCTCGGCGAGGAACCCGCGCACGACCAGGCGCCTGGCCTCCTGCTCGGTGATGCCTCTGGTCTGCAGGTAGAACAACTGCTCGTCGTCGAACCTGCCGGAGGCACTCGCATGACCGGCGCCGGCGATGTCACCGGTCTCGATCTCGAGGTTGGGCACGGAGTCGGCGCGCGCACCGTCGGTGAGGAGCAGGTTGCGATTCTGCTCGTAGCTGTCCGTGCCGCTTCCGGACTGCCGGATGAGCACGTCGCCGATCCACACGCTGCGCGCGCCGCTGCCTTGCAGGGCGCCCTTGTAGAGCACGCGCGACCGGGTGTTCGGCGCGTCGTGGTCGACGAAGACCTGCTGCTCGATGTGCTGGTCCGCCGTGGAGAAGTAGGCGCCGTCGAGTTCGACGTCTGCGCCCTCGGCGACGAGGTGCACCGAGGGGTTGATCCTGACGATCGCGCCGTCGAGCGAGACGACGATGTGCCGCAGTGTCGCGTCGCGCCCGACCTTGGCGAAATGGCTGGCGAGGTGGACGGCGTCGTCATCCCACTGCTGCACGCTCACCACGGTGAGCCTGGCGCCGTCCTCCACGACGATCTCGACGTTCTCGCTCAGCATCGCCGATCCGCGGTTCTCGAGGATGAGGGTGGCCCGGCTGTGGCGCTTCGCGGTGATCACCGTGTGCGCCGCCCGGGCGGCTGCGCCGAGCTCGTGCCGCACGAGCGTGCTCGTGGTGGGCTCCTCGCCCGTGAATTGAACCGACAGCGCCGTGGTCGACGCGGTCCAGGCGTTCGCGGAGGCCCTGTCCTCCGGCGTGCCTGCCGAGCCGACCCTCGGGTCCGCATGGTCCACCCACTCGACGAGCACCCCGCGCTCGTCGTCCGGCAGGTCGACCGGCCAGACGCCGCCGTCGAGGTCACCGGAGATGAGAGCACCGAGGCGCTTCACCGGACTGTACTTCCACTCGATCTCCCGCCCGGTCACCGCCGGGAAGTCGTCCACGGAGAACGACGACGGGCGCTCGGACCGGGTCTGCACCGGCACCGGGCTCCCCGGTCCGTGACCGTGCTGCGAGGCGGGTGCGAGCGGGCCGCGGTGGTCGATGGTGGAGGAGGACGAGGTGCCGGCGAGGTCGATGGGGCCTGCGGAAGCTGACATCTAGCGGGTGGATCCTTCCAGGGGGCGGTGTCCGGACGACGAGACGGCTGTCATCCGACGCTGCCCTCCATACCCATCTCGATGAGCTTGTTCAGCTCGAGTGCGTACTCCATGGGGAGTTCCCGCGCGATCGGCTCGATGAATCCCCGCACGATCATGGCCATGGCCTCGTCCTCCGGCATGCCGCGGCTCTGAAGGTAGAACAGCTGCTCGGCGCTCACCCTGGAGACCGTCGCCTCGTGCCCCATCTGCACGTCGTCCTCGCGGATATCGGTGGTCGGGTAGGTGTCCGACCTCGAGATGGTGTCGACGAGCAGAGCGTCGCAGCGCACGGTGTTCGCCGAGTGGTGTGCTCCCTCCGCGATCCTCACCTCGCCGCGATATCCGGTCCGGCCGCCCCCGCGGGCGATCGACTTGGACACGATCGACGATTGGGTGTACGGCGCCATATGGATCATCTTCGCGCCGGCGTCCTGATGCTGGCCGGGGCCCGCGAAAGCGACGGAGAGCGTCTCGCCCTTGGCGTGCTCCCCCACCAGGTAGATCGACGGGTACTTCATCGTGACCTTCGACCCGATGTTGCCGTCGACCCACTCCATGGTGGCGCCCTCGTGAGCGACAGCCCGCTTGGTCACCAGGTTGTAGACGTTGTTCGACCAGTTCTGGATGGTCGTGTACCGCACGCGGGCGTTCTTCTTGACGACGATCTCGACCACGGCCGAGTGCAGCGAGTCCGACTTGTAGATCGGCGCGGTGCAACCCTCGATGTAGTGCACGTAGCTGCCCTCGTCGGCGATGATCAGGGTTCGCTCGAACTGACCCATGTTCTCGGTGTTGATGCGGAAGTAGGCCTGCAACGGGATCTCGACGTGCACGCCCTTCGGCACGTACACGAAGGAACCACCCGACCACACGGCCGTGTTGAGGGCGGCGAATTTGTTGTCGCCCTCGGGGATGACGCTGCCGAAGTACTCGGTGAAGAACTCGGGGTGTTCGCGGAGCGCGGTGTCGGTGTCCATGAAGATGACACCCTGAGCCTCCAGCTCGGCGTTGATCGAGTGGAACACGACCTCGGACTCGTACTGGGCTGCGACACCGGAGACGAGGCGTTTGCGCTCGGCTTCGGGGATGCCGAGCTTCTCGTAGGTGTTGCGGATGTCTTCGGGGAGGTCTTCCCAGGTCTGCGCCTGCTTCTCGGTCGACCTGACGAAGTACTTGATGTTGTCGAAGTCGATGCCGGACAGGTCGGCCCCCCACGCGGGCATCGGCTTCTTGCCGAAGAGGGCGAGGCCCTTGAGGCGCTTCTTGAGCATCCAGGCGGGTTCGTCCTTGAGGCGGGAGATGTCGGCGACCACCTCGGGCGAGATCCCCCGCTTCGCGGAGGCCCCCGCGACATCCGAATCCGACCATCCGAATTCGTAGATGCCGAGATTCTCGAGTTCCGGTCGTTCGATGAGCACGTCTGACATGGACTACCTCTTTCCTCCCGACTCAACCGGAGTGGCTGGGCCGCTATTCCTGGTGCAGGAGCCGCCCCGACCCTCTCCGCTTCTCTCCGGAGGACGCTGCCAGGACCACACGCTGCGGGCTTGCTTAGACTGTGTGAGGACCATCACTCCACCTGGACCCGGTGGAGCCGGGCCCGTCGGATCGACGGTCGAACACGATTCGGATCGACTCGAGGACGACGGCCCTGGTGCCTCGTGATGACGGCGATACCGAACCACACGATTCTAACAGTGCACGACCGCACGCCACCGGAGAGGACGGCTGTGAAGGCCCTGACCACGACGTTCTCCTTGCTCGCCGCGAGGCTTCCGGCGGTTGTCGATCGCCGGGTGGTCGCGGCCGCCTGGGTGTCGCTCGTGGTGCAGATAGGCATTGTCGGCACGGGAGGCGCCGTGCGGCTCACCGGGTCAGGCCTGGGATGCCCGACATGGCCGAGGTGTACCCCCGAGTCGTTCGTGAACACGCCGGAGATGGGCATCCACGGAGTCATCGAGTTCGGCAACCGACTGTTGACGTTCGTTCTCGTCGTCGTCGCGGTCGTCACTTTCGTGCTGGTGCTGAGGCTCCGGCGCGAGCGCCCCGACCTCTTCAGGCTCGCACTGCTGCTCGGTCTCGGCATCCCGGCGCAGGCGGTGCTCGGGGGTGTCACGGTGCTCACCGGCCTCGACCCCTGGATCGTCGGGGCCCACTTCGTGGTGTCCATCGTGCTGGTTGTGCTCGCGACGATGCTGGTGCACAGGGTGCGGTTCGGCCGCCCGTCGGCGGAGTTCGCCGTGCCGCCGCTGTTCGTCGTGATCGCGAAGATCGCCGCGGTCGCGGTCGGCGTCACCGTGCTCGTCGGGGTGGTCACCACCGGGTCCGGCCCCCACGCGGGAGACGCTGCGACCCCCCGCAACGGTCTCGATCCGTCTGTGCTGCAGCACGTGCACAGCTGGCCCGCCTACCTCACCCTCGGGCTCACCGTCACGCTCCTTGCCATGGTGGTCACGGCGGGGCTGCGACAGGTACGCGGACCCGTCATCCTCCTGCTGGCCGTCGAGGTGGCCCAGATGGCCGTCGGCATAAGCCAGTCGAGGCTCGGCCTCCCCGAGATTCTCGTCGGCCTGCACATGGTGCTCGCCTGCATCCTCGTCGCCGCGATGACGACGGTCGTGCTGGCGATGCGAGGTCGCACCTCTGTCGATCCGAGGTCAGCCGGATCCGGTGAGGCGCTCCGAGAGGCTCAGCGGCCAGCCATGGCCTGACGCCTCGGCGGCTGCCGTGTGGATCGGGCGGGGGTGTCGTCGTCCGGCTCAGAAGGGCAGCAGCGGGTCGATGCCGACCGCGACGAAGAGCAGCGTCAGGTACGAGATGGATCCGTGGAAGACCCGCATCGGCTTGACCTCGTCGTGACGGATAGCGCCGCTGTAGAGCCTGTGCGCTTCGTACACGAACCACCCTCCGGCGCCGACCGCCACGAGCGAATAGACGAGCCCCATCGACGCGATCGGGATGAGCAGGAGCGAGCATGCGACGGTCGCCCAGGCGTAGAGCACGACCTGGAGGCCCACGACGGAGCGGCCCCTGACCACGGCGAGCATCGGCACGCCGACCGATCGGTAGTCGGCCCGGTACTTCATCGACAGGGGCCAGTAGTGCGGCGGCGTCCAGAGGAACACCACGCCGAACAGCACCACGGGGGCCCAGGTGAGCGAGCCGGTGACCGCGGCCCAGCCGATCAGCACCGGGAAGCATCCGGCGATCCCGCCCCAGATGATGTTCTGAGAGGTGCGCCGCTTCAACCACAGCGTGTACACCACCACGTAGAAGACGATCGCCCCGGCGGACAGCGCCGCCGCGAGCAGGTTGGTCGTGAGGGCGAGCCACGCGATCGACAGCACGCCGAGCACCCACGCGAACGCCAGGGCCTCGCGATCGGAGAGATCGCCGGTGACGAGAGGTCGATTCCTCGTGCGCTCCATCACGCGGTCGATGTCGCGGTCGATGTAGCAGTTGAACGCCCCGGCCGATCCGGCGCTGAGAGATCCGCCCACCAGGGTCGCGACCACGAGCCAGAGATTCGGGATGCCACCCTGCGCCAGCACCATCACGGGGGCCGTCGTCACGAGCAACAGCTCGATGACCCGGGGCTTCGTGAGGGCGAGGTAGGCGCGTGCTTTGCGCGGTACGGAGAGTCGGCCATCTGACTCGCGGATGTCGGCGGCTACGTCCATTACTCCTCTTACAGTCGACCGACTCTGAGTCTAACCGCGCTCTCCTGCGCGGCTGTCAAGGCACCTCTTCAGGGCACACGGGTCGAGGGCCGCTCCCTATACTGGTGATGCTCGCCAGCCATGGGCGGCTCCCCCGGACGCCACGCGCTCTCCGTGCCGCGGTCTCCCATGGAGACGCCGACGACTCCAGGTCGAGCCACACCCGTGCGGGTGCGCCCGCTCAGGGATGCCCGCCGTAACCGAAGGGTCACGCCAGTGTCTGCTCTCGAATGGGATCCCATCGACAACGCGGCGGTCGACACCGCCCGCATCCTCGCCGCCGACGCCGTCGAGAAGGTCGGAAACGGTCACCCGGGCACGGCGATGAGTCTCGCACCGGCCGCGTACCTGCTGTTCCAGAAGGTCATGCGCCGTGATCCGAGCGACGCCGAGTGGATCGGGCGGGACCGCTTCATCCTGTCGGTCGGTCACAGTTCGCTCACGCAGTACACCCAGTTCTATCTCGGCGGATACGGGCTCGAACTCGACGACCTCAAGGCGCTTCGCACCTGGGGATCGAAGACCCCCGGCCACCCCGAGTACGGTCACACCGACGGTGTGGAGATCACGACGGGGCCGCTCGGTCAGGGTCTCGCCTCCGCGGTCGGGTTCGCCTACGCCGCTCGCTTCGAGCGGGGCCTGTTCGACCCGGACGCCGCTCCCGGCGAGAGCCCGTTCGACCATTTCGTCTATGCGATCGCCGGAGACGGCGACCTGCAGGAGGGTGTGACGAGCGAGGCGTCGTCGCTTGCCGGCCACCAGCAGCTCGGCAACCTGATCGCGATCTACGACAGCAACCAGATCTCCATCGAGGATGACACGGACATCGCGTTCACCGAAGACGTGAAGGCCCGCTACGAGGCCTATCACTGGCACGTGCAGGTGGTCGACTGGAAGAAGACCGGCGGCTACCACGAGGACGTCGAAGAGCTCTTCGCGGCGATCGAGGCGGCCAAGGCCGAGACCGGCAAGCCGTCGCTCATCATCCTCCGTACCATCATCGGCTGGCCGTCGCCGAAGAAGCAGAACACCGGCAAGATCCACGGTTCGGCCCTCGGTGCCGACGAGCTCGCCGCCGTGAAAGAGGTTCTCGGCTTCGACCCCGAGAAGACCTTCGAGGTTTCAGACGAGGTTCTCGCGCACACCCGGAAGGCGGTCGAGCGCGGCCAGGCTCAGCACGCGGAGTGGAACACCTCACTCGAGGCGTGGGCCACGGCCAACCCCGACCGGAAGAGACTCCTCGACCGCGTGCTCGCCGGCGAGCTGCCCGACGGTGTCGCCGACGCGCTGCCCGTGTTCCCCGCCGGCAAGGACGTGTCGACCCGCGCCGCCTCCGGCAAGGTGCTCAACGCTCTCGAATCGGTGATCCCCGAGCTCTGGGGCGGTTCGGCCGACCTCGCAGAATCGAACAACACCACGCTCGAGAACTCGGTATCGTTCGTTCCCGCAGAGCACTCCACCGGCGAATGGACGGGGAACCCCTACGGTCGAGTGCTGCACTTCGGCATCCGCGAGCACGCGATGGCGGCGATCCTCAACGGCATCGTGCTGCACGGCAACACTCGCCCCTTCGGCGGCACCTTCCTGATCTTCAGCGACTACATGCGACCGGCGGTCCGCCTCGCCGCCCTGATGAAGGCGCCGTCGATCTTCGTCTGGACCCACGACTC
Source organism: Actinomycetota bacterium (assembly GCA_041165365.1). GTDB lineage: Bacteria > Actinomycetota > Actinomycetes > Actinomycetales > Microbacteriaceae > Marisediminicola. The sequence continues at coordinate 45,976 of JBEANR010000065.1, read as the reverse complement.
CGTGGCTCTCGGCGGCGACGGTCCGACCCACCAGCCCGTCGAGCAGCTCGCGTCGTTGCGCGCCATACCGGGGCTCGACATCGTGCGCCCGGCCGACGCCAACGAGACCGCTTTCGCCTGGGACGCCGTGCTGACCCGTCGGGTCGGGCCCGCGGGCATCGTGCTCTCCCGGCAGAACCTGCCGGTGTTCGAGCGCGGCGATGGAGCGGCGGAGGGCGACGTGTTCGCCTCGGCCAAGGGTGTCGGTCACGGGGCGTACGTCCTCGCCGAGGCGCCGGGCGGCGACCCCGACGTCATCCTCATCGCGACAGGTTCCGAGGTGCAGTTCGCCGTCGAGGCGCGTCAGGTTCTGCGCGGCTCCGGCGTGAACGCCCGGGTCGTCTCCGCCCCCTGCCTCGAGTGGTTCGGCGAGCAGAGCGACGACTACCGCGAGTCGGTGCTGCCCGCCGCCGTGCGCGCCCGCGTCTCGATCGAGGCCGGTGTCTCGCAGGGATGGCGCGGATACATCGGCGACGCCGGTCGCAGCGTCTCCGTCGAGCACTTCGGCGCCTCCGCCGACTACGAGACGCTGTATCGCGAGTTCGGCATCACCACGGACCATGTGGTCGCTGCCGCCACCGAGTCCATCGCCGCGGCATCCTGATCACAACGAAAGAAGCTGTCATGACCGATACCACCTCCCCCACCGCGGCCCTCTCGGCCGTCGGCGTGAGCATCTGGCTCGACGACCTTTCCCGCGAACGGATCAACTCGGGCGGGCTGCAGAGGCTCATCGCCGAGAAGAACGTGGTCGGCATCACCACCAACCCGACCATCTTCGCCAGCGCCCTCGCGAAGGGTGAGGCGTACGACGCGCAGATCGCCGAACTCGCGGCCTCCGGCACGGCGGTGTCCGACGCGGTCTTCGAGATCACCACCGACGACGTCGCCGCCGCGAGCGACATCTTCCGCGGGGTCTACGACTCCACGGGCGGCCGCGACGGACGCGTCTCCATCGAGGTGGAGCCCGGCCTCGCCCACGATGCCGCAGGAACCGTCGCCGAGGCGAAGCGGCTGTGGGCCAGGGTCGATCGCCCGAACGCGATGATCAAGATCCCAGCGACCGTCGAGGGACTCGAGGCGATCGCCGACACCATCGGCGAGGGGATTAGCGTCAACGTCACCCTGATCTTCAGTCTCGAGCGCTACCGCGAGGTCATCAACTCCTACCTGACGGGCCTGGAGCGTGCCCGCGCGGCGGGCAAGGACCTCACCACGATCCACAGTGTCGCGTCGTTCTTCGTCTCGAGGGTCGACACCGAGATCGACAAGAGGCTCGGTGCGATCGGCTCGGAGGAGGCGACAAGTCTCAAGAGCAAGGCCGGGGTCGCCAACGCACAGCTCGCGTATCAGGCCTTCGAGCAGGCTTTCGACTCCGAACGTGCGCGTGTACTGCTCGACGCGGGCGCCCATCGTCAGCGCCCTCTCTGGGCGTCGACGGGGGTGAAGGATCCGAACCTCCCCGACACTCTCTACGTCACCGAGCTCGCCGTGGCCGACGTCGTCAACACCATGCCGGAGAAGACCCTCGAGGCCACCTTCGACCATGCTGTCGTCGCCGGTGACGCCGTCACGGGGTCGTACGAGGCGGCGAACGGGGTGCTCGACAGCATCGACGCCCTCGGCATCTCCTACGAGGAGATCACCGCGCTCCTCGAACGCGAGGGCGTCGAGAAGTTCGTGGTGTCGTGGAACGAACTGCTCGACACCGTCTCCGCGGCACTCGAGGCCGCGGCATCCGGTACGTCGAAGAAGGAGAAGATCGAGACCGAGACGAACCAGAGCACGCAGGGGTCGGCACAGTGACGTTCGACATCGCGGTGAGCGGTGCGGCGGCTGAGGCCGTCGACCGCCTGGTGCCCCAGCTGGTCAGCGACGGCGTGGCCTCGGGGATCACCACCCAGGATGCGACGCTCTGGGGTCCGGCCGCCGAGGAGGAATCGGCCAAGCGACTCGGGTGGATCGAGGCGGTCTCGGTGTCGCAGGGGCTCGTCGACGACATCGTCGCGCTACGGGACTCCCTGCGGGCGGATGGTGTCGACCATGTGGTGCTGTGCGGAATGGGCGGCTCGTCGCTGGCCCCCGAGTTGATCGCCGGCACAGCAGGCGTGCCTCTCACCGTGCTCGACTCGACCGACCCCGGCCAGGTGCTCGCGGCGCTCGGTGAGCGACTCGCCGGTACCGTCGTCGTGGTCTCGTCGAAGTCGGGTTCGACGGTCGAGACCGACAGCCAGAAGCGGGTCTACGAGCGGGCGTTCACCGAGGCGGGCATCGACCCCGTCGACCGCATCGTCATCGTCACCGATCCTGGCTCGCCCCTCGACGCCGCAGCCCGCGCCGTCGGCTACCGGGTCTTCAACGCCGACCCGGCGGTCGGCGGGAGGTTCTCCGCGCTCACCGCCTTCGGTCTCGTGCCGTGCGGGCTCGCCGGTGTCGACATCCAGCACCTGCTCGACGACGCCGGCTCGGTGAGTCTCCGCCTCGCCCTGGACTCCACGGAGAACCCCGGGCTCGTGCTCGGCGCTGCGATCGCGGGCACGAAACCACTGAAGGACAAGCTCGGGATCGTCTCCGACGGCACGTACATCGTCGGGTTCGCCGACTGGGTCGAGCAGCTCATCGCCGAGTCGACGGGCAAGGACGGCACGGGCCTCCTTCCCGTCGTGCTCGAGACGGATGCTCCGGAGCTCACGTCGCGGCCGGGCGACCTCCAGATCGTGCGCCTCGTGCACGACGAACGCGAGACCGAGTCGGTCGAGGACGGCGAGATCGAGATCAGCGGCACTCTCGGCGCGCAGATCCTGGTGTGGGAGTTCGCGGTCGCCGTGGCCGGGCGGCTGCTCGGCATCAACCCCTTCGACCAGCCCGACGTCGAGTCCGCGAAGATCGCCACGCGCGGGCTGCTCGACGCCACGCCCGAGCAGAACCCTGCCGCGTTCGCCGACGGTGCAGTCGAGGTGCGGGGCACCGACGCGGTCGTCACCGGGGCGCACGACATCCGCGGAGCGGTCGACGCCCTACTCGATCAGCTCTCGCCGGACGGGTACCTCTCGATCCAGGCCTACGTCAACCGTCTCGAGCACCCCGGACTGCACGCGCTCCGCGCGATCCTCGCGGAGCGCTCCGGCAGACCGACGACGTTCGGCTGGGGCCCGAGGTTCCTGCACTCCACGGGCCAGTTCCACAAGGGCGGGCCGGCCAAGGGTGTCTTCCTGCAGATCCTCTCCCGCGAGGGGGTCGACCTCGACATCCCCGACCGCCCGTTCACCTTCGGCCAGCTGATCTCGGCGCAGGCGGCGGGCGACGCGAGCGTGCTCGAGGACCACGGGCGACCCGTCTTGACCTTGACGGTGACCGACCCGGCATCCGCTCTCCCCGCACTCGTCGACGCGCTGCGCTGACTCACACCCGGCACGAACCATCCCCCAGATCGTCAAGGAGCAGCATGCCCCCGGTGGAGATCACCCCGGACTTCAACCCGTTGAGGCTCGCCTCCGATCGCCGATTGAATCGGATCGCCGGACCGAGCGGGCTCATCATCTTCGGGGTGACCGGCGACCTGTCGCGCAAGAAGCTCATGCCCGCCGTGTACGACCTCGCCAACCGCGGACTGCTGCCTCCGGGGTTCGCGCTGGTCGGATTCGCCCGAAGGGATTGGGACACCCAGGATTTCGAGAAGGTCGTCTATGACGCCGTGAAGCAGTACGCACGGACGCCCTTCGACGACGACGTGTGGACCCAGCTCGCGCAGGGCATCCGTTTCGTGGCGGGCGAGTTCGACGACGACGCGTCGTTCGTCAGACTCAAACAGACCGTCGCCGAACTCGACGAGAACCGCGGGACGATGGGCAATCACGCGTTCTATCTGTCGATCCCGCCGAAGTCGTTCCCCCAGGTGACCGAGCAGTTGCGCCGCTCGGGTCTCGCCGAGCAGAAGGACGGCCAGTGGCGACGAGTGGTCATCGAGAAGCCGTTCGGAAGCGATCTGACGACCGCGCGGGAACTCAATGAGGTCGTCGAGTCGGTGTTCCCGCCCGACTCGGTGTTCCGCATCGATCACTACCTCGGCAAGGAGACGGTGCAGAACATCCTCGCGCTCCGTTTCGCGAACCAGCTCTACGAGCCGTTGTGGAACGCGAACTACGTCGACCACGTGCAGATCACCATGGCCGAGGACATCGGCGTCGGCGGGCGGGCGGGGTACTACGACGGTATCGGGGCGGCGCGCGACGTCATCCAGAATCACCTGCTGCAGCTGCTCGCCCTCACGGCGATGGAAGAGCCGATCTCGTTCGACGCCGCCGACCTCAGAGCCGAGAAGGAGAAGGTGCTCGCCGCCGTGCGGCTGCCGGCCGACCTCGGGTCGGCGACGGCGAGGGGGCAGTACTCCGGCGGATGGCAGGGTGGCGAGAAGGTGCTCGGCTTCCTCGACGAGGACGGCATGGATCCGCAGTCCCTCACCGAGACCTTCGCCGCCATGCGGCTCGACATCGGCACCAGACGGTGGTCGGGGGTGCCGTTCTACCTGCGTGCTGGGAAGCGCCTCGGGCGGAGGGTCACCGAGATCGCCGTCGTGTTCAAGCGCGCACCGCAGTACCTCTTCGCCGAGAGCCAGACCTCCGCGCTCGGTCAGAACGCCCTGGTCATCAGGGTGCAGCCCGACGAGGGCGTCACGATCCGCTTCGGGTCGAAGGTTCCGGGTGCGGGCATGCAGGTGCGCGACGTGACGATGGACTTCGGCTACGGTCACGCGTTCACCGAGGCGAGCCCCGAGGCATACGAGCGACTCATCCTCGACGTACTGCTCGGCGATCCGCCGCTGTTCCCGCGCCACCAGGAGGTCGAGCTCAGCTGGAAGATCCTCGATCCCATCGAGGAGTTCTGGGCGACTCAGGGGCAACCGGAGCAGTATCGCCCGGGAACGTGGGGACCGACTTCCGCCGATGAACTCCTCGCCCGAGACGGCAGGACCTGGAGACGCCCATGATCGTCGATCTGCCCGACACGACCACCAGCCGGATCTCGAAGACCCTCGTCAGCATCCGAGAGGAGGGCGGAGCCGTCGCCCTCGGACGGGTGCTCACCCTCATCATCTCCACCGAGCTCGGGCACGAGGAGGAGGCGATCGAGGCGGCCAACGACGCGTCGCGGGAGCATCCCATGCGGGTCATCGTGATCTCGACCTCGGACGACGACGCTCAGCGCCCCTCGGAGACCCGCCTGGACGCCCAGATCAGGGTCGGCGGCGACGCCGGTGCGAGCGAGGTCATCGTGCTCAAGGCCTACGGGGAGGTCGCCTCCGACGAAGAGGGTCTCGTCACGGGACTGCTGCTGCCGGACGCGCCCGTCGTGGCCTGGTGGCCCGCGACGGCGCCCGACGTCGTCTCGACCTCACCGCTCGGCAGGATCGCCCAGCGACGGATCACGGATGCCGCGGCACAGACCGACCCGCGGGGGTTCCTCCGTCACCTCAGCCTCACCTACTCCCCCGGCGACACGGACTTCGCGTGGACCCGCCTCACGCTGTGGCGCGCCCAACTCGCCGCCGTGCTCGACCAGCCGCCGTTCGAGCAGATCACGGCGGCCGAGGTGCACGGGGCCGCGGCCTCGCCCTCGACGACGCTGCTCGCCGCGTGGCTGCAGCTGCAGCTGCGACTCCCGGTGCGGCACGAGGTCACTCCGCCGGTCACCGGTTCCAGCGGCATCCACGGTGTCAAGCTCGTGAGGGCATCCGGCACGATCGAGCTCGAGAGGTCGCACGTGAACATCGTCACGCTGGTGCAACCGGACCAGCCGACCCACGACATCACGCTCGCCCGCCGTAGTCTGCGGGACTGCCTCGCCGAGGAACTCCGCAGGCTGGATCCCGACGACCTGTTCGGCGAGGTGCTGCGCAACGGGCTCGGCGGCGACCCAGGCAGTGCCCCCTCCACCCGTGTCGATCCGCCGTCGGACGACGACCGGGGTGCCTCATCATGACCACCGATCGCCGCGTTCTCGTGCATCACGACGTCGCGTCGCTCACCGGTTCGGTCGCCGCACGGTTCATCACGAAGGTGATCGACCTGCTCGACGAACAGGAGGTGGTGCATATCTCGCTCACGGGCGGTGGTGTCGGCACCGGCGTGCTGCGCGCCATCCGGTCGTCGGATGCGCGGGACGAGATCGACTGGTCACGGGTGCACGTGTGGTGGAGCGACGAGAGGTGGGTCGGTGCGGGCCACCACGACCGCAATGACACCGCGGCCCGTGAGGCCCTGCTCGACCACGTGGGCGTGCTGGAGCAGAACGTGCACCCCTTCGCCTCGACCGACGACGGCATCTCACTCGACGAGGCGGCGACGAGATACGCGTCGACCCTCGCCGCGCACAGCCGCGACGGCGTCGGCGCCCCGGTGTTCGACATCATGTTGCTGGGCGTCGGCCCCGATGGGCACATCGCATCGCTCTTCCCCGACACCCCCGGGGTGCTGGTCAGGGACCGGTCGGTCATCGCCGTGCGCGACTCACCGAAGCCGCCGCCGGAGAGGGTCAGCCTGACGCTCAGCGCCATCAACGCGTCGGACCGCATCTGGTTGGGACTCGCCGGCGCCGACAAGGCCTCAGCTCTCGGGCTCCTGCTGGCGGGGGCCAGCACCCAGCAGGTACCGGCCGCCGGCGTCAAGGGCGTGAAGCGGACTGTCTTCTTCGTGGATGCCGCGGCCGCCGCCGAGGTGCCGGAGAACCTGATCGCCTCCGAGTACTAGCGCTCGGAACATCCCTGCCGGTGCTTCGACGATCGAGCCCGAGCGGGCTGCCTCGCCGCGCGGGAACGATCCTCGCTACTGCGAGGAGATCCGTGCCCGCCGTGCGCGCAATGCTTCGATCGCCTCGTCGAGCAGATCGGCCGCCTCCTTCTCGGTACGGCGCTCCTTCACGTAGGCGAGGTGCGTCTTGTACGGCTCGAGCTTCGTGAGCGCGGGCGGATTCTCCTTGTCGCGGCCAGCCGGGAGGCCGGATTGCGGAGAGTCGATCGTCTCCGGGATCTCGTCGTCCGGCAGGTTGGCCGCGAAGTGCCGGACGGTCTCGTTGCCGAGAGCATCCCAGTACGAGATCGCGATGCGCTCCGCGTGATAACCGCGGTCCTGCTCGCCCATGGGGCCGGCTCCGACTCGTGATCCGCGGATCGCGCTTCCACCTGATGCCATCTGTCTGCCTACCCTGCCGCGTCGAACTTGGTGATGAGCCCCAGCACGATGATGCACGTGATCCAGAGGAGCCCGAGGAAGACCGTGATGCGATTGAGATTGCGCTCTGCGACCCCGGATGCCCCGAGGTTGGAGGTCACACCACCGCCGAACATGTCGGACAGCCCGCCGCCCCTCCCCTTGTGCAGGAGGATGAGCAGCGTCAGCAGGAGACTCGTGATGCCGAGCACCACCTGCAGGACGACCTGGAGTATTTGCACAGAGAACCTTCCGAAACCGCTGACGACCGGTGAACAGTATAACTAGACGCCGACGTGCTTCTGGAAGCGCGCGATGCTCGAGAACTCGTCGATATCGAGACTGGCTCCGCCGACGAGGGCGCCGTCGACGTTCGGCTGCCTCATGAACCCCGCGATGTTGGAGGCCTTCACCGATCCTCCGTAGAGGATGCGGGTGGATGCCGCGGCCTCGTCGCCGAGCGCGGCGACGAGTACTGCGCGCAACTGCGCGGCGACCTGCTCGGCCTGCTCCGGGGTCGCCGCCTGCCCCGACCCGATGGCCCAGACCGGCTCGTAGGCGACCACGATCTCGGCGCCGTGCGCCACCGAGGCGAGGGCCGCGGTGAGCTGAGCGACCGGGACGGCGCTCGGACCGCGGGTCTCGAGGTCGTCGGCCGTCTCGCCCACGCAGACGACGGGGACGACCCCGTGCTTGATCGCGGCGGCGGTCTTGGCGGCGACGATCTCGTCGGTCTCGGCGTGGAGCGTGCGTCGTTCGGAGTGCCCGATGATGACGTAGTCGCAGCTCAACGCCTTGAGGAAGGCTCCGCTGACCTCACCCGTGTAGGCACCTGAGTCGTGTGCCGAGACATCCTGGGCCCCGAACTTCAGGTCGAGCTTGTCGGCGGCGATGAGGGTCTGCACCGATCTCAGGTCGGTGAACGGCGGGAAGACCGCCACCTCGACCGCGCCGAAGTCGAGCTTCGCGTCTTTGAGACTCCAGGCGAGCTTCTGCACGAAGGCGATCGACTGCAGGTGGTCGAGATTCATCTTCCAGTTCCCCGCGATGAACGGGACTCTCGTCGTCATGCTTGCCATCCGAGGACCTCCAGTCCAGGGAGGCGCTTGCCCTCGAGGAATTCGAGGCTCGCACCTCCGCCCGTCGAGATATGACCGAACTGCCCGTCGTCGAACCCGAGGGCCCGCACGGCGGCCGCCGAGTCACCGCCGCCCACCACCGACAGCCCATCGACCTCGGTGAGCGCCGCAGCGACGGTCCGAGTGCCCTCGGCGAAGGCGGGGATCTCGAAGACCCCCATGGGGCCGTTCCAGAAGACCGTCGTCGACGAGCGGATGACGTCGGCGAAGGCCGCCGCGGAGTCCGGCCCGATGTCGAGCCCGAGCCCGCCCGCGCCGAACTCCGTCTTCTCGATGCCGTCGGCCGGCGCGACGACGTGGTCGGCGTCGGCTCCGAACGTCGAGGCGACGACGATATCGGTCGGGAGCACGATGTCGACTCCGCGCTGGCGGGCGTCGTCGAGATAGCCGCGCACGGTGTCGAGCTGATCCTCCTCGAGCAGACTCGCACCGACGGCGTGGCCCTGCGCAGCGAGGAAGGTGAAGACCATGCCGCCGCCGACGAGCAACGAGTCGACCCTGGGCAGCAGGTGCGCGATCACGCCCAGTTTGTCGGAGACTTTGGACCCGCCGAGCACGACCGCGTACGGCCTCTTCGGCGACCCGGTCAGCCTGTCGAGTACGTCGAGCTCCGCCGCGATGAGCAGGCCGGCCGCGCTCGGGAGCAGATCGGCGAGTTCGAAGACGCTCGCCTGCTTGCGGTGCACCACGCCGAAGCCGTCGGAGACGAGAGCGGACCCGAAGGCGGCGAGCCGCTGCGCGAACTCCTGCCGCACCTTCGATGATGTGGCGGTCTCGCCGGCCTCGAAGCGCAGGTTCTCGAGCACGGCCACCTGCCCGTCGGACAGGCCGGCCACGGTGTCGGAGGCGGAGGTGCCGACGGTGTCCGTCGCGAAGGCGACCGGGATGCCGAGCAACTCGCCCAGTCTCGTCGCGACCGGAGCCAGACTGTACCGCGCGTCCGGCTTGCCGTCCGGGCGGCCGAGATGCGACACGACCACCACCCGTGCGCCCTGATCGATGAGCGCCCGCAGGGTGGGCAGTGATGCCCGGATCCTGCCGTCGTCGGTGATCGCCCCGCCATCCATCGGCACATTCAGATCCAGGCGCGCGATGACCTTCGTGCCCTTCAGCTCACCCAGGGACCCGATGGTGCGGAGCGTCATCGCGGATCAGAGACGGTCGGCGACGTACTCGGTGATGTCGACCAGGCGGTTGGAGTAACCCCACTCGTTGTCGTACCACGCCGCGATCTTGACCTGCGATCCGATCACCTTGGTCAGTCCGGCGTCGAAGATGGAGGAGTGCGGGTCGCTCACGATGTCGCTCGACACGATGGGGTCCTCGGTGTAGCTCAGGATGCCCTTCAGCGGTCCCTCCGCCGCGGCCTTGTAGGCGGCGTTGACCTGCTCGACGGTGACGGTCGCGGTGGTCTCGACGGTGAGATCGGTGATCGACCCGGTCGGCACCGGTACGCGGAGCGCATAGCCGTCGAGCTTGCCCTTGAGTTCGGGGATGACGAGGCCGAGGGCCTTGGCGGCACCCGTGGAGGTCGGGATGATGTTCTCCGCCGCCGCGCGGGCGCGACGCATATCGCTGTGCGGGCCGTCCTGCAGGTTCTGGTCTGCGGTGTAGGCGTGCACCGTCGTCATCAGGCCGCGCTCGATGCCGAACTCGTCCATGAACACCTTGGCCAGCGGCGCGAGGCAGTTCGTGGTGCATGAGGCGTTCGAGATGATGTCGTGCACGGCGGGGTCGTAGGTGCCCTCGTTGACCCCGAGCACGAGGGTCGCGACATCCGATCCGGTGGCGGGCGCCGACACGATGACCTTCTTGGCGCCGGCGGTGATGTGCTTGCGGGCGTCTTCGGACTTCGTGAATCGGCCGGTGGACTCGATCACGATCTCGACGCCGAGCTCACCCCACGGGAGGTTCGCGGGGTCCCGCTCCTCGAGCACGATGATCGGCTTGCCGTTGACGACGATCGTGGAGCCGTCGAGTTCGACCGTCGCGTCGAGGCGGCCGGTGATCGAGTCGTACTTCAGCAGATGGGCGAGCGCTGCGTTGTCGGTCAGGTCGTTGACCGCGACGATCTCGATGTCACTGCCCTTGGACAGCGCTGCGCGGAAGAAGTTGCGGCCGATGCGGCCGAACCCGTTGATGCCGATCTTGACGGTCACTGGGTCTCCTGTGGTTCTGAGCCCGGACGACACCCCGGGAGATCCGGGGGCCGTGCCGGTGGTGAACGGATGAGGGTGAAGAGGGGGGTTCCGCCGGTCGCGACGGCCGTGTTGAACGACTCCGCAGCGCCGGGCGACGCCGGGGTCTCCCCCGGCGGTCAGCCGCTACGACAGTATCAGGAGGCCGCTCGTGCGATCACGCGCCGTGTCGAACCTCAGCTGCACGTTCGCCCAGTCGATGATGTTCCAGAACGCCTTGACGTAGTCGGGCCGCACATTGAGGTAGTCGAGGTAGTAGGCGTGCTCCCAGACGTCGAGCATGAGCAGCGGGACGAGGCCGAGCGGCGCGTTGCCCTGCTGGTCGAACAACTGGAACACGGCGAGCTTCTCGCCGATCGAGTCCCAGGCGAGCACGGCCCAGCCCGAGCCCTGCACCCCGAGGGCCGTCGCGGTGAAGTGCGCCTGGAAGGCGTCGAACGAGCCGAAGTGATCGTCGATCGCGGCGGCGAGACCGCCGGTGGGCTTGTCGCCGCCGTCCGGTGACATGTTGGTCCAGAAGATCGAGTGGTTCACGTGCCCGCCGAGGTTGAAGGCGAGGTCCTTCTCGAGCTTGTTCACGTTCGCGAGGGCGCCGGTATCGCGGGCCTCGGCGAGCCCGGTGATGGCGGTGTTCGCCCCCGTCACGTAAGTCTGGTGATGCTTGTCGTGATGGAGCTGCATGATCTTGCCGCTGATGCTGGGCTCGAGGGCCGAGTAGTCGTACGGGAGATCGGGGAGGGTGTAGTCGGTCATGGGAACTGTCTCCTCAGATGAGAGTGCCCGCCGCATCGGACGGTGCGCGGGGCCATGGACGGTTCCAGTCTAGTTCGACGGATCCGGACGCAGACCTGGTCAGGCGTCGTCGTAGTCCGGGGGGAGGTTGGCGTCGGTGCCGGGGATACCCTGGTCGACCGCGACCTTGTCCGCCATGGCGAGGAGGCGTCTGATGCGACCGGCGACGGCATCCTTCGTCATCGGAGGATCCGCGTGGTGCCCCAGTTCGTCGAGGCTCGCGTCACGGAAGCGCAGGCGCAGGTCTCCCGCATACCTGAGGTGCTCGGGCACGTCGCCGTCGAGGATCTCGAGGGCCCGTTCCACCCTTGCGCACGCTGCGACGGCGGCCTGTGCCGAGCGGCGCAGATTCGCATCGTCGAAGTTCACCAGGCGATTGGCGGTCGCCCGCACCTCGCGCCGCTGGCGCAGCTCCTCCCAGCTGAGCACGGTGCTGTGCGCACCCATGTGCACGAGCATGGCGCTGATGGCCTCGCCATCGCGGATGACCACCCGGTGAACCCCGCGCACCTCCCGCGCCTTCGCGGAGACCTTCAGGCGACCGGCGGCACCGACCAGGGCCATCGCGGACTCGTTGCCTGGGCAGGTGATCTCGAGGGCCGCGGAGCGGCCGGGGTCGGTCAGCGATCCGTGGGCGAGGAAGGCGCCGCGCCAGATGGCGGCGAGCTCGTCGCGATTGCCGGTGGTGAGACGGTTGGGGAGTCCGCGGATGGGGCGGCGCCGGGCATCCAGCAGTCCGGTCTGTCTCGCGAGGGTCTCCCCGCCCTCGAGCACACGCACCAGGTAATGGCTCGACCTGCGCAGGCCGGAAGCCGAGATCACCGAGATCTCGCTGCGGACGCCGTACAGCTCGGCGAGGTCCTTCCGCACCCGCCGGGCCAATTGCGCCGTGTCGAGTTCGGACTCGACGGCGATGCGGCCGGAGATCAGATGCAATCCGCCCGAGAAACGCAGGATCGTGGCGAGTTCCGCCGCGCGGACCGTCGTCTTGGTGACGTCGATCCTGGCGAGTTCATCCTTGACGTCTGCCGTGAGTGCCACGAAAAGCGATCCTTTGTTCGTCGAGCTGTGAAGGGAGCGGGTCGGCGGGCACGAGGTCGGCCGGTCTCACTCGCGACCGAGATCGCGGTGCTTGACGCTCACGGCGACGCCGGGGAGGGCCTCCAGTCTCGTGGCGAACTCCCGCGCCGCAGCGACCGATCGATGCTTCCCCCCGGTGCATCCCATGGCGATCGTAGCGTGTCTCTTGTTCTCCCGTTGATAGCCGGCCACCACCGGGGCGACCGCCGTGAGGTATGCGGCGAGGAACTCCTCGGCGCCGTCCTGGCCGAGCACATAGTCGCGCACGGCCGGGTCGAGCCCGGTCTGGTGCTTCAGTTCGGGGATCCAGAACGGATTCGGCAGGAATCGCAGATCGGCGACGAGGTCGGCATCCGACGGGAGCCCGTACTTGTAGCCGAAGCTCAGCACTGTCACCTGCACACCGGGGGTGCCCTCCTCCGCGAAGGACTCGGCGATGGTGGTGGCCAGCTGATGGATGTTGAGGTCGGAGGTGTCGATGATCAGATCGCTCGACTCGCGCATGCCGAGCATCCTCGACCGCTCCGCCCGGATGCCGTCGAGGATCGTGCCGTCCTCCTGCAGCGGATGCGGTCGTCTGACCTGCTCGAAGCGCCTGACCAGTGCCGCGTCGGTGGCCTCGAGGAACAGCACCCGCAATCGGGTGTTCTGGCGCAGCACCTCGACGATCTCCTGCAGGTCGGCGAAGAGGTGACCGCCGCGCACGTCGACCACGGCGGCGATCTTCGGGAGGGTGCTGCCCGCGCGCTCGACCAGATCGACGAGTGGCTTGAGCATCTGCGGAGGCAGGTTGTCGACCACGTACCAGCCGAGATCTTCGAGGGCGTTGCCCACCGTGGAGCGCCCGGCGCCGGACATCCCGGTGACGATGAGCATCTCCTGCTGCTGTGCATCCACCATTCGGTGCTCCCCATCGTCGATCGAGGTCAAGCCTACCGACGGGATGGATGGCGGGATCAGTCGCGCAGCCTGCGGAACACGAGCTCGGCGAGCGTCGGCCCGACCCCCGGCACCTCGGCGATCCCCTCGACGGTCGCTCCACGCACGCCGCGCACCGAGCCGAAATGCTTGAGCAACGCTCGGACGCGGGCGGGTCCGAGCCCCGGGATGTCGGCGAGGACCGTCGAGATGTCGGCCTTGCGTTTCTGCCGCTGATAGCTGATCGCGAAGCGGTGCGCCTCGTCGCGGATGCGCTGGAGGAGGAAGAGCGCATCGCTGTTGCGCGGCAGGATCACCGGGTAGTCGGAGTCTGGGAGCCAGATCTCCTCGAGCCGCTTCGCGATGCCGCACAGGCGGATGCCGCTGACCCCGGCATCCGCGAGGGCGCGGGCCGCCGCGGCGACCTGCGGCTGCCCGCCGTCGACGATCAGCAGGTTCGGCCGGTAGGCGAACTTCTTGACGGTCTGATCGTCGTCGTCGGCCCTCGAGGTCTCGGCGTCGATGTTCGCGACCCGGCGTGACAACGTCTGGTAGATCGACTCGGTGTCATCGGTCGACTCGGCAATGCTGAACCTGCGGTACTGGTCTTTGCGCGGCAGGCCGTCTTCGAACACCACCATCGAGGCCACGATGTTGGTGCCGCTGAGATGGGAGACGTCGTAGCACTCCATGCGGAGAGGGGCGTCATCCATCGCGAGCGCCTCTTGGATGTCGGCGAGGGCCTGCGATCTGGCGACGAAGTCCCCGCTCCTGCGCGTCTTGTAGAGCACGAGGGCATTCATGGCGTTCGAGGTCACCGTCTGCGCCAGCGAGGCCTTGTCGCCGCGCTGGGCGGTCTTGAGCGCCACGCGCCCTGTCGCGCCGGAGTCGCCGCGGATGCCGGTGAGCAACTGTTCGAGTTCGGCGGCGTCGCCGGGCAGCTCGGGCACCATCACCTCCTTCGGCGGGACCGCATCGTCGTAGGCGTTCTGCAGCACGGTGTCGACGAGTTCGGAGAGCGTAAGATCGAGCTCCTTGTCGACGACCCAGCTGCGCACGCCCCGGATGCGCCCCCCGCGCACGATGAACTGCTGCACAGCGGCGGCGAGCTCGTCGTGGGCGATACCGAAGATGTCGGCGTCCACCCGGTCCGGCAGCACGACGGTGCTCTTCGACAGCGCAGCCTCGAGGGCGCCGAGCTGGTCTCGGTAGCGCGCCGCCGACTCGTACTCCTGCGTCTCGGCCGCGCGCTTCATCCGTTTGGTGATGTCGGCGATGTAGCGCGAGTCGTTGCCACCCATGAAGGAGGCGAAATCGAGTGCTATCGACTTGTGATCGGACTTCGAGATGCGCCCGACGCAGGGAGCCGCGCACTTGCCGATGTCTCCGAGCAGGCACGGTCTGCCGGTCTGCTCCGCGCGCTTGTAGGTGCTGTCGGAGCAACTGCGCATCGGGAAGGCCTTGAGCAGCTGGTCGACGGTCTCTTTGATCGCCCAGACCTTCGTGTACGGCCCGAAGTACCGCGCCCCCGTCAGCTTCCTGTTGCGGGTGACGAGCACCCTCGGCACCGTCTCGCCGAGGGTGATGGCGAGGTACGGATAGGTCTTGTCGTCACGGAACTTCACGTTGAACGGCGGCTCGAACTCCTTGATCCAGGTGTACTCGAGTTGCAACGCCTCGAATTCGGAGCCCACGACCGTCCACTCGACCGAACTGGCGCTCAGCACCATCCGCCGGGTGCGCTCGTGCAGGTTCCTCAGCGGCGCGAAATAGTTGCTGAGCCGTGCCCGGAGGCTGTTGGCCTTGCCGACGTACAGCACCCGACCCGTGTCGTCCCTGAACCTGTAGACACCCGGCTGCGTCGGGATCTCCCCCGCCGCCGGCCGCCATGCGACTGTCTCGGCCATCCGTCAGCTCCCCACCGGTCAGCTGAGAGCGAGCACTCGGGCGCCCTCGAGGACCTCGCGAAGGAAGACGCCGGTGTGGCTCGCCTCGACCATGGCGAGCTGCTCGGGGGTGCCCGTGGCGATGACGGTGCCGCCGCCGGCGCCACCCTCCGGACCCAGATCGATGAGCCAGTCCGACGACTTGATCACGTCGAGGTTGTGCTCGATCACGATCACCGTGTTGCCCTTGTCGACGAGACCGTTGAGCACCAGCAGCAGTTTGCGCACGTCTTCGAAGTGCAGACCCGTCGTCGGCTCATCGAGAACGTAGATGCTGCGGCCGTTCGACCGCTTCTGCAGCTCGGTCGCGAGCTTCACGCGTTGCGCCTCACCGCCGGAGAGGGTCGTGGCGCTCTGACCCAATCGCACGTAACCGAGCCCGACCTCGACCAGGGTGGTGAGGAACCGACTGATCGACCCGATGGCGGCGAAGAACTCCGCAGCCTCGCTGATCGGCATGTCGAGCACCTCGGCGATGTTCCTGCCCTTGTAGTGCACGGCGAGGGTGTCGCGGTTGTACCGCGCCCCGTCGCAGACCTCGCAGACCACGTAGACATCCGGCAGGAAGTTCATCTCGATCTTGATCGTGCCGTCGCCGGAACAGTTCTCGCAGCGACCGCCCTTGACGTTGAAGCTGAACCTGCCGGGCAGGTATCCGCGGGCCTTCGCCTCGCCCGTCTCGGCGAAGAGGTTGCGGATCTTGTCGAACACCCCGGTGTAGGTGGCCGGATTGGACCTCGGGGTGCGGCCGATCGGTGCCTGATCGACGTGCACTACCTTGTCGAGGTTGTCGAGACCGGTGACCCGGGTGTGCTTGCCGGGGATCTGACGCGCGCCGTTCAACTCGTTGGCGAGCACCTTGTAGAGGATGTCGTTGACGAGCGAAGACTTGCCCGAGCCGCTGACCCCGGTGATGGCCACGAGAGCCCCCAGCGGGAAGCGCACCGTGACGTTCTTGAGGTTGTTCGCCCGCGCCCCCTCCACCACCAGCTGACGTGTCGGATCGATCGTTCGGCGCTCGGACGGCGTGGCGATCGCACGACGGCCGGAGAGGTAGTCGCCCGTCATCGACCCCGTGTTCTCGAGCAGATCATCGTACGACCCGGAGTGCACGACTTGGCCGCCGTGTTCTCCGGCCCCCGGCCCGATGTCGACGATCCAGTCGGCGGTGCGGATGGTGTCCTCGTCGTGCTCGACCACGATGAGCGTGTTGCCGAGGTTCTTGAGTTTGACCAGGGTCTCGATCAGTCGCCGGTTGTCGCGCTGGTGCAGGCCGATGCTCGGCTCGTCGAGCACGTAGAGCACTCCGGTGAGCCCGGAACCGATCTGGGTCGCAAGCCGGATGCGCTGCGCTTCGCCACCGCTGAGCGAGCCCGCGGTGCGGGACAGGTCGAGGTAGCTGAGTCCGACCTCGATGAGGAACTCGAGGCGCGCACGGATCTCGCGGAGCACGGCGGCGGCGATCCGGGCATCCCGCTCGGACAGTTCGAGCAGCTGCATGAACTCGAAGGCGTCGATGAGGCTGAGGCTGCTGACATCCGCGATGCTGTGGTCGTGGACGGTGACGGCGAGCACCTCGGGCTTCAGGCGCCGACCGGAGCAGACCGGGCACGGGATCTCGCGCAGGTAGCTCGCGTACCGCTGGCGACCGGCGTCGGTCTCCGCCTCGAGGAACTTGCGCTCGATGTAGGGCATGACGCCCTCGAAGCCCGTCGAGTACTTCATCTCGCGGCCGTAGCGGTTCTTCCACTTCACGGTCACCTCGAAGTCGTTGCCCTTGAGGATCGCGTCCTTCACCTCGTCGCTCAGGTCGCTCCACGGCGTCTTCAGCGAGAAGTCGAGGTCGGAGGCGAGGCCCTGCAGCAGGCGCTGGAAGTAGGTGAACAGGCCCTTGCCCTGCTGGGTCCACGGCAGGATGACGCCCTCGGCGAGGCTCAGGGCCGGGTCACCGAGCAGGAGCTCGGAGTCGACCGACATCCTGGTTCCGAGACCGGAGCATTCCGGGCAGGCACCGAAGGGCGCATTGAACGAGAAGGTGCGCGGCTCGATCTCGGTGAGTTGCACCGGATGCCCGTTGGGGCACGACAGCTTCTCGGAGAAGTTGCGCCACGCCTTCGTGCCGGTCTCGTCGATGAAGTTGATCGCGACGAGACCGTCGGTGAGCCTGAGAGCGGTCTCGAGTGAGTCCGTGAGCCGGGTGAGGATGTCGTCGGAAGCGACGAGGCGGTCGATCACGACCGAGATGTCGTGCTTGTACTGCTTCTTCAGTGTCGGCGGCTCGCTCAGCTGGATGGTGTCGCCGTCGACGATCGCCCGGGAGTACCCGCTCGCCGCGAGCTCCTTGAACAGATCGACGAACTCACCCTTCTTCTGAGAGATCACCGGGCTCACCACCTGGTAGCGCGTGCCGGTCTCGAGGGTCATCAGCTGGTCGGCGATCTGCTGCACGGTCTGCCGGGCGATCCGTTCCCCGCAGATCGCACAGTGCGGGATGCCGATGCGTGCCCAGAGAAGACGCATGTAGTCGTAGATCTCGGTGATCGTGCCGACGGTCGATCGAGGATTGCGGTTCGTCGACTTCTGGTCGATCGAGACCGCGGGGCTGAGCCCCTCGATGAAGTCGACGTCGGGCCTGTCGACCTGGCCGAGGAACTGCCGGGCGTATGCGGAGAGGGACTCGACGTAGCGCCGCTGCCCCTCGGCGAAGATCGTGTCGAAGGCGAGCGACGATTTGCCCGACCCGGAGAGCCCCGTGAACACCACGAGCGAGTCGCGCGGGATCTCCAGGTCGACGTTCCGCAGATTGTGGACTCTGGCGCCGCGGACGCTCAGCCGGGCAGGGCTCTCTGGGGACGAAATCGACACTCGCCATTCTCTCTCATTGTTTCGGCCCCTCTCACTGCGAGAGAGCGGATGCCGCGGGCGCACCGTGGTCGGTCGGCGATCAGGACACGAGGTGCCCTGCCGCCTCCATCTGACGCAGTTCCTTCTTCAGGTCGGACACCTCGTCGCGGAGTCTCGCGGCGAGCTCGAACTTCAGCTCGCCCGCCGCGTTCAGCATCTGGTCGTTGAGGTCGCGGATGATCGTCTCCAAATCGTTCGCCCCCGTCGCCGCCAGCCCTTCGCGTGTGAGGTTGGGTGTCGGCGACCGCTTGCGCCCGTCGCGGCCGGCGAGCAGCGCCTGAGTGTCGGCCCCCTCCCGCGCGAGGGCGTCGGTGATGTCGGCGATCCTCTTCCTGAGCGGTTGCGGATCGACGCCGCGTTCGAGGTTGTAGGCCACCTGCTTCTCACGTCGGCGGTTGGTCTCCTCGATCGCGGTCTTCATGGAGTCGGTCAGCACGTCGGCGTACATGTGCACGGCGCCGGAGACGTTGCGCGCCGCGCGGCCGATGGTCTGGATGAGCGACGTCGACGACCGCAGGAACCCCTCCTTGTCGGCGTCGAGGATCGCCACGAGGGAGACCTCGGGCAGATCGAGCCCCTCCCGGAGCAGGTTGATGCCCACGAGCACGTCGTAGGCACCGCCCCTGAGCTCCGACAACAGTTCGACACGGCGAAGGGTGTCGACGTCGGAGTGCAGATAGCGCACGCGCACACCGGCTTCGCCGAGGAAGTCGGTGAGCTCCTCGGCCATCTTCTTCGTGAGGGTGGTCACCAGCACGCGCTCGTCTCTCGCGGCGCGGAGCCTGATCTCCTCGAGCAGGTCGTCGATCTGACCCTTCGTCGGCTTGACGACGATCTCCGGGTCGATCAGGCCGGTCGGACGGATGATCTGCTCGACCACGGAGTCGGTGATCCCCATCTCGTACCGTCCCGGCGTGGCCGAGAGGTACACCTTCTGGCCCACGCGGTCGAGGAACTCGTCGAACTTGAGCGGACGGTTGTCGAGGGCGCTCGGCAGCCGGAACCCGTGCTCGACGAGGGTGCGTTTGCGCGAGGCATCCCCCTCGTACATGGCACCGATCTGTGGGATGGTCACGTGCGACTCGTCGATGACGACGAGGAAGTCCTCGGGGAAATAGTCGATGAGGCAGTGCGGCGCCTCGCCGGGCGCACGCTGGTCGATGTGGCGGGAGTAGTTCTCGATGCCGCTGCAGAAGCCGATCTGCTCCATCATCTCGAGGTCGAACGTGGTGCGCATCCGCAGTCGCTGTGCCTCGAGGAGCCTGCCCTCGCGTTCGAGCTGCTCGAGCCTGACGGCGAGTTCGGCGCGGATGGTGATGATCGCCTGGTCCATCGTGGCCTGTCCTGCCACGTAGTGCGATCCGGGGAACACCGACACGGCATCGAGTTTGCGCACCACATCGCCGGTGACGGGGTGCAGCGAGTACAGCGCTTCGATCTCGTCGCCGAACATCTCGATGCGGATCGCGAGCTCCTCGTACATCGGGATGATCTCGATGGTGTCGCCGCGCACCCGGAAGTTGCCGCGGGAGAAGTCGACGTCGTTGCGGTTGTACTGCATCGAGATGAACTTGCGGATGAGCACGTCTCGGTTGATCTTCATGCCGACCTGCAGGGCGACCATCGCGTCGAGGTATTCCTCCGACGAGCCGAGACCGTAGATGCAGGAGACCGTCGAGACGACGACGACGTCGCGACGACTGAGCAGCGAGTTGGTCGTCGAGTGGCGGAGTCTCTCCACCTCGGAGTTGATCGAGCTGTCCTTCTCGATGAAGGTGTCGGTCTGGGGCACGTAGGCCTCGGGCTGATAGTAGTCGTAGTACGACACGAAGTACTCGACCGCATTGTTGGGCATGAGCTCGCGGAACTCGTTCGCGAGTTGCGCCGCGAGGGTCTTGTTGTGCGCGAGCACGAGGGTCGGGCGCTGCACCTGCTCGATGAGCCAGGCCGTCGTCGCGGACTTGCCGGTGCCCGTCGCTCCGAGCAGCACGACGTCGGTCTCCCCCGCGTTGATGCGCCTCGTCAGGTCTGCGATCGCCGCGGGCTGATCGCCGCTCGGGGTGTACTCACTGATGACCTCGAAGGGTCTGACCGAGCGCGTGGGTTGCATGCTCCAAGCCTACGCAGAGCCACCGACATCGCTGCCGCTGTGCGCGGTCAGCGGAACTCCCCCGCGATGATCCGCGCCCAGAGGTCGTCGACCTGCTCGGTGGTGTGTTCGAGGGTTCCGCCGGTGTCGATCACGACGTCGGCGACGGCGAGCCTGTCGGCGTCGGAGGCCTGGGCGCTCACCCGGCGTTCGGCCTCCTCCCGCGACATCCCTCGCAGCCTCGTCATGCGATCGAGACGGACGGATGCCTCGGCGTGAGTCACCACGACGAGATCGAAGTGCTCGTGCGCGGCCCGACCCGCCTCGACGAACAGCGGCACGTCGTACACCACCACGGCGTCGGCATCCGCGGCCTCGGCCGCACTGAACCGTTCGCGGGCCAGGCGGCGCACCTCGGGGTGGGTGATCGCGTTCAGTCTGGCGAGCCTCTCGGGATCGCCGAACACGACCGCGCCGAGCGCCGCGCGGTCGAGGGAGCCGTCTGCGGCGATCATCCGCTCTCCGAACTCGGCGGCGATCGCGGCGAGCCCAGGCGTGCCCGGCTGCACGACCTCGCGAGCGAGCACGTCGGCGTCGACATGCACGGCGCCGAGTTCGGCGAATCGTGCCGCGACGACGGACTTGCCCGACGCGATGCCGCCGGTGAGCGCGATCAGGAGCATCCTGCCAGCCTAGGTCGGATGCTAGCCTCGCCCCATGCTCGAGCTGCTCACGGGTACGGGTCTCGCCGCCGCTGCCGGCCTCAACGCGTACATCCCCCTGCTCGCGATCGGACTCGCCAGCCGTTTCCTCGACGTCGTGCAGCTGCCGCCCGGGTGGGTCTGGCTCGAGAACCCGTGGGTGCTCGGCATCCTCGGCGTGCTGCTCGTGATCGAGCTCGTGGCCGACAAGATCCCCGCCGTCGACTCCGTGAACGACTGGATCCAGACCGTGGTGCGCCCGGCATCCGGAGGGATCGTCTTCGGCTCGGGATCAGCGTCGGAGACCGCGGCGGTCACCGACCCCGAGGCGTTCTTCGGCTCGAACCAGTGGGTGCCGATCGTCGTCGGCATCATGATCGCCCTGGCGATCCACCTGGCGAAGATGGCCGCGCGGCCCGCCCTCAACTTGGTGACCGCCGGCCTGGCCGCTCCGGTCGCGAGCACCGTCGAGGATGTCGCGAGCGTCGTGTTGAGCGTGCTGGCCGTGCTGATCCCGGTGCTGGTGGTGCTGGCGATCCCCGCGCTCGTGATCGGTGCGGTGCTCGCCATCCGGGCGGTGCGGCGGCGCCGCGCCATCCGGCAACTGGCGTAGGGGCCCTTCGACAGGCTCAGGGACCGGGCCTGCGGCTCAGGGGCCCTTCGACAGGCTCAGGGACCGGGTCAGGGGCTCAGGACCGGACGGAGCGTGGCCGCTGAACTCGCCGACGCGCCCGACCATTACCTCGCGAGTTGGCCAATACATCGCCCTGCCGGTGCATCGGCCAACTCATGGTGAAACGGTCGGGGCCGCAGCGCCGAATGGCCGGTCCCCGAGGGGACCGGCCATTCGACATGATGCCTAGGAGTTGCTCGAGAGCTTCTCGCGAAGGGCCGCGAGGGCCTCGTCGTCGGCGAGGGTGCCCGACGAGTCCGAGTCGCTCGAGAACGACGACCCGGCCGGAGCCGACTCGATGACCCGCTCCTCGGAGGCCGTCGCGACCTGCTTCTTGTGGGCTTCCCAGCGGCCCTGGGCCGCCGCGTAGTCCTGCTCCCACTTCTCGCGCTGGGTCTCGAACCCCTCACGCCACTCGTTGGTCTCCGGGTCGAAGCCCTCGGGATACTTGTAGTTGCCCTGGTCGTCGTACTCGGTGAGCATGCCGTAGAGCGCCGGGTCGAACTCGGTGCCCTCGGGGTCGACGCCGTCGTTCGCCTGCTTCAGCGAGAGGCTGATGCGGCGACGCTCGAGGTCGATGTCGATGACCTTCACGAAGACCTCGTCGCCGACCGAGACGACCTGCTCGGCGAGCTCGACGTGCTTGCCCGACAGCTCGGAGATGTGGACGAGCCCCTCGATACCTTCGGCGACGCGCACGAACGCACCGAACGGCACGAGCTTCGTGACCTTCCCGGGTGCGACCTGGCCGATGGCGTGGGTGCGGGCGAAGACCTGCCACGGGTCTTCCTGGGTGGCCTTGAGCGAGAGCGACACGCGCTCGCGCTCGAGGTCGACCTCGAGGATCTCGACGGTGACCTCCTGCCCGACCTCGACGACCTCGGAGGCGTGCTCGATGTGCTTCCAGCTGAGCTCGGAGACGTGCACGAGTCCGTCCACCCCGCCGAGGTCGACGAACGCACCGAAGTTGACGATCGACGAGACGACACCCTTGCGGACCTGGCCCTTGGCGAGGTTGTTGAGGAAGGTCGTGCGGCTCTCGGACTGGGTCTGCTCGAGCAGCGCCCGGCGTGAGAGCACCACGTTGTTGCGGTTCTTGTCGAGCTCGAGGATCTTCGCCTCGATCTCCTGGCCGAGGTAGGGCGTGAGGTCGCGCACCCGGCGCAGTTCAATGAGCGAGGCGGGGAGGAATCCGCGGAGCCCGATGTCGACGATGAGGCCACCCTTGACGACCTCGATCACCGTACCGGTGACGACGCCGTCCGATTCCTTGATCTTCTCCACGTCGCCCCACGCACGCTCGTACTGCGCCCGCTTCTTGGAGAGGATGAGGCGGCCTTCTTTGTCTTCCTTCTGGAGGACGAGGGCCTCGACGCTGTCTCCGACCTGAACCACCTCGGTGGGGTCGACGTCGTGCTTGATCGAGAGCTCACGGGAGGGGATGACACCCTCCGTCTTGTAGCCGACATCGAGGAGCACCTCGTCCCGGTCGATCTTGACGACGACGCCCTCGATGAGGTCTCCGTCGTTGAAGAACTTCAGTGTCTTTTCGACCGCGGCGAGAAAGTCTTCAGCAGATCCGATGTCGTTGATGGCGACCTGCTTGGGTGCCCTGTCGGTCGTTGCGATTGTCATGTAGTGGTTGCTCCAGGATGGGCATGCCGTGTTACGGCATAATTCAGGCCGAGACGAGGGGTGTGATGGTCGCCACGGCGGGCGGATGGGGATGCCGCCGGCGGATGGGCCACGGACGACCTGCCGAGTTTACCCGCGCCGATGGGGTACGGCAACACGGTAGTGCCCCTCGGCGCGAGGTTCCACCGATCACCGAGGGGTCAGGATGTCGCGGAGAGCGCCTTCGAGGTGCGGTTGACGGAACTCGTACCCCTCGGCGAGCAGCCTCTCCGGCATCACCCAGCGACTCTTCAGCAGGAGCTCGCTCTCGCTTCGGAGGACCGCGGCACCGAGCTCGATCATCCACCGGAATGCCGGGAGACCGAACGGAACACCGACCACCCGTCGGACGGTCCGCATCATGGTGCGGTCATCGGTCGGATGCGGCGAACTGACGTTCACCACCCCCTCCAGGCCATCGTGATCGCTCAGGAAGTCGATGACTCCGAGCACGTCGTCGAGGTGTACCCAGCTGAACTTCTGCCGTCCGCCGCCGATCCCGAACCCGTGGAAGGTGCCGGCCGCTCGGCGCGCCGAGGTCGAGATCCACCGCCCGTCGAGGTGCGGACCGCCGAGACCGATCCTGGCCAGGGCGGTGAGGGGTCTGAGCGCGCTGCCGTCCCCGAGCACGATCGCCATGCGCAGGGCGACCCTGCGGGTGCCCGGCAGCTCGCCGTCGAAGAAGGTGCGCTCCCATTCGGTCGCGACATCGACCGAGAATCCATCACCGATCTCACCTGTCGACTCGGTCTGCGGGCGGTCGTGGGCGTGCCGGTAGATCGTGGCGGTCGACGAGTTCACCCACAGTCGCGGGGGTGACGGGCAGGCCCGGATCGCGGCCGCGAGCTGCCGAGTGGTCTCCACCCTCGAGCGCAGGATCTCGGCCCGGTTCGCCGCACCGTAACGGCAGTTCACATTCTTGCCGGCGAGGTTCACGACCAGGTCGGCGCCGTCGAGAAGACCGGTGATGCCGGGGATGTCGCCCCAGCGGGCATCGGGTCCGGCTCGACCGATCCACGCAACCTGCGCGCCCTGCTCCCGGAACGCGCGCGCGAGGTGTGTGCCGATGAAGCCGGACGCGCCGGCGAGAACGACGCGGCGCGTCATCCGTCACTCACCGACGCGACCGAGCAGTGACGATCGGAGTGTGTCGAGTCCCACCCCGCCGAGATCGAGAGCGCGCTTGTGGAAGGCGCGGATGTCGAACGCGGATCCCTCGCGGGTCTGCGCGTCGTCTCGCAACTGCTCCCAGATGCGCTGGCCGACCTTGTACGAGGGGGCCTGGCCGGGCCAGCCGAAGTACCGGTTGACCTCGAACCTCACGAAGGGCTCGTTCATGTTCACGTTCGAGGTCATGAAGTCGAAGGCGTAGTCGTAGTCCCAGGTGCCGGTGCCGTCGAGTCTCGGCTTGCCGAGGTGGACCCCCAGGTCGAGAACGACCCGCGCAGCCCGCATGCGCTGGCCGTCGAGCATCCCGAGCCTGTCGCCCGGATCGTCGAGGTATCCGAGGTCCTGCATCAGGCGCTCGGCATACAGGGCCCAGCCCTCTGCATGGCCGGAGGTTCCGGCGAGCTGACGGCGCCAGGTGTTGAGCGACGCCCGGTTGTAGACCGCCTGGCCGAGTTGGAGGTGATGCCCGGGAACGCCCTCGTGATAGACCGTCGTGGTCTCGCGCCACGTGTCGAACTCGGTGACCCCGTCCGGGACGGACCACCACATCCTCCCGGGCCTTGTGAAGTCGTCGCTCGGGCTGGTGTAGTAGATCCCGCCCTCGGTGGTCGGGGCGATCATGCACTCGAGGGCGCGGACCGGCTCGGGGATGTCGAACTGGGTCGAGGCGAGTTCGGCGACGGCGGTGTCGCTCAGACGCTGCATCCACTCCCTGAGTTCTGCGGTGCCGTGCAGCTTTCTCGACGGATCCGAGTCGAGCACCGCGACAGCCTCGGCGACCGAGGCTCCCGGCGAGATCTCCCGGGCGATCGCCTCCTGCTCGTCGATCATCCTGGCGAGTTCGTCCCTGCCCCAGTCGTACGTCTCGTCGAGATCGATCTCGGCGCCGAGGAAGGCGCGGGAATGCAACGCGTAAGCGTCGCGTCCCACCGCGTCGACCTCGGTCGCCGCTGCCATCAACTCGGTGCCCAGGAAGGCGCACAGCTCGGAGTAGGCCCCAGAGGCCGACTCCGCATGGGCGGTGAGGTCCGACCGGAGCGACGCCGGCAGCTCGCCCAGCGCCGGACCCGTGGCGAGGTCGGCGAAGAAGCCGTCCGGAGCGGCGTACTTCTCCACCTGCGCCAGCACCTCGCGCACCTGCCGTCGGGCGGGCGTGACGCCGGCGGCGACTCCCGCTCGCAGCGTCTCGAGATATCCGCCCATGGCCCGCGGCAGGTCGCCGAGCCGACCGGAGATGTCGCGCCAATCGCTTTCGGATTCCGTCGGCATGAGGTCGAACACCTCGCGGAGCTCCTGCGCGGGAGACGCGATCACATTCAAGTCGCGGAGCTGCATCGACGCCTCGCTCGACTCCACCGCGAGGGCGAGGTTCGATGTGAGATCGGTTCGGGTGACCTCGTCGACGCCGTCGGCGGGCTGGGCGGCATCCAGCGCGCGGATGACCGCCTTCGCCTCGTCGACGTACCTCACGTGTCCTTCCGGAGAGTAGTCGCCGAACGAGTCGAGACGGCCCGGCATGCCGATCCAGGTGGCGACCGTCGGGTCGAGTTCGGCCAGCGTGACCACCCATCTCTCGGCGATACCGTCGATCGCGGTCGGTCGGCGGACTGCTGAGGATTCGGTGGTCATGTCGAGAGCCTAGAACCCCAGGCCTCGAGGTGGCGTCGATCGTCGTGTGCGACTAACCGTCGAGGTCGGTCTCCAGGAGTTCGGCGAGAGCGGTCAAAGCGGCGTCCGCCCCCTCACCCTCCGCAGAGATGGTCACCGATGCTCCGTGGTCGATGCCGAGTGCCAGGACTCCGAGGATGCTCGCGGCGTTGACGCTTCGGCCGTCCGGGCCGGTCAGCATCACCGTGACTCCCGTCGCCGCCGCGGCCTGGCTGAACAGAGAGGCGGGTCTCGCGTGCAGGCCGATCGACGAGGCGACGGTCACGGTGCGTTCTGACATGGATTCCTCGTCGATGGCGATCGGACTGCGCTCCACCCTAGGCGCTCGACGCCCCCCGCGGCAGGGAGGCCCCGGCCGATCCGCCCGACCGGCGTCGTTCGAGATTCGTGCTGATTCGTCCGGAGTGCTCGAAAAGCACCCTGAGCTCGGGGACGGTCTGCACCGTGCGGAGCCGATCGGAGGTCTCGGAGTCGAGCAGCATCCGGGCGAGCCGAGCCAGCAGGGCGATATGACCTCGCCCCCGTGCAGCGAGTCCGATGACGACGGTGACGGTCTCGGTGCCCCAGAGGACTCCCGACGGGAACCGCGCCACTGCGATCCCGTCCCTGTGCACGGAGTCTCCGCCTGCGAGGGTCGCGTGCGGGATCGCTATCCCCTCGCCGATGGCCGTGGAGACGGAGGCCTCACGGTCGAGCATCGCCTCGACGTACACCTCGTCGACCACACCGCCAGCCACGAGCATCCCGCCGACCAGCCGAATCGCGGCCTCCCTGTCGTCGGCTCGGGCATCGAGCATGACGGCGCCCTCCCCGAGCAGTGAGCCGAGCGCGAGTGCCATCAGTGCGCGGCTTCGTCCCAGTTGGCGCCGGTGCCGACCTGCACATCGAGCGGTACCGAGAGCTCTGCGGCGTGGCCCATCCTGCCGCGGACGACGTCGCTGAGCACCTCGAGTTCGCCGTCCGCCACCTCGAACACGAGCTCGTCGTGCACCTGCAGCAGCATCCTGGATGCGAGTCGCTTCTCCTGCAGGTCCCGATCGATGCCGAGCATCGCCATCTTCATGATGTCGGCGGCAGACCCCTGGATCGGCGCGTTCAGCGCTTGGCGCTCGGCATTCTCTCTGAGCACCCGGTTGTTCGAGTTGAGGTCGCCGAACGGTCGCCGCCTGCCGAAGATCGTCTCGGTGTAGCCGTCGATCTTGGCCTGGGCCACGACGTTGCGCAGGTACTCCCGCACGGCGCCGAACCTGTCGAAGTAGTCGGTCATCAGGGTCTTCGCCTCGGCCGTCTCGATACGGAGCTGCTTCGACAGCCCGAATGCGCTGAGGCCGTAGGCGAGACCGTACGACATGGCCTTCACCTTGTTACGCATGGTCGAAGTCACGTCGGCCGGTTCGACACCGAAGATGCGCGACCCGACGAAGCGGTGCAGGTCCTCGCCCTCGTTGAAGGCCAGGATGAGGCCAGCGTCACCCGAGAGGTGGGCCATGATGCGCATCTCGATCTGCGAGTAGTCGGCCGTCAACAGCGTCGAGAACCCTGTTCCGTGCGTGAACGCGGAGCGGATCTGGCGACCGACATCGGTGCGGATGGGGATGTTCTGCAGGTTCGGGTCGGTGGAGGAGATGCGACCCGTGCTCGTCCCCGTGATGTCGTACCGGGTGTGGATGCGCGCGTCGCCGGCGATCGACTTCTCGAGGGTCTCGATGATCTGGCGCAGCTTCGAGGCGTCGCGGTGTTGCAGTAGCAACCCGAGGAACGGATGAGGGCTCTGCTCCTGCAGATCGGCGAGGGACGCGGCATCCGTGGAGTACCCGGTCTTGTTGGCCCGGGTCTTCGGCATCTGCAGCTCGTCGAAGAGCACCTGTTGGAGCTGCTTGGGCGAACCGAGGTTCACCTCGCGCCCGATCTCGGCGTAGGCCTGAGCAGCGAGGTCGGCGGCCGTCGCACCCAGTTCCGTCGACAGCCGCGCGAGTACCGCGGCGTCGACCGAGACGCCGCTCGTCTCCATCGTGGCGAGTACCGGCACCGTCGGGAGGTCGATGTCGTCGAGCACAGACCTCGTGCGGCCCTCGAGTCTCCCGGCGAGGTAGTCGGCGACGCGACGCACGAACCACGCTTCGGTCGCGACGCTGAGCGCGCCGGTCTCGGGAACCAGCTGGTTCGGGTCGGGCACCTCGATCGTCTCCCCGAGGAACGTGTAGACCTGATCGACGAGGGACTCCGCCTTGCCACCCGGCCGGAGCAGCCACGCCGCGATGCTCGTGTCGAACGCGACACCGGCCACGGACACGCCCACCTGACGGAGGGTTTTGATGTCGGCCTTCGAATCGAAGAAGGCCTTCGGAGCCGGGCTGGAGAGCCAGCCCTCGAGGGCAGGCCTGCCCGGGGCGTCGACCCCCCACGGCACGAAGAGGGTCTCGGTGGCCGAGGCGAGGCCCACACCGGCGAGGCCCACACCGACCTGGCCGTTCTGGTCTCGCTCGAGGCGCACACCGACGGCTCCGGTCTCTGCGGATGCCGTCAGCCACGACGTCAGCTCGTTGGGGCTCGGGGCGAGCACGGGCGGGATGCGGGAGGCCGCGGCATCCGCTCCCCCGGTCGACGCTCCGGACGGCCCGGCGCCGTCGAGGGTCAGCACCCGATCGAGCAGGACCTTGAACTGCAGTCTGCCGAAGATCTCGCGCACGGCCTCGTCGTCCATCGGCCGGCGTTCCAGATCGGCGGGACCCACGGGCAGCGGGATGTCGCACAGGAGGTGATTGAGCCGGCGGTTGCGCAGAGCGTTCTCCTTCTGCTCACGGAGCTTCTCTCCGACGACGCCCTTGATCTCGTGGGCGTGCGCGATGACCTCGTCGAGACTGCCGTACTGCACGATCCACTTCACGGCGGTCTTCTCGCCCACCTTGTCGATGCCGATGAGATTGTCGCTCGTCTCGCCCACGAGCGCGGCGATGTCGGGGTACTGGGCGGGCTCCACGCCGTACCGATCGAACACCGCGTCGCGGTCGTAGCGCTTCAGTTCGGAGACCCCCCGCGCGTTCGGGTAGAGCAGTGTGACGTCGTCGTCGACCATCTGGATCGCGTCGCGGTCACCGGACACCACGAGTACGCGGTACCCCTGAGCCGACCCCTGCGTGGCGAGGGTCGCGAGGATGTCGTCGGCCTCGTAATCCTCCTTGGTGACGGTGGTGATGCCCATCGCTGCGAGGGCCTCCTGGAGGAGGGGGACCTGCCCGGCGAACTCGGGCGGCGTGTCACCGCGCGTGCCCTTGTATTCGGGGTACTCCCGCGTGCGGAACGACTGGCGTGAGACGTCGAACGCCACCGCGAGGTGGGTGGGCTTCTCGTTCTGGAGCAGATTGATGAGCATCGCGATGAAGCCGTGGATGGCGTTCGTGTGCTGCCCGTCGCGGGTCTGGAAACTGTCGACGGGGAGTGCGTAGAAGGCCCGGAAGGCGAGCGAATGGCCGTCGATGATGAGCAGAGTAGGCTTTTCGGAGTCCGACACGGAGCAAGCCTAGCCGTGGCATCCGACACCGATTTCTGCGGAGGGACCCCGATGACGACCTTCCCGGAGGGCCTCGATCCCGAGCTGGTCGACAGACTGGTCAGCACTCGCGGTGGGGCACTCTGCCGCACGATGGGCATCGAGTTCGACGAGCTGTCGGCCGAACGGTCCGTCGCCAGGATGCCCGTCGAGGGCAACACCCAGGTCATCGGCCTGCTGCACGGCGGCGCCCATGTCGTGCTCGCCGAATCGCTCGGATCGGTGTCGTCCGCGATCCATGCGGGGCCAGGCCGCTACGCCGTCGGCATCGAGATCAACGCAACCCACAGTCGATCCATCACCGAGGGCTGGGTCACCGGCACCTGCACCGCGCTCGTGCTCGGCCGCACTCTCGCCACCCATGAGATCGTGATGACGGATGAGGCGGGGCGCCGACTCTCCACGGTGCGGATGACGAACATGCTGCGCGCGGTGGAGCAGTAGAGAAACGCGTCAGCGTTTCCGCGACCCCGCGCCGAGGGAGCCCGCGGTCGAGTTTCCGGTGGAGCACCAGGGAATCCCGACAGTCTTCGCGCGACCCCAGCCGGCATCGCGGCGCGCAGGGATGCGGGGCCGCCGGGCGCGGGCGGGCCCTCAGACGCTCTCGCGCACCGACGCGGCTGACGCCATGAGAGCCTCCGCCGATCGTTGCAGGAGCCGTTGCTCGTACGCGTCCATCGGCACGTCGAGCACCCGTTCTACGCCGCCTGCCCCGACGATGGACGGCACGCTCAGCGCGACCCCGTCGATGCCCCGATAGCTGTGCAGCACGCTCGAGACCGGCATGATGGACCGCTCGTTCCGCAGAATGGCCTCGACGATCCGCGCCCCGGACAGGCCGATCGCATAGTTGGTCGCGCCCTTGCCCGCGATGATGCGCTGGGCGGCGGTGACGACGTCGCTCGTGAGTCGCTCGAGTCGTTCCCGGGTGAACACGATCTGCCCGTCGGCATCCAGCCACTCGTCGAGCGGGGTGTGCCCGATGGTCGCCGCGGAGAACAGCGGGAACTCGCTGTCACCGTGCTCTCCGATGATGGCGGCGTGGACACTCGAAGCGGCCACTCCAGCGGCATCCGCGATCAGCCATCGCAGCCGAGCGGTATCGAGCACGGTGCCCGAGGAGAGGACCCGACCGTGCGGCAGCCCGAGCGACTCGTCGGCGATCACCGTCAGCACGTCGCACGGGTTGGTGACGAGCACGAAGACCGCATCCGGGGCCCGCTCGACGAGTCGGGGCAGCAGGGAGCCGAGGATGCCGGCATTCACTCCCGCGAGGTCGAGTCGGGTCTGCCCCGGCTCCTGCTTCGCCCCCGCCGTGACCACGACGACCTGCGCGTCGCCGATCAGATCAAGATCCGAGCCGCCCGTGATGCTCGACGAGCCGACGAACGGCGTGCCGTGGGCGAGATCGAGCACCTCGGCATCGACCTTCGCCGTGTCGATGTCGTACAGCACGACCTCGCGGGCGGAGTTGCGGATGAGGGCTGCGTAGGCGAGAGAGGATCCGACGGATCCCGCCCCGATGACGGCGAGCTTTCCAGGAGTGGACATGAGACCTTTCAGGGCCGGTGGTCGGCGACTAGTCGAGGAGGAACGAGAGGGCGAGGACCCACAGGCAGATGAAGGCGAGGAGGGAGAGGCTGTAGAGCAGAGTCGCGCGGAGGATGGAGCTCTCCTGGCCGGTCAGCTTGACCGCTGCGGCGGCGATGGCGATGGACTGCGGCGAGACCAGCTTC
Organism: Actinomycetota bacterium; assembly: GCA_041165365.1. Taxonomy (GTDB): domain Bacteria; phylum Actinomycetota; class Actinomycetes; order Actinomycetales; family Microbacteriaceae; genus Marisediminicola. The sequence continues at coordinate 14,494 of JBEANR010000065.1, read as the reverse complement.
GCCATGACCCCTCCCGCGGTGTTCGCCGCGACCAGCAACGTGGGGTTCACGCCGATCTGCTCCGCCGTCACGGACTGCAACTGCGCGAAGAGGTTGTTGTTGTTCACGACACTGCCGGTGATGAAGACCCCGAACCAGCCGATCACGGGCGAGAGCAGCGGGAATGCCGCCCCGACGCCAGCCAGCGCGAGCCCGATCGACGCGGAGCCCCCCGAGTAGCCCGCGATGGAGGCGACGGCCATGATGAGAAGGATCATCAGGATCGGACGCCACAGTTCACTCGCCGAGGCGCGCAGGGTCTCCCACAGTCGCCGGGGTCCGACGGTGTTCGACAAAAGGTACGTGATGAGGACGGCGAGGAGTATCGCCGTGCCCGTCGCGTTCACGGGTGTCCACATCCAGATCGCGGCGACGGCCGGTCCGCCGCCGAGCTGTGGGCCGGTTCCGACCTGGCCGTCGAGGCCGGCGATGGGGACGGTGACGACGAGCGCCGAGAGCACTCCCCCCGGCGCGAACAGCGCCTTGAACACCGGCAGGCTCCACACCAGGATGAAGCCGGTCAGGATGTAGAACGGGCTCCACGCTCCGATGACCTGTCGGACGGTGACGCGCTGGAGTACGGGCGTGGCCCCGTCGTCTTCGCGGAAGACCCGGGATGGCTTCCAGACGCGCATGAACAGGGCAAGGAAGCCGAGGCTCAGGAGCGACGGCACGATGTCGGCCAGTTCCGGCCCCAGCACGAAGAGCACGAGGCTCTGACTGCCGCTGAAGAGAACGCCTAGCAGGAGCACCACGGGCCAGGTCTCCCGCACTCCGCGGAGCCCGTCGAGGATGATGACGAGGATCAGCGGTACGAACAGGGTGACGACCTGCAGCACGACGATCATCATCATCGACAGTTCGGTCAGTGGCACCCCGCCTTGCGCCGCGCCGACGACGACCGGGATGCCCACGGCTCCGTACGCGCCGGCTCCGGCGTTGGCGACGAGGCAGAGCATCGCCGCCTTGAGGGGCCTGAAACCGAGCTGCACGAGCAGCGCCGCGCAGATCGCGATCGGCACGCCGAACCCCGCCGCTCCTTCGAGGAAGGCCCCGAAGCAGAAGGCGATGAGGAGCACCTGGATGCGCTGATCGGCCGAGATCCCCGAGATGCTCGTTCTGATGACGTCGAATCGGCCGCTCGCCACGGTGAGTTTGTACAGCCAGACGGCCATCAGCACGATCCAGGCGATCGGCCACAGTCCGTTCAGCACGCCCAGGGCGCCCGATCCCACGGCCTTGTCGACGGGCATCCCGAAGACCGCCACCGCCACCGCCAGTTCGAGAGCGAGGGCGATCGCGGCGGCCACAGTACCGCGGAGCTTCAGCACCGTGAGCGCGAAGAGGAAGAAGAGGATCGGTACCGCCGCGAGGAGGGCGGAGACCGCTACGGACGCGACCGGATCGTACGACTGGATCCAGATGAGCGTGCCCTTCGAGGGATGCGACGGGCACGGTGGTGACGACGGTGTCTCTGTCAGGCGCATGGACCCGGGGGCCTGAGCTCAGTGTGAACCCCTGTGGCCCCGCTGACTACCCCCTGCGTGAGCGAGTCCTCGAGGCAACATCAGGTCGAGGTCTGACCTGGCCCGGAAACGTCGGCGCAGGCTACTTCTTCGCTGCGAGTTGGTCGATGATCGACTGCGCCACGTCGTGCATGGTGAGACGCCGATCCATCGAGGCCTTCTGGATCCAGCGGAAGGCCTCGGGCTCGCTGAAACCCATCTTCTCGTTGAGGAGACCCTTGGCGCGGTCGACGAGCTTGCGGGTCTCGAAGCGCTCGACGAGGTCGGCGACCTCGGCTTCGAGCGTGATGATCTGCGTGTACCGCGACAGGGCGATCTCGATGGCCGGCAGCAGGTCGTTGGGGGTGAACGGCTTGACCACGTAGGCGAGTGCACCGGCTTCGCTGGCCCGCTCGACCAGTTCCTTCTGGCTGAACGCCGTGAGCAGCACGACCGGGGCGATGTGATTCTTGGTCAACCGCTCCGCCGCGGAGATGCCGTCGAGGAGGGGCATCTTGACGTCCATGATGACCAGGTCCGGCCGCAACTCGGTGGCGAGTGCCACGGCGGTCTCGCCGTCTCCGGCCTCTCCGACGACCTCGAAACCGTTGTCACGGAGGGTTTCGACGATGTCGAGTCGGATGAGCGACTCGTCTTCGGCGACGACGACTCGACGCGGGGCCTGCTGCACTGGATCCTGGTCGGTCATGGTCCAACCCTAGGCCATTCGATCACCGCACTCCTGTAGCCTGATCGCTGCTGTGGTGCGCCGGTGTGGCGGAATGGCAGACGCGGAGCACTCAAAATGCTTTGCTCGAGAGGGCGTGTGGGTTCGAGTCCCACCACCGGCACCATGGGCGGCGCAGAGGGTGGATGCCGCGACCCGGTGGCCACGGCATCCGCCCTCGCGACTGCTACTCGGCGTAGGCGGGTGCGGCCTGGTTGCGGGCGTCACCGACGCGGTGCACGCGCAGGTCGTTCGTCGATCCGGCGATCCCGGGAGGGGACCCCGAGATGACCACGACCTTGTCGCCGACCTCGGCGAGCCCGTTGTCGAGCAGGGCGTCGTCCACCTGGATGTACATCGCGTCGGTGTGGGTCACACGCTCGCCGAGGAACGACTGGATGCCCCAGGTCAACGCCATGCGACGCTGGATCGCGACGTCGGGGGTGAAGGCCTTCATGGGGATGTTGAACCTCAGCCGCGACATCCGCCTCGCCGAGTCGCCGGACTCCGTGAAGACGCACAGGTACTTGGCCTCGACGAAGTCGGCCACCTCGGCGGCGGCGAGGGTGATCGCGCCGCCCTGGGTGCGGGGTTTGGTGCCGAGGGCCGGGATGCGCTCGAGGCCGTGGTCCTCGGTCGAGGCGACGATGCGCGCCATCGTCTGTACGGTGATGACGGGGTACTCGCCGACGCTGGTCTCGCCGCTGAGCATGACCGCGTCGGCGCCGTCGAGCACGGCGTTCGCCACATCCGACGTCTCCGCCCGGGTGGGGATGGGGCTCGAGATCATCGACTCGAGCATCTGCGTCGCGACGATGACGGGCTTCGCCATGCGCCTCGACAGCTCGACCGCGCGCTTCTGCACGATCGGCACCGCCTCGAGAGGGAGTTCGACGCCGAGGTCGCCGCGGGCGACCATGATGCCGTCGAAGGCGTCGATGATGGCCTCGAGGTTGTCGACCGCCTGCGGCTTCTCGATCTTGGCGATCACCGGAACGAAGCGGCCGGCCTCGGTCATGATCTCGTGCACGCGCACGATGTCGTCGGCGTTGCGCACGAACGACAGGGCGATGTAGTCGGCGCCGAGCGCGAGTCCCCAGCGCAGATCGGCCTCGTCCTTCTCCGAGAGTGCGGGGACGTTGACGGCGACGCCGGGTAGGTTGATCCCCTTGTTGTTGGAGACGGCGCCGGCGACGACCACCTCGGTCTTGACCGCGACGCCGTCGGTGGAGAGCACCCTGAGCTTCACCTTGCCGTCGTCGATGAGCAGGGTGTCGCCGGGGGCGACATCGCCCGGCAGACCCTTGAAGGTCGTGCCGCAGATCTGCTTCGTGCCCAGGATCTCCTCGGTCGTGATGGTGAATCCGTCGCCGACGGCGAGGTCGTGGGGGCCCGCCTCGAACTTGCCGAGACGGATCTTCGGACCCTGGAGGTCCACGAGCACGGCGACGGCCCTTCCGGCGTCGTCGGCGGCCCTGCGCACGTTGGCGTAGACCTCCTCGTGCACGTCGTAGCTGCCGTGGCTCAGGTTCATGCGCGCGACATCCACACCGGCGTCGATGATCGCGCGGATGTTGTCGTAGCTGGAGGTTGCCGGGCCGAGCGTTGCGACGATCTTTGCGCGTCTCATGTGTTCCTTCTGGTGGATGGGGAGGGTGACTGGTGGGTCTGGGTGAATGGCGTGGTGTCAGGACCGAGTCGGATGCCGCGAGACCGACGCTCGGACCTGCGGCCGGTCAGTACGAGAGGGCCCGATCGGTCGGACGGATCGGCGATGGCAGGTCGGAGGAACCCTCGAGGTATCGGTCCACCGCGGCGGCAGCGGCGCGTCCCTCGGCGATGGCCCACACGATGAGGGACTGACCGCGGCCCGCGTCGCCCGCCACGAACACCCCGGCCTCGCTCGTCTGGTAGTCGCCATCGCGCTCCACGTTACCGCGCTCGATGGGCACACGCAGTTGCTCGCGCAGGTGCTCGCCCTCGGTGCCGGTGAAGCCGAGCGCCAGCAGCACGAGGTCTGCCGGGATCTCCCTCTCCGTACCCGCCCGAGGGATGCGTCGGCCGTCGACGTACTCGGTCTCGGCGACCCGGATGGCGCGCACCTCTCCGTCGTCGCCCGCCAGGAACTCGACGGTCGACGCGAGGTACATGCGCTCACCGCCCTCCTCGTGCGCGCTGGCCACCTCGAAGAGGTTCGGGGTCATCGGCCACGGGTGCTCCTCGGTGCGCTCCGACGGCGGTTGCTTGCCGATGGCCAGGTTCGTCACCGACAGGGCCTTCTGGCGATGGGCCGTGCCGATGCAGTCCGCTCCGGTGTCGCCCCCGCCGAGCACGACGACGTGCTTGCCCTCGGCCGTCAACTGGTCGGGCACGGAGTCGCCCGCGCCGACCCGGTTCTGCTGTACGAGGTAGTCCATCGCGAAATGGATGCCCGCGAGATCGCGCCCCGGGATCGGCAGGTCGCGAGGCACGAGAGCCCCGGTGGCGACGATGACGGCGTCGTACCGCCGGCGAAGTTCATCCCAGGCGATGTCGGTGCCGATGCGCACGCCCGCTCTGAACCTCGTGCCCTCCGCGAGCATCTGCTTCAGTCTGGCCTCGAGGTGCTTCTTCTCCATCTTGAAGTCGGGGATGCCATAGCGCAGCAGGCCGCCGATGCGGTCGTCGCGCTCGAAGACCGCCACGGTGTGGCCTGCCCTCGTGAGTTGCTGGGCGGCCGCGAGACCCGCAGGCCCAGAGCCGACGACGGCGACGGTCTTGCCGGTGAGCCGCTCGGGAGGGTGCGGTTCCACCCAGTCGTTGGCGAAAGCGGTGTCGATGATCGACACCTCGACCTGCTTGATCGTGACAGCGGGCTGATTGATGCCGAGCACGCACGAGCTCTCGCACGGCGCCGGGCACAGCCGCCCGGTGAATTCGGGGAAGTTGTTGGTCGCGTGCAGTCTCTCGATGGCCTGGCGACCCTCGCCGCGCCACACGAGATCGTTCCACTCGGGGATGAGGTTGCCCAGGGGGCATCCCTGATGGCAGAAGGGGATGCCACAGTCCATGCAGCGCCCCGCCTGAGACCTGGTCGTGGCCGCGTCGCCCTGCTCGTAGACCTCCTTCCAGTCCATCAGTCGCACAGCCACCGGCCTGCGAGGCGGCAGCTCGCGGGTGGTCGTGGTCAGGAAGCCTCTCGGATCAGCCACCGGTCACCTCCAGGATCCTCTTCCAGGCGACGTCGCCGTCGGGGTCGAGACCCTCCTCGACGGCCGTCGCCCGTGTGGCGAGCACGGCGGCGTAGTCCCTCGGCAGCACCTTGACGAACTCCTCGGCTGCGGCGTCGAGGTCGGCGATCATCGCAGCGGCGACGGGCGAACCGGTCTCGTCGAGGTGCTGTTGGAGCAGATCGAGGAGGATCTCGCGGTCGGCGCTGCCGAGCCCGTGCACCTCGAGCTCGCCGGAAGCGAGCGCGTCGGGGTTGATCTTGTCGCGGTCGAGCCTGTGGATGTAGGCGGTGCCGCCCGACATCCCGGCTCCGAGGTTGCGGCCGGTGTCGCCGAGGATGACCGCGAGGCCACCGGTCATGTACTCGAGGGCGTGGTCGCCGACCCCCTCCACGACGGCGGTGGCTCCCGAGTTGCGCACCAGGAACCGCTCGCCGACAATGCCGCGGATGAACATGCTCCCCTGCGTGGCCCCGTAGCCGATGACGTTGCCGGCGATGACGTTGTCCTCGGCCGCGAACACGCTCGCCCTGTCGGGTCGCACGACGATGCGCCCGCCGGACAGCCCCTTGCCGACGTAGTCGTTGCTGTCGCCCTCGAGTCTCAGGGTGATGCCCGCGGGCAGGAACGCTCCGAAGGACTGTCCGGCCGAGCCGGTCAGCTCGATCTGGATGGTGCCCGTCGGCAGACCGTGCTCGCCGTGGCGGCGGGTCACCTCGTGCCCGAGCATGGTACCGACAGCACGTGCGGTGTTGCGCACCGGCAGGGAGATCGACACCGGAGCCGCGTGGTCGAGTGCCGCCGCGCTCCGCTCGATGAGGGCGACGTCGAAGTGCTCGGCGAGCTCGTGATCCTGCGCCGATCGATTCGACCGCGGTTCGTCGTCGTCGAAGACGGGTCCGACGAGGATCGGGCTGAGGTCGAGCCCGTCCGCCTTCCAGTGCTCGACGGCTCGGCGCGCGTCGAGCACGTCGCTGCGTCCGATGGCCTCCTCGAGGGTGCGGAATCCGAGCTCTGCGAGGTACTCCCGCACCTCCTGGGCGAGGAACTCGAAGAAGTTGACGACGAACTCCGGCGCGCCGGTGAACCTCGCGCGCAGCTCGGGGTTCTGGGTGGCGACTCCCACCGGGCAGGTGTCGAGGTGGCAGACCCGCATGAGGATGCAGCCGGACACCACGAGGGGTGCCGTCGCGAACCCGAACTCCTCGGCGCCGAGGAGGGCGCCGATGATGACATCCCTTCCCGTCTTCATCTGCCCGTCGACCTGCACGACCACCCGACCGCGCATGCCGTTGAGCATGAGGGTCTGCTGGGTCTCGGCCAGGCCGAGCTCCCACGGGGTGCCCGCGTGCTTCAGGGAGTTCAGGGGGCTCGCACCCGTGCCTCCGTCGTGGCCCGACACGAGCACGACATCCGCCAGCGCCTTGGTCACCCCGGCGGCGACCGCACCGATGCCCGACTGGCTCACGAGCTTGACGTGCACCCGAGCCGCGGGGTTCGCGCGCTTGAGGTCGAAGATGAGTTGCTTGAGGTCTTCGATCGAATAGATGTCGTGGTGCGGCGGCGGACTGATGAGCCCGACACCCGGCGTCGCATGCCGCGTGCGCGCGATCCACGGGTAGACCTTGCCCGGCGGAAGCTGGCCACCCTCCCCCGGCTTAGCGCCCTGCGCCATTTTGATCTGGATGTCGGTCGCGTGGGTCAGATACATGCTCGTGACGCCGAACCGACCGGAGGCCACCTGTTTGATGGCGCTGCGGCGTTCGGGGTCGAGCAACCGCACGACGTCTTCGCCTCCCTCTCCGGTGTTGCTCTTGCCACCGAGGCGGTTCATCGCGATGGCGAGGGTCTCGTGGGCCTCCGGGCTGATCGATCCATAGCTCATCGCACCCGTGGAGAACCGCTTCACGATCTCGGAGACCGGTTCGACCTCGTCGAGCGGAACGGACGGACGGATGCCGGTGCGCAGGCCGAGCAGTCCGCGCAGGGTCATCAGGTTCGCCGCCTGGTCGTCGACGAGTCTCGTGTAGTCGCGGAAGATGTCATACCGTCTGGCCCGCGTCGAGTGCTGCAGTCTGAAGACGGTGTCCGGGTTGAAGAGGTGCGGCGGTCCGTCGCGTCGCCACTGGTACTCTCCGCCGATGGTCAGCCGCTCGTGCGCGGCGACCGATCCGTCGTGCGGGTAGGCGGCGGTGTGCCTCGCGGCGTTCTCGGCGGCGATCACGTCGATGCCGACCCCACCGAGGAGGCTTGCCGTGCCGGTGAAGTACTCGTCGACGAAATCCTGCGCGAGCCCGACGGCCTCGAACGTCTGGGCGCCCGCGTAGGAGCCGACGACCGAGATGCCCATCTTCGACATGATCTTCAGCACGCCCTTGCCGAGGGCCTTGATCAGATTGCCCACCGCTTTCTCGGGGGTGATGCCGGTGAGCATTCCGCTGCGCACGAGTTGCTCGACGCTCTCCATGGCCAGATACGGATTGACCGCGGAGGCCCCGTACCCGATCAGGAGGGCGACGTGGTGCACCTCGCGCACGTCTCCGGCCTCGACGATCAGGCCGACCTTCATCCGGTTCTGCTTGCGGATGAGGTGGTGGTGCACGCCCGCGAGCATGAGCAGGGACGGAACCGGCGCCTGATCCCTGGTCGAATCGCGATCGGACAGCACGATGAAGGTCGCGCCGTTCTCGATCGCCTCGTCGACCTCGTCGCACATCGCGGCGATGCGCCGCCCGAGTGCCTCGGGTCCGTCGTCGACCCGATAGAGCCCGTGGATCGTCGTGGTGGTTCGACTGCCGGCCTGCGGGTCGATGTGCTGGATCTTGGCCAGCTCGTCGTTGTCGATCACCGGGAATCCGAGGATCACCTGGCGCGCGTGATCGGGGGTGGCCGTGAGCAGATTGCGCTCGGGGCCGAGGCCCACCGACAGCGAGGTCACGACCTCCTCGCGGATGGAGTCCAGAGGAGGGTTGGTGACCTGCGCGAAGGCCTGCGTGAAGTAGTCGAAGAGCAATCTCGGCCTCGTCGACAGCACGGCGATCGGGGTGTCGGATCCCATGGCGCCGAGAGGCTCGGCGCCGCCCTTCGCCATCGGCAGCAGAAGGATGCGGAGCTCCTCCTCGGTGTACCCGAAAGTGCGTTGCCGCCGCACGACCGACGCGGGGGTGTGCACGATGTGCTCGCGCTCCGGGAGGTCCTCGAGGTTGATCCTGCCCTCCGCGAGCCAGTCGCCCCAGGGCTCCGCCGCCGCCAGACCGTCTTTGATCTCGTCGTCTTCGATCAGTCGACCGGCCGCCGTGTCGACGAGGAACATCTTTCCCGGTCGCAGCCGCCCTTTACGGACCACCCGCTCCGGTGCGATGTCGAGCACGCCGATCTCGCTCGCGAGCACGACGAGGCCGTCGTCGGTGATGAGATAGCGCCCGGGCCGGAGGCCGTTGCGGTCGAGGGTCGCGCCGACGAGACTGCCGTCGGTGAAGACGAGGGCGGCCGGGCCGTCCCAGGGCTCCATGAGCATCGAGTGGTACTCGTAGAAGTCGCGGCGGGCAGGATCGATGCCCACCTGGTTCTCGTAGGCCTCCGGAACCATCATCATCATCGAGTGCGGCAGGGATCTGCCCGACAGCTCGAGCAGCTCGACGACCTCGTCGAACGACGCGGAGTCGCTCGCGCCCGGGGTGTTGATCGGGAGGATCGGGCCGAGATCGCCAAGGAGGTCGGACTGCAGTTGAGACTGCCGCGCGCGCATCCAGTTGCGGTTGCCCTGCACCGTGTTGATCTCACCGTTGTGCGCCATCATCCTGAACGGCTGAGCGAGCGGCCACGACGGGAAGGTGTTGGTCGAGTACCTGGAGTGCACCAGAGCCAGTCGCGACGCGAACCTCGGGTCGGACAGGTCGGGATAGAACGGCTCGAGTTGGAGCGTCGTGACCATGCCCTTGTAGACGACGGTGCGCGACGAGAGCGACGGGAAGTAGACCTCGACCTCGCGCTCCGCGCGCTTGCGCAGCCGGAAGGCCAGCCTGTCGAGCCCGATGTCCGACAGCGGTGCGCCGAGGTGGCCCGTCTCGTCGGTCGACAGGAACAACTGCTCGAACGCGGGCATCGCCGCCCTGGCGAGCTTGCCCACCTGGTCCGGGCGCACCGGCACCTCGCGCCACCCGAGCACGATCAGCCGCTCCTCGGCGGCGATGGCCTCGACGCGGGCCTTCACGAGATCGCGGGCTGCGGCATCCGTGGGAAGGAAGGCCATGCCGACCACGTAGCGTCCGACGGGGGGCAGTGCGAAGCGGGCGACTGCCCTGAGGAACTCGTCGGGAATCTGGGTGATGATGCCTGCGCCGTCTCCGGTTCCGGCATCGGAGCCGATAGCCCCGCGGTGCTCGAGGTTGCGCAGAGCGCCGAGAGCGGCGTCGATGATGTCGTGGCCGGCCGAACCCCGCAGAGTGGCCACCATCGCGAGCCCGCAGGCATCCTTCTCGTTCCGCGGGTCGTACAGACCGGCAGCGTCCGGCGTGAGCCCGAACCGGGAGAAGGGGGGTGTGACAGCCATCAGATACCGTCCAGAGGAAGAGACTCGAATGCGGGACGGCGATGGCCCTCTGGTGCACGACGTCCGCCCGGGATGTCGCGCGTCGTGCGGAGAACGTCGGCGGGAGCGAGCGGATGCGCTCCCTGGCCCTCCCTACGCACCAACCCCGCTTGTGGCAGGTCTCCTGGTCGCGCTGGGATCGGACGACGACCCCGGTGTTCCGCCGACCTCATCATCGTGGTCGTCGTGGTCGTCGTGGTCCGACCACGTGTCGTCCGAGTCTACCGCAGCGTCGGGCGACCACTCCCGACCCGGAAGGTACGGACTCGGCTCGTCGCCCGGGTGCCTGCGCGACTGCACGATGATGATGACGAAGCCGAGGATGACCGCGGCGAACGCCGCCCACACGTTCGTGCGCACGCCGAGCAGGATCTCGCTCGGGTCGACCCGGATCGACTCGAAGACCATGCGCCCGGTGCCGTACCAGACGAGGTAGAGACCGATGAGCTTGCCCCACTGGAGTCGCCATCCCACGGGCACCAGCCCGGGCAGATCACTGGTGCCGATCGCGACGCTGCCGCGCCGGAAGCTGCGCTCCGCGAGCAGGAGGGCCGCCACACCGGCGAGGTTCCACACGATCTCGTACAGGAAGGTGGGGTGGAACAGCGTGCCTTCGGCGAGACCTACGGGGAACGCGGGGTTCTCACTGTCGATCTCGAGCCCCCACGGCAGATCGGTCGGGAGGCCGAACAGCTCGCTGTTGAAGTAGTTGCCCAGTCGGCCGAACGCCTGCGCGAGCAGGAGGCCGGGGGCGAGGGCGTCGGCGAAGCTCCAGAATCTGAGTCCGGCGAACCTGCAGCCGATGAACACGCCGAGAGCGCCGAGGAGGAGGGCACCGAAGATCGCGAGCCCGCCCTCCCAGATATAGAAGACCCTGAGCAGATCTTTGCCCGGGCCGAAGTAGTCGTCGGGGTGGGTGACCACATGGAAGATGCGGCCACCGATGATGCCGGCGGGCACCGCCCACAGCGCGACGTCGAGCACGATGCCGGGGTCTGCTCCCCTGCGCTTGAGCCTCGCACTCGTGACGACGGTCGCGACGACGATGCCGAGCAGGATGCACACCGCGTAGGCGTGGATGTTCAACGGGAGGCCGAACCAGCTCAGCCCGATGTCGCGGAGCCACTGACCGAGATCGAAGACCCGCCATTCCGGGCTCGGGCTGGGGATGCTCAGGGGTGCGAACACTGTCCTGGTGCCTTTCTCGGTGGGGCCGCGAGGGGCCGGGACTGAATCAGAGCCTAGTACCGGCCGACAGGGTGGACGCCGCCTCGGCCACGCCCGACACGCCGCCGTCGGCCAGCGCCGAGACGAGCGCCGAGCCGACGATCGCGCCGTCCGCGTACTCGTTGACCTCCCTGACCTGATCGGCCGAGGAGATCCCGACGCCGACGCACGTGCTCGTCGCACCGGCGGTGCGCAGTCGATCGACGAGCGCGCGGGCCGCACGGTCGACATCCGCCCGCGCACCGGTGATTCCCATGGTCGACACGGCGTACACGAACCCGCGGCTCGACCTCACCGCGCGCTCGAGCCTCGCGTCGCTCGACGACGGGGCCGCGAGGAAGATCCGGTCGAGCCCGGTGCGATCGGAGGCGGCGATCCAGGCGGCGGCCTCGTCGGGGATGAGATCCGGCGTGATCAGACCGGAGCCGCCGGCCGCGCGCAGGTCGTCGGCGAACCTGTCGACCCCGTACTGCACGATGGGGTTCCAGTAGCTCATGAAGACGACCGGCACCGTGGTGCGTGCGGTGATGGCCGCCATCGCCTCGAAGCCGTGGTGGAGCCTGAAGCCCCCGGCGAGGGCGACCTGCGTCGCCGCCTGGATGACCGGGCCGTCCATCACGGGGTCGGAATAGGGCAGCCCGAGCTCGATGACGTCGACGCCGCTCTCGGCGATCGCGACGGCGGCGTCGATACTCGTCTCCAGGTCGGGGAACCCGACCGGGAGGTATCCGATCAACGCCCCTCGGCCGGCGGCTCTCCTGGAGGCGAGGACGGCCTCCACCTGCGCGACGGGGGCCGCGCTCACGCCTGCTCCGCGTCGGCGTCGAGCACTCCGAAGTAGTTGCCCGCCGTGACCATGTCCTTGTCGCCACGCCCGCTCAGGTTGACCAGGATCGTCGACCCCGGACCGAGCTCCTTGCCGAGCGCGAGCACGCCAGCGAGGGCGTGGGCCGATTCGATGGCCGGGATGATGCCCTCGGTGCGGCTCAGCAGCCTGAGCGCCTGCATCGCTTCGTCGTCGGTGATCGGGCGGTACTCCGCGCGCCCGAGATCCGACAGCCAGGAGTGCTCGGGTCCGACGCCCGGGTAGTCGAGCCCCGCTGAGATCGAGTGCGACTCGACGGTCTGGCCGTCGTCATCCTGCAGCAGGTAGCTCCTCGCACCGTGGAGCACGCCGGGTCGGCCCTTGGAGATCGTCGCGGCGTGGCGTGGGGTTTCTGCACCGTCACCGGCCGCCTCATAGCCGACGAGTCTCACCGAGGGGTCGTCGAGGAAGGCGTGGAAGATACCGATCGCGTTGGAGCCGCCCCCGACGCACGCCGCGACCACGTCGGGCAGTGCTCCGGTCAGGGCGAGCACCTGCTCGCGCGCCTCGTCGCCGATGATCTTCTGCAGGTCGCGCACCATCGCGGGAAACGGATGAGGGCCGGCCACGGTGCCGAAGATGTAGTTCGTCGACTCGACGTTGGTCACCCAGTCGCGCATCGCGTCGTTGATCGCGTCCTTCAGCGTGCGCGAGCCGGTCTTCACCGCGACCACCTCGGAGCCGAGGAGCCGCATCCTGGCCACATTGAGGGCCTGGCGCTCGGTGTCGACCTCGCCCATGTAGATGGTGCAGTCCAGCCCGAACAGAGCCGCCGCGGTGGCGGTGGCCACCCCGTGCTGCCCAGCACCGGTCTCGGCGATCACCCGCTTCTTGCCGATGCGCCGGGTGAGCAGAGCCTGCCCGAGCACATTGTTGATCTTGTGGGAGCCGGTGTGATTCAGATCCTCGCGCTTGAGGATGACGCGTGCTCCGCCGGCGTACTCCGCGAAGCGCGGCACCTCGGTGATGATCGACGGTCGCCCCGTGTAGGTCGCGTGCAGGGCGGTGAGCTCGGCCTGGAAACCCGGATCGTTCTTCGCCGCGGTGTAGGCGGCGTCGAGTTCGTCGAGGGCGTGGATGAGGGACTCCGGCACGAAGCGACCGCCGAAATCTCCGAAATACGGGCCCTGCTGTTCGCGCAGTTGCATCATGCTCCTAGGAATCGACGGAGGGTGTCGACGGGGTCGCCGGTCACCAGGGCTTCGCCCACGAGCACCGCGTCGGCGCCGGCGGCACGGTAGGCCGCGACATCCGAGGGTGCGAGCACCGCGGACTCGGCCACCTTCACCACGCCGGCCGGAATGCCGTCGACCACTCGACCGAAGAGGTCGCGGTCGAGTTCGAAGGTCGAGAGGTCCCTGGCGTTGACACCGATCATCCGTGCTCCGATGTCGACCGCGCGAGCCACCTCGACGGCACCGTGGGTCTCGACGAGGGCGGTCATTCCGAGTTCCCCCACGAGACCGTGCAGCTCGTCGAGCACGGACTGATCGAGGGCGGCGACGATGAGCAGCACGAGGTCGGCGCCCGCCGCCCTGGCCTCGAAGACCTGGTACGGCTCGGCGATGAAGTCCTTGCGCAGCACCGGCAGGTCGACCGCCTCACGGACCGCCTCCAAGTCGGCGAGAGACCCGCCGAAACGGCGACCCTCGGTGAGCACGCTGATGGCGCTCGCTCCGCCGGCCTCGTACAGCACAGCGAGCCCGGCGGGGTCGTCGATGGCGGCGAGGGTTCCGCGGGAGGGGCTGGATCGCTTGATCTCGGCGATCACCTTGACGCGGTCGGCGGGAGCCAGCGCTGCCAGTGCATCACGAGGGGCCGGGCGGGCGGCGGCATCCGCCTCCACCCTGGCGAGCGGGCGGGAGGTGCGGCGATCAGACGCGTCGGCGAGGGCGCCGGCGGTGAGCTCGGTCAGCACCGGGTCAGCGGACTCTGGGTGCGGTGCGGACGCCGCCGACGCCGTACCCGAGCCTGGCCAGGACGACCCCGACGAGGAGGCCGACGACGACGAAGCCGACGCAGATCCAGACGACCACCGGCACGTCGAAGAAGAAGGCGACGGTTCCCACCGAGATCGCGACGAGCATGATGACGATCGCGGTCCACGCCGCCGGCGAATTGCCGTGGCCCGGGTCGTTGCTGTCGTGACTCATGACGGATGCTCCTCGTGGTGAAAGGCGGGGTGGTGAGAGCGGGGCGAGACGGGCCGAGCCCGCCGGAGGACACCGTCGATTCTAGCGTGAGGTCGGATCGGACCCGTCGCTCAGAGCGTCCCAGTCGGACGCCGGATCACGCGGTACTGGCCTGTCAGCCCCGGGCACGTCGGCCCCG
>JBEANR010000064.1:0-22950 GCA_041165365.1 Actinomycetota bacterium | reverse complement strand
ATGTGCCCGGGGGAGTCGTCAACATCCTCACCGGATCGCCCGCCGAGATCGCCGGCTGGTTGGCCAGCCACGCGGATGTCAACGCGCTCGACCTCGCCGGAGCGGGCGCGATCGACTGGGTCGACCTGCAGATCGCGGCCGCCGACACCCTCAAGCGGGTGCTGCCGCCGGAGCCGGGGGTCGCGCCGGAGTCGCTCGACCGCATCACCTTCTTCACCGAGACGAAGACGGTCTGGCACACGAAAGGGCTCATCTGACGGGCGGGTGCGCTCTCGGCTCAGCTCAGGAAGCCAGCCCGGCTCGCGTAGCCAGCCCGACTCGCACTGCCAGCCCGCCTCGTTCTACTGTCACAGAACCGCGGTTCCGGCGCCCTTGAGACCGGATCTTTGGCAGTAAGTCGGTGATCGCAGGAACGCCGGGTGCCGATCCGGACGACGGCGGCGGTGCATGACGGCCCTGGGCGGGGTGCGCGTGCCTGCTCGGGATCCGCCCTCAGCGACCGAACAGGTCGTCCAATCCAGGGAGCCTGAAGTCGGAGCCGAGTTCGCTGATCTGGTCGCCGAAGCCCGAGACGGAGTCGCCAGCGGTCGAGGCCAGCTCGTCGACACCACCGGTGAGGCCGTCCAGCCCGAGGGACTCGATGTCGAGGCCAGCGCCGAGCGCCTCGAAGTCGACTCCGAAGTCCATCGCCTGCGCCAAAAGCGGGCCGGCGACCGAGCTCACGATCGCGCCGCCGGCGACGGCTCCGAGCAGGCCGCCTGCCGCGAGTCCTGCGCCACCGATCAGCGCGGCGCGCCCGGCGCCCGAGCCGGCGGAACCACCTCGGGAAGTGCCGGCTCCCACGCGGGCGAGCAGTCCCTTGAGCATCCCGGGTCGAGCGGCCTCGGTGCGGGCCGCCGTGCGTGCGAGATCGTCGGTGCCCGAGGAACGCGGACGCTCGTGCTCAGGCAGCTCCGCCGACATCCTCTCGTGGATCAGTTCGCGTTGCGCGGGGGTCAGTCGGTGGAACGCCTCTCGGTGGACCTGCTCGATCTGATGGGGGTCCGCGGTCTGCAGCAGGTAGTCGTAGCGGGCGATCGCCGCACGGTCGGCGTCGCTGAGGGGCGCTGCGGCGGATCGGGCTCCGTGGTCCCGCGCTGTCTGACTGGGAGCCGGAGCCTGATCGCGGCCCTGAGCCGGGTCGGTGCGGCCGTCTCCGGTCAGCGCATCGGCGGCGGTGCGCACCATCGCGCGCCAATCGGTGGTCTGGCCTCCGCCCGGTCGCTGGCCGGAACCGGGCTTCTGGCCCGATCCGGATTCCGACAGCGCCTTGTGTGCCAGGCCCGCGAGTTTCGAGAACATGCTCATGAGGAGGTCTCCTTCTGGTTTTCGGCCTCGGCGTGGGGTTCGGTCGCGGTGTGCGATTCGATGGATGTCGGCACGTCCTGCGTGACTCCACGGCCCCGCGTCTTCAGCAGACTCGCCGCAGTCGCCACAGCGATGGTCGCCCCGATGAACAGCAGCGAGAACGAGATCGGGATCTCGGGCACCCACAGCAGCGGCTCGCCGCCGTTGATGAAGGGCAGCTCGTTGACGTGCAGGGCGTGGAAGACGAGCTTCACCCCGATGAAGGCCAGGATGACGGCGAGCCCCTGTGACAGGTACACGAGCCGCTCGAGCAACCCACCGATCAGGAAGAAGAGCTGGCGCAACCCCATCAGGGCGAAGGCGTTCGCGGTGAAGACGATGTACGCCTCCTCGGTCAGCCCGTAGATGGCCGGGATCGAGTCGACCGCGAAGACGAGGTCGATGACGCCGACAGACAGGATGGTCAGCATCATCGGTGTGATGAAACGCTTTCCGTCGATCTTCACGGTCAATCGGTCACGGTGATATTCGTCGGTGACCGGCAGGTGCCGGCGCACGAAGCGCATGAAGGCGTTGTTCGCGGGATCCGTGTCATGGTTCGCGAAAGCCTGGCGGTAGGCGAGCACGAGCAGCAGCGCGCCGAACAGGTAGAAGATCCACGACAGGTTCTCGATGAGGGTCGCACCGATCGCGATGAAGCCTCCCCGCAGGATGAGGGCGATCACGATGCCGATCATCAGCACCTTCTGCTGGTAGATCTTCGGCACCGCGAACGCGCTCATCACGAGGAGGAAGACGAAGAGGTTGTCGATCGAGAGGGCCTTCTCGGTGAGGTAGCCCGCGAAGTACTCGCCACCGAAGGTCCATCCAGAGGTCGCTCCGATACCCACACCGAACAGCAGGGCGAGCCCGATGTAGAACGCCGACCACCTGGCGGACTCCCCGATCGACGGTTCGTGGGGCTTCCGCACATGGGCGAAGAACTCGTAGACGAAGAAGGCGATCGTCACGGCGATGGTGATGATCCAGATCAGAGGGGTGATCTGCACGGGTGTACTCCAAGGGGTTCGGCGTGGTCAGGACGCCAAGGTCTCCTCCGCTCCGCCGACCGGTGACACCGGTCGATCGCAACCGCCGACCCGGGATGCGACTGTGCATCCGTACTGACGGGCCGAACGCGAACGGGAGTACTCCCCTTGATGGTTACCAGAGTAGTCGACGTTTCCTGGGCGTCGGTTCACAGCCCCCGCTCGCGCCTGGCGTCAGGTGAACAACGACGTCCGGTCGCGGGGGCCTCCCGCGGCGACGGCGCCGGCCTCGAAGAAGAGGGCGATGGTGATCGCCCCCGGGTCGAGCACGCCTCGGGCCAGTTCGCCCACGTAGGTCGCCCGGCCCCGCGCCGCCACGAGGTCCCTGGTGGAGAGGGCGCCGACGCGCCCGGCGGATGCCGCGGCCTCGAGCACCTCGAGCGGAGACCGGCCTGCGCCCGCAGCCTCGACCATCGCCTCCGAGGCCGGGGCGAGCGCATCGATCATCGTGTTGTCGCCGACCGAGGCGTTGCCGAGCTTCTGGATCGTCTGCAGGCCCGCGACCATCCCGTCGGCGAGCTGCCGCGCCGAGGCGGAGTCGGATCCCGCCTTCGAGAGCTCTCGGAAGAACATGCCGAACAGCGGACCGCTCGTGCCGCCGGTAGCGAGAAACCCTCGCGAGACGGCCTCGAAGACCGACCGGAAGGTGGATTCGCCGGGCGCGGGGAGCGCACCCTCCACCCTTCGCAGCGCCGACGCGATGTTGGTGCCGAAATCCCCGTCACCGGCCAGTCGGTCCAGATCGGTCAGCTGCTGCTGGGCCTCCCCGAAGATCTCCGTGAAGCGCACGAGCCACGCGTGCGCGGTCGTGCCGTCGATGGTCGTCATCGCTGTCGTCATCCCCGTCGTCCTCCGCGTCGTCGTCTCGCCGGTCACCAGGTCAACGCGGGAGTGCGCACCGGCGCGTCCCACGCCCGCACGAGCTCGTCGTCGGCCACGGTCAGTGTGATCGAGACGCCGTGCATGTCGAGCGAGGTCACGTATGACCCTGCCAGCGACCGCGCGACCGACACGCCGTGGCCAGCGAGCAGCCGGTGCACCTGCCTGGCGACGATCGACAACTCGATCGGATATGTTCCGCCGAGCCCGTTGACGATGGCGATGACGGAGGCGCCCCGGCGGAGTCCGAGGTCGCTCACCAGCGGCGAGACCAGTTGCTCGACCAGCTCGTCGGCGGTGGCGAATGGAATGCGCGAGGTGCCCCGTTCGCCATGGATCCCGATGCCGAACTCGACCTCGTCGGCACTCAGCTCGAACGCGGGTTCGCTGTCGCCGGGATGGGTGCAGGCGTCGAGGGCCAGCGCGAGGCTGCGTGACCGGGAGACGACATCTCTCCCTCGCGAGGCCACGGTGGAGAGATCGGCGCCCTCCTCGGCGAGTGCGCCGCAGACTTTCTCGACCGCGATGACGGCGGCGGTGCCTCGGCGGCCGGGTCCCTCGGTCGATGCGTCCGAGGCGAGGTCGTCGTCGACGAGGACGGTCTCGACGGCCGTGCCGTCCTCCGCGGTGAGCTCCGCGGCGATCTGGAAGTTCAGCACGTCGCCGGTGTAGTTCTTCACGATGTGCAGAACTCCGGCGCCGCTGTCGGCGAGTGCCGTACCCGCCTGCACCTGCCCGGCGGTCGGGCTCGCGAAGACGGCGCCGCAGACCGCGACATCCAGCATCCCGGTGCCGACGAATGCTGCATGGAGCGGCTCGTGACCCGAACCGCCACCGGACACCAACCCGACCTTGCCGACAGGCTTGGTCGAGCGGGAGATGAGGGCCGAATCGTGGTGGAGAGCGAGCACGTTCGCATGCGTCGCCACGAGCCCCTCGAGAGCCTCGAGGATGACGTCGTCCGGCCTGTTGATGAACTGTCGTCGGTGAGTGGACATGGGGTTCCCGCTTTCTCTGTGGAGTGGAGTTCTCTTGATGGAATGGAGTGAGGTCGAAGGAGTAGACGCCGATGGCGCCACAATCACGGCATCGGAATCACGGCATCGGGCGCGGCCCGGAACGAGCGCGCACGCCGCGTCGTCGAGAGCGCCGTCGCCACCGCGGTCGCGACGGTGTCGAGCGGGCAGCCCAGAGCGGCGAGGGGGATGCCGACGGCGAGGCTCTCGACGAACGGACCGGCGCCGACCACCACCTCGACGCTCGACCGTCGCAGATCGAGCGCCATCTCGGCGCTGAGCACTGCGGAGCCGAGGTCGGGCACCACGAGCACGCCCCCGGTGTCCGCCAGGGCGTCGATCGCCTGAGCGACCGCGGCCGCGTCGGTTCCGAATCGCCCGTCGACGCCGGCGACGACGACCATCGGGGGGCCGTCGCCCTGAACCATCTGCCGGGCGAGTTCGACGGCCGCGTCGGCGAGGCGCGGGCTGTGGGACACCACGACGATGCCGATCACCGGGCGTTCCACGCGAGTGCCGATGCGTTCCACGAGTCGCTCAAGGCGCGTACCAGGAGGGCAGTCGACGCCGCTCCGGGATCGAGGTGATCCGCACTGCGACTGCCGAGGTAGCTGGCCCGCCCTCGCCGGGCGACGAGCGGTCTGGTGGACTCCCGCCCGGCGTCCGCCGCCGCCGCCGCGGCCTCCAGTGCCGCCGACAGCGAGTCACCGCGGTCGGCGGCGCTGCCGAGCGCGAGTCGACACGGCACCAGCGCGTCGACCATGGTCTTGTCGCCGACCTGCGCCATCCCTCGCGAGGTGACGCCCTCGACGCCGGCGCCGAGAATGCCGGCGAGGGTCGCCGCGTCCAGCCGCGAATACCCGGCCGAGCCGTTCGCCATCCTGCGGAAGAAGGTTCCGTAGAGCGCGCCGCCGGCGCCTCCGACCGTGGACACCAGGGTGGTGCTGCAGAGCTCGAGGATGCCGTCGAGGTCGGTCGGCCCGGCATCCGACAGCCTTTCGGACAGCACTGCGAAGCCCCTGGCCAGGTTGATTCCGTGATCGCCGTCGCCGATGGCGGAGTCCAGTTCTGTGAGCCATTCGGCCTGGTGCACGAGACGGTCGTCCATGAGCTCGATCCATGCGACGAGATCCGGTCCGGTGAGAGCGTCGTCGTGTCGTGGCGTCACGGTCGGATCCGAGGTGTCGACCGTCGAGGTGCGCGATGGCATCGTCGGGTCACGCCTTCGAGGCTGGCTCGACCAGTGCTTCGCGCACAGAGGTTCTGTCGTGCTGGGTGCGTGTCATGGCCTGCGAGAGCAGACCCGCCGCAACGCCGGCGAGCAGCTCGGCGATGACGTAGACGGGCCATTGCTCCCACTGCACCTCGCCCCCGAGGAGCTGCTGCACGACCATGGGCCCCGTCGTCCTCGCGGGGTTTATCGACGCCCCGGTGGCGGGTGCGACCGGGATGATCGCCGCGAAGACGACGAGACCGATGACGATTCCTGCGAAGCCGGGCGCGGCCTTCCGGTGGATGACTCCGAACACCGTGAACACGAGGACGAACGTTCCGAGGAACTCGGCCGTCGCCGCCTGCCAGACGCTGACGGTCGGCGCGTAGGAGGCGACTCCGAGCCCGAGCTCGACGGCCCTTCCTCCCAGGGTGCCGACGATCGCGAAGGAGCCCGCGATCGCGCCGAGCAGTTGCGCAAGCAGGTATCCGGGCACTTCGCGCCATGCGAATTTGCCGGTCACCGCGAGCGCGAGTGTGACGGCGGGGTTGATGTGGTTGCCCGAGACGTACCCGAAGATGTACACGGTGGCGATCACGATGGTGGCGAACGCGAGAGAGATGAAGCCGAGTTCAGCTCCGGTGAACGGGGCGTCGCCCCGGGCCAGCGCGAGGGCGGGAACCGATCCGACGCCGACGAAGACCAGAAAACCCGTCCCGAGGAATTCGGCGAGAAGCCGCTGCCAGGTCCTGTTGTCGTCCATGTGATGCGTTCTCCTTTGAACTGATGATCTGCGCCGATAAGATTCGACATTACCGAACAGCGTTCGGGGTTATCGAATAATGCAGGGTCCGACGGCACTCTGTCAAGATCGAGTCGGCGACATTCCAGAGCGATGGCGGGCGATCAGGAGGAAAGCAGGTGATCCAGTCCATCGATCGGGCGGCAGGAATCCTCCAGCTGCTGCAAGGAGCCAGGAGGCTGGGCATCAGCGAACTCGCGGCAGGGATGGACCTCCCGCCCTCGACGGTGCACGGTCTCGTGAAGTCCCTCCAGTCGCACGGCCTGGTGGTGCAGGAAACCGGCGGCAATCGCTATGGGCTCGGCCCGGCTCTGCTCAAACTGTCGAGCGTCTATCTCGACACCCTGGATGTGAGGTCGCGCTCGATCCGATGGATGCACGAACTCTCAGGCCGTACGGGAGCCGCCACACGGCTCGGGGTCGAGCTGTTCGGCGAGGTCATCGTGATCCACCACGAACGCCGACCGGACGGCACCGAGCAGATGCCGGAGACGGGCGTCACCATCCCGAGCCATGCGTCGGCGTTGGGCAAGGTTCTGCTCGCCTACGACTCCGCGCACGCCGACGACGTGCTCTCACGGCCGCTCGCATCCTTGACCGCCGAGACCATCGTGGATCCAGCCGCGCTCCTCCGGGTCTTCGACGGGGTGCGCATGACAGCGTTGGGGCTCGAACACGAGGAAGCAGTCATCGGTGAGAGCTCCATGGCGATGCCGATCGTCGCAGACGGTCATTCGGTGGTCGCGGCGCTCGCTGTCGTCGTGCCGGCCGACGAGTGGCCGGTGGCCGGCTCCGTCGAGACCGAACTGCGGATGGCGGCGCGCACGATCTCCCGGGAACTCGGGGCTCGGTCGTGGCCGCCCGCCGGCGGGTCGCAGAACTCTCGCCTGTGACTTCCGGGCTTCTTGACTTCCGGGTTTCCGGGCCCGAGGGGCCCCGGCCGCAGTAGTCTTGCGGCGTGTCGTCCGGAACGAACGCCCAGGGGATGAATCCGCTGTGGCTCGTCTTCACGCGGGCCGGCGGGTCCTCGCTCGGGAGGGACTGGATGCGCCCGCCACCGACGCGGGCCCAGCAGCGTAACGACATCGTGGCGATGCTCATCCTGCTGCCCATGTTCTTCGTTCGCCTGATCCTCACCATGAGTGCCGGCGTCTGGGGCGATTCCGAGGGGGCAGCGGCCGACGCGATGGTCTGGTCGACGATCATCGCGGTCTTCTTCGCCTTCCGGCGCCGCTTCCCGCTCTCGGTGCTCGTGTTCGCGACCGCGACGACCTGCGTCGCCACCCTCTTCGACCCGTTCGTCGCCTCGACCTTCCCTCTCGACTTCTTCTTCTACGCGAGCATCTGCACGGCGGCCGCCTGGGGCCGGACCAGACGACAGACCAACCTGATACTCGGCGTCGCGATCGGGAGCGAGGTGTGGTCGCTGTGGTACCGGTTGACCTCGCCCGAGGTCATCCGCAGTGTCGCGACGACAGCGGGCGAGGTGGACCCGTCCAGGATGTCCGCGTACGCGATCTATCTCGTCGGCATCACCGCGGCGTACACAGCGGCCGTCTGGGTTGTCGGCACGCTGAGTTGGCGTGCCGCCCGTCAGCGCGAGGAACTCCGCGAGCAGACCGCCGAACTCGCGACGGAGCAGAGCAAGAACTCTCGGGAGGCCGTCGTCGCCGACCGTGTCCGTATCGCCCGTGACCTGCACGATGTCGTGGCGCACCACGTCAGCGTGATCGGAGTCCAGGCGTCGGCGGCCAGGCGCAGCATGGATTCCGACGAGAGGAGTGCAGCCGACTCCCTCCTCGAGGTGGAGTCCTCGAGCAGGCGGGCGGTCAACGAGATGCGCGCCCTGCTCGGCGCCCTGCGCGCGGACGAACCGACGGCCGGTGCACGCGACGAACCGTTCTCGAGCGACGACCTCTTCGACGACGACCTGTCGACCCTGTCGCCGCTGCCCGGCATCGCCGACCTGCACCGGCTGATCAGCAGGGCCGGGTCGCTCGGTCTCGACGTGCAGTTCCGTATCGTCGGTGAGCCGATCGAGGTTCCCCGCAGCGTCGGCTTGTCGATGTACAGGACGGCGCAGGAGGCCCTGTCGAACGTGCAGCGGCACTCGACGGCCACCTCGGTCTACGTGGTCCTGAGGTATCTCGACGAGCACGACGTGGAGATCGACATCCAGGACCTCGGTTCGCCGTCGGGGGTCGCGGGGGGAACGGGTCTCGGGCAGCGCGGCATGCGCGAACGGGCCGCCCTCCACGGGGGAGACGTCGAGATCGGTCCCATGCCGTCCGGAGGATTCCGAGTCAGGATGCGATTGCCGATCGTCAACCGGTCACCCGCGCTGCACCTGGAGGACAGACCACTGTGAACACCACCGCATCTCCGCTTCGC
The DNA here is from genome assembly GCA_041165365.1 of Actinomycetota bacterium. GTDB lineage: Bacteria > Actinomycetota > Actinomycetes > Actinomycetales > Microbacteriaceae > Marisediminicola. The sequence goes on along the minus strand of JBEANR010000064.1, from coordinate 14,214 downwards.
GTGGTCATCGTCGACGACGAGGCTCTGGTCAGAACGGGATTCGCCATGATCCTGGCGACCGAGGACGGCCTCGAGGTCGTCGGGGAGGCCGGAGACGGAGCCGAGGCTCTGTCGCTGGTGCGCGCCATGAGCCCCGACATCGTGCTCATGGATCTCCAGATGAGCGGGATGAACGGCATCGAGGCGACCCGGCTCATCGTGAACGAGTCCTCGAGCAGAGTCGTCGTGCTCACCACCTTCGACCGGGACGACTACCTGTTCGAAGCCCTCACGGCCGGCGCGAGCGGGTTCCTCCTCAAGAACACGTCTCCGGAGGATCTCGCCACCGCCATCCGGTCGGTGGCGGCGGGGAATGCCCTGCTCGCTCCGGAGGTCACCCAGCGCGTCATCGCCCGATTCACCGACGCCACCCAGGTCGACTACCGGCCCGATCGACTCACCGGATTGACGGAGCGCGAGCTCGAGGTGCTCGGGTTGCTGGCCCGCGGACTCAGCAACGCGGAGATCGCGACCGAACTCGTCGTCGGCGAGGCGACGGTGAAGACCCACGTCTCCAACATCCTGACCAAGCTGCATCTCAGAGACCGCGTGCAGGCGGTGGTGCTCGCCTTCGAGTGCGGGGTCGTCAATCCCCGCGGGCAGACCGGCTGATGCGCGTGGCGAAGCGCGCCTGCTCCGGCGGGGCGGGGTGATGTCCATCGCGGAGGCCGTCGACGACGTCGTCTCCGTCGCGCACGCACACGTCGCGCGAGTCGACGACGAGGGGATCTTCCCGCAGGAATCGGTCGGTGCACTGCGTGCCAGCGGCCTTGTCGGTTTGGTGCTCCCGCAGGACGCGGGTGGCCTCGGCGCCGGGCCTGACGAACTCGTCGACGTCGTCGCGGCCGTGGCGGAGGCGTGCCCGTCGACAGCGTCGATCCTGGTGTCTCACACGGTGGCCGCGATGATGGTCGCTGTCGCACCGCCGCCGGGACTCCCCGGCCTCGTGAGCGATCTCGCCAGCGGAGCGGTGCTCGCCACGCTCGCAATGGAGGAGCCCGGGCCGGGTTCCCTGTTCTGGGCGCCGGCGTCCAGGGCGGAACCGGAAGGTTCGCGGGTCTCGATCCGCGCGCGCAAGAGCCGGGTCGCAGGCGCTGGTCACGCGGAGGTCTACGTCGTCTCGACGGGCGCGGTCTCCGACGAGCCAGGCGAGGTCGAATTCTTCGTGGTGGAGGGTGGAACGGCCGGCCTGACGGTCGGCGAACCGGCGCCCGGTCTCGGCCTGCGCGGCACGGTCCCCGCCCCGGTCGACCTGGTTGCCGCGATTCCGGTCGGGCATCGTCTCGGCGCGGCATCCGACGGTTTCGATCTCATCCTCAGCACGGTGCTGCCCTGGCTGAATGTGGGCGGCGCGGCGCTGTCGCTCGGTATCGCGGCGAGCGCCACGGCGGCGGCGGTCGCCGACACCACCTCGAGCAGCGAGTCCCGTGCAGCCTCGGCGACGGAGTCCCCCCTCGTTCGATCGCAGCTGGCGAGAGGCCGCATCGCGCTCTCCGCGAATCGGGCTTACCTCCACGAAGCCGCGGCCACGCTCGCGTCGGCCGCGGGTTATTCGTTGATGGACGTCCTGGCGGTCAAGGCCGCGGCCGACGACGCCGCCCTGGAGATCACGGACGGCGCACTGCGTCTCTCCAGCGGTGTCGGCGCGCCTGCGAAAATCGTGGAACGTGCGTTCCGCGACGCTCGGAGCGCTGCGGCGATGGCTCCGAAGGCCGACCTGCTCTATGACTTCTACGGAAGGAATCTGCTCGGGCTCCCCATGTTCTGATGCGGCGCGGCCCGTCGGCCATCATGATCCGGCCCTGTCGGCGTCGCCCTCTCGGGGGTAGTCTCGGCGGGGATGGGCCCCCGACTCTCCGGCTTCACTCGAGCGGGCGAGTCACGACTCGGCCGCGACTGGGTGCGCCCGCATCCCGACCTCGTCCAGGTGCGCAACGACGCCGTGGCCGTCGTGCTGCTCATCGTGTTCTGCATCGCGCGGTTCGAGGTCATCAGGATCGCGGAACTGTGGCCGTCCGCCACGGTGTCCGCGTGGAACGCGGTCATCTGGTGCCTGGTGCTCACGCTCCCGTTCGCCGTCCGTCGCCGCTATCCGCTCAGCGTGCTGGTGTTCGCGATGATCGTCGGGGTGGTCGCCACTCTGCGCGACCCGTTCGTGATCATGATGTTCCCGTTCGACTTCTTCTTCTACGCGTTCGTGTGTACGGCGTCAGGATGGGGGCGCAGCAGACTCCAGACCAACGTCGTTCTCGCGACGCTGATCGCCTACCAGGTGTGGTCGATCGCCTACCGCCTGTCGTCACCGGTGGTCCGCGCCACGGTCGGTGTGCAGGCGGAGCCGGGGGCCCTGCCTCCGATGGTCGGCTACTCGTTCTTCGTCATCGCGGTCACCGGTTTCTACACGGTCGTGGTGTGGGTCATCGGCACCCTCGGCTGGCGGCATGCTCGGCGAGGCGAGGAGTTGCGGATGCAGACGCGCGAGCTGCGGGAGGAGCGAAGCAAGACCGCCAGGCGCGCTGTCGTCGCCGACCGCCTCAGGATCGCTCGCGAGTTGCATGACGTGGTCGCCCACCACGTCAGTGTCATCGGCATCCAGGCGGCCGCAGCTCGGCGCACGATGCCGCATGACCACATCACGGCCGCTCGTGCCCTCGAGGAGGTCGAGACGTCCAGCCACAGGGTGGTCGGCGAGATGGATGCGCTTCTCGGATCACTGCGCGTCGATGCCCCGCACCAGGAGTCGGCTCCCAGTGCGGGACATCGATGACGAGTCCCGGCCGTCCCCGGCTACGGCTGAGTCGACCAGCCGCCGAAGGGACTGAGCGCCTCTCCGACTCCGCCGACGACCTCGCCCGTCTTGACGAGGGCCCAGACGCCACTCTTGAACACCCAGGTGAGACCCTGTTCGGCGACGTCGAGCGGTACGTTGATCCACGGATCGAGGGGGGCCGTGCCGGCGTCCGGGATCGAGGGCTTCTGCTGCTGCGTCGTCGTGGGCTTGGTGGTGACCGCCGGCTTGGTCGTTGACGTTGTCGTTGGCTTCGCCCCATTCTGCTCAGTGGGGGCGCCCGACCACGACGTCGAGCTGTCGACGACGACCGGGGTGGTCGGGGCTTTCACCGTCGACCATCGGGTAGCCGTCGTCGATGGAGTCGACTCGGCCGGAGTGGTCTTGGCGGCGACTGACGTTGCGGGCATCGGATAGCCGAACAGACCGCCGATCTGCTGATCCATCACTTTCGTCGGGACTTTGATCTGGCTCCATCGAGTCGAGTCATCGGGCGATGTCGCGGTCGCGGTCGTCGTCGTCGGCTTCTGCGCCGCGGGATCGGGCCGCCAGACGGGTGCCTTGCCGAAAGAGCTGTCGAAGATGACCGGCGAACTCGGTGAAACCTGTGATTCGAATGTGTCGACGGGCTTCTGCTCCGTCTCGTAGTCCGCCTTGCAGGTTGACGAACATGCCGGCACGGTGCTCCGATCGGTCGCCGTCTCGGCGGATCCATCGATCCTCACCGCGCCACCACCTGACGACGGTGGGACCGCGGGTGGGGTTCCGTCGTTGTCGCCACCCGTCGACGGGGGGACTGTTGGCGTCGACCCGTCGGCGGGGGTGAAGCACCCGTCGTATGAGCCGTCGCTGGTCGGACACGTCTCCGTGACGACACTCGACTTGCCCGGTGCCCCCATCAGAGCCGTGACTCCGGACTGGGTCCCCACCGCCAGTCCGACATTACGGAGATTCTTGGTGTAGTTGGCCTGAATCTGCGCCTGCTGCTCTGCCGTGAGTGCGCCGTCATCCGAGCATCCACAGGCGATGTTCTCCGCCGTCACCCGCTTGACCTCCTGGCGCTTGAGGTCCTCCGCGATGCCACCGGCCCAGGTCGCCGTGGTGATTCCGCCGCTGATCGCCGAGTTGCAGGCGTAGGTGAAGGTATCGGTGGAGTTGGGGGTGCAGACGCCGAGGCTTTCCTCGATAGCATTCGCGCCGACCTGGAATGCGGTCTCAGCGATCGGGAGCACCCCCAATGTGACGGGGGAGAGCCCCGAGGCGGCGTTCACCTCGCGTCCGGCGATGGTGCTCGCAATGGGGTTGTAGTAGGTCTTGACCGTCTTGTCGATCGCCACACCGACCCCGCCTCCGACAGCCGAAGTGAACAGACGGTTGACCCCTTCGTTCTCCGTCACGCCGATCGGGTTCTTCAGCGCAGTCCGCACGGCGACGTCACTCACGAAGGCGACCGGTGAGCGCCAGGCCGCATCTCCGACGGCGACGCTGAGCGGGAGTCCCTGGCTCTGTCCTGCAACGACCTTCCCGAATGCTCCGAATGGGATGCCGACGGTGGCGAACGTGACGGGGCCCCAATCGTAGGTGCTCTCCGTCGCAGTGTCGGTCGCAGGCGCCTCGGGAGTGAACGGTGTCACCGTCGGCGAGGTCTCTTGGACAGCCGAGCCGGCGCTCGTCGGCGTCTCGACGGATGACCGATCGGAGGGGATGACGGACGACGTGGGCGGCGGTACGTAGATCTCCACCGAACCGATGTTCGTGGCGGGAGACGACCCCTCGGGTAGACCGTCTGATCGCGGCACGTACACGGGCGGGCGAGATCCGTCATTCTCTGTTCGGTTGTCTGCGAGGTAGGTGATGCCGAGGTCGTTCAAGTTTCCTGCGGATGCGATGAGGGTGGATGCGGGGGTGCTTGGTTGTGGTTCGCCGGTCGGGTTGAGAAGGTCTGATGGTGTGGCGGTGCTGAAGGGTTCGGTTCCGGTCGGGAGGCTCAGTTCGGAGAACGTTGTGGTGTTGGGTTGGGTGACGGTGTCTGGGGGGAGGGGTTCGAAGGTGTTTGTGGAGGTCGATTGTGGGGTGAGGGTGGGTCTGATCGCGGTGTACTCGTTGATTGCTGAATCGAGTGCGGTTTGTGCGGCGGCGGGGTCGTAGGTTTTCAGCGTTGCTGGTTGGTCGGAGATCTCGATTCCTATGCCGCCGGTTTTGGGGACGGTGACGGTGAGGGACGAGTCGTCGCCGAAGAGGTCGGTGACTTTTCCGACGGTGTCTCCGTTGGTGGTGCCGCCGAGGAAGACGTCGTCGCCGAGTTTCACTCCGGCGGTGCCGGTGATGGTGGCGTTTCCGAGGAGGACGTCGCCGTCTTTTCCGGCGACCGGGATGCCGATGTCGCCGCGGGCGACGATGTCGATGTCGTCTCCGAGTGGGACGCTGGCGTCGGCGCGGATGCCGGGGGTGGCGATGATGCCGTCCTGGTCTGTGGCTTTGACGGTGCCGAGTCGGGGATCGAACGCGATCGAGAATGCCGGGTCGGCGGCATTGGTGGTGGCGGTGGGGTCCGATCCGGTGGTGAGGGTGGACAGGTCGATCCCGTCTGGCAGTCGGAGTGAGTCGTCGGTGAATGTCACCTCGCCCATCTCGTCGCGGGATCCGCTGGTCGTGTCGTCGTTCTGGAAATTGAGCGAGTCCGCGAGGAGGGTGCCGTCGGCGTTCGTCGCGTTGTCACCTGTTCCCGTCGTGCCGCTGGCGTCATCGTTGCGGTTCGTCGCGTCGCCGAGGTTGCCGTAGGTGTTGAGGCCGAGACCTTCGTAGGTGCCGGCGGTCGCCACCGCGTCGATGGGGAGGCTGGTGGTCGGCTCGGTCGGGCTGGTCGGTTCGCTGAAGTCGATCTCGGATGGAGTGACCGTTGCGCTGAAGGTGGGCGCGGTGAAGTCCGACCATGATGCGCTGTTCGAGTCGATGACGGTTCCCTCGGGGAGGGGCGAGAAGATGCCCGTCGAGTCAGCCGATTCCAGGGTCGAGAACGAGTCATCCGATGTCGACAGACCCGAGAGCGATGGCCTCGACGCTTGATACTCGCCGATGGACTGATCGAGGGCGCTCTTCGCCGCGGCGGTGTCGTAGGGCTTGGAACTCGCGGAGTCCTTGAGGTCCACGGTGAACCCGCCATTCTTCGGCACGGTGACCGCGAGCGCTGAGTCGGCGCCGAACACGTTGTTCCACTGCGCCACCCCGTCGCCGTTCGTCGTCCCGCCGAGGAAGAGATCGTTGACCTTGATGCCGCCGGTGCCCGTCAGCGTTGTCGAGCCGGCGGTGACGTCTCCGTCTTTTCCAATGATGGGGGTTCCGAGGTCGACGCGGCCGACGATATCCACGTCCTCTCCGAGCGAGACGTTGCCGACCGCCTTGACTCCGGGGGTGGCGAGGATGCCGTCGTCGGTGCTGGACCGGACCGAGCCGATGCGCGGGTCGAGGGTGATCGAGAACGAGGTGTCGTTCGACAGGGCGGTTCCGAGGGTGCCGGTCGGATCGGATCCGTCGCTGAATGTGGTCAGATCGACCTCCGTGGGCGCCTTGAGTGAGTCGTCGGAGAAGGTCACCGTGCCGACGCCATCGACGGTGTCGTCGGCAGACCCGGGGACGGTCGCAGGCTCGCCGCCCGGAACCACCAAGGTGTTCGCGCCTGTCGGCGTGGACTGTGTCGTCGCTGTGCCCTGATCGCCCGTGACCTTGTCGGAGGTCGGATGCGACGATTCCTCCGTCACCTCACCGTCCGAGGAGGCGAACTCCCAATTCGTCTCGGTGGTGGTGACGTTGTCGACGGGTGCGGTGGGGTCGGTGAACGGTGTCGCTTCGGTGTAGGTCGTGGTCGATGGCTCGGTGGTGGGCACGGAGAGGTCGGGGGCAAAGCTGATGTTCTCGGCGGTCGGCTCGGGCAAGGTGGTGCCGTCGGGGTTGGCCGGGTCGAGCGAAGTGGCCGACTCGCCGGTGGTCCCGCTCTCGGTTGTGGAGCCGGTGGGGTCGCCGGATGTCGTCGGCTGCAGGGCGACTGTCGTTGGTTCCCAGACCGTGTCGCCGGTGGTGAGGTTGTCGACGGGTGCGGTGGGGTCGGTGGACGGTGTCGCTTCGGTGTAGGTCGTGGTCGACGGCTCGATGGTGGGCACTGAGAGGTCGGGGGCGTAGCTGATGTTCTCGGCGGTCGGCTCGGGCAGGGACGTCATCGGTGCCGCGACCCCGGAGGAGACCGAGACCGCGGTCTCCGTCGGAGTGGTCGACGTCTCCGTCGCAACGATGGGTGTCTCGACGGGGGGTTGCGTCACCGTCGCCTGATCCGTGTACGTGATGGTGGGGGTTTCTGTCGTCACCACGACATCGGTCGGCGGCGCGAAATCGACCGTCGGCGTGACCGCGGGCGCGCTCGACTGCGTGACGACTTCGACTGTCGGGGTCGTCGTCACGATCGGTGTACTGGCGATGGGGATGTCTACGGGGGCTGACGGTGTGGTGGTGGTCGTGAAGTCGAGGGTGCTGCCGACGCCGAAGGTCGAACCGCTGGTCGAACCCGTGAACAGGTCGGTGGATCCCCCGAAGTCGGACCCACCGCTGAAGCCACCGAAGCTGAAGTCGCCGAAGTCCATTCCCACGCCGGCGCCGAGCGACGGTGTCTGAGACGCAGACGCTGAGCTCGTCGAGATCATGGCCCCGACGCCCGCGAGGCCCACAGCGACGAACGAGCCGACCGCGTATTTGCAGACCTTGTCGAGGCGTGTGGGCACGTATGCGTCGTCGGGCGCCTCAGAAGCGCGACGGTCGGGACGGGTGAAGGATTCTCCGTGCGAAGTCATGAGCGGGCGCCTTCCGTTGATGTCGTGAATGCTCGTATCCGGATCACGGTAGGTCGATGCCTACTCACCACGGATCGCCCTCCCTGATGATCCGCAGCCTCCCCCTCCAGGGGGACCGTCCTCAGGCGACCGTGCGCCTGATCTCAGACGCGACCGAGCAGTCGATCGAGTCGCCGATTGCGGTAGTCGGCAGATGGATCGACGGATGCTGCGCGGTGCGCCCCATCCGCGCCAGGGGAGGAGTCGTCATGTCGATGTCGGGCACGCGGCGGCGAGGTCTCCGCAGCCGGCTCGGGGGGTAGGGCTTCACCGGGAACGACGATCCTGTAGAAGTGGGGATCCGAAGGTTCGAGTGCGAGTTCGTCGGGCGGCGCCAGGGTCTCGGTGGCGAGAACTGCTGCGGCGATGATGCGCCGGTCGGTCTCGCTCAGCGCGGGCGCCGTCGGCGCCGACTCCGCGGAGGCCTGGGCGCCCCAGAGTTCCGCAGGTGGGAGCTCGATGGCGATGCTGATCCACCGGAATGATCCCGCCCGCGGTGCAGTCCCGGTCGCGTCGGAATGCGCGGCCGGTGGGACTCCGGTGCCTGTCATGTGCAGCGGTGAGTCAGTCGGCGGTGCAGAGAGTGCGGGCCATCAGACGGGGGAGCCGGTCACGACGATGTCGACAGCGACCTGCCCGGCGGTGTGACCGGCCTCGGTTGCGGCGGCTGCGGCGAGTTCGGCGGCTTCGGCTGCGGCGAGGTCTGCGGCGGCTTGCTCGGCTGCGGCGAATTCGGCGGCTTCGGCTGCGGCGAGCTCTGCGGCGGCTTGCTCGGCCGCGGCCAGGTCGGCGGCTTCGGCTTCGGCTGCGGCGAGCTCGGCGGCCGCTAGCTCTGCGGCGACCTGATCGGCTTCCTCGGCGGCGTGGCATTCGCCCGGAGCAGTCTCGATCTCATCCCCGTCTGCCGTCGTGGTCGTCGGCTCCGCTGGCAGGAACTCGAGCACGATCGGCTCTGCCGTCACCGGAGCGGATGCGACTGGTTCCGCGATGACGGGCTCGGCGATGACGGGCTCGGCGACGACGGGCTCGGCGATGACGGGCTCGGGCGGGACAGGTTCGCTGACGACGGGCCCGGAATCGACGGGCTCGGGCGCAACGGGCTCGGCGACGACAGGCTCGACGACCGACGGGGCTATGACGGGAGGCGCCTCGAGGAGGGGAGGCTCCACTCTCGGTGGAGCGATGGGCAGCATCGGGATCACGAAGTCGGGGGTGGATGACACGTGGGCGAAGTGATGGCGGTCGAACACCGCCTTGACCGGCCGCGGAGACACGCGAGCGAAGGCATGGTGGTCATCGGGGCCGGCCACGATGGCGGGGTGCCCGTGCATGACCGGATCGGCCGGGTCTCCCGTCGAGTCTGAAGCGTGCGCCGCCGTGTCAGTGACGTCGGTCTTCGATGCTGGTGCGCCCTCCTCGGTGAGATCGGACGAGAGCACGTCGAGCGCACTGTCGTCGAGTTCGGTGCCGTCGGGTGTGGGGTCCTCGAGTTCTGAGCCCGCGAGTTCTGAGCCCACGGATTCACGATCATCGGGCGACACCGAGTCCTCTGCATCGGCGTGGACATCACCGGTGTCGACAACGGTGGAGTCGGCACCGGTGTCGCTGCTGATGTCAGCGTGAGTGTCGAGAGGAGTCGACGTATCGACGTGGGTCTCGTCATCCGCGGTCCGGTGAGCCTCGGAGGGCTCTGTCTTCGAGGCATCCGGGACGAGCGTTTGTACGGCCTGCTGGGGTGTGTCAGCCCTCGTCGAGGTCGTCTCGGTGGCCGTCTGCTCCAAAGGAACAGGCGGCGCTGTCTTCGATTGCGGCGTCGTCCTCTCGGTGGTCGCCGGAGTGCGCGCTACCCGCTTCGCTGCCGGAGGTGTGGCCGGTGCCACCGACGGTGCCACCGCTGGGGTCTTCCGGGCGATGACGGGCGCCGGGGGCGTGGTGGACGGAGCCGGAGTGGACGGCGCCGGGGTCGACTGCACGGGAGTGGACGGAGCGGGAGTGGACGGAGCGGGAGTGGACGGAGCGGAGGTCGACCGCTCGGGAGTCGCGGGTGCCGTGGAGACCGGCTTGCGGGTCGGCGACGACTGAGAGGGGGACTGAGAGTGCGACTGAGCCGTGGATCGAACCGTCTTCCGCGCTTTGACAGACTTCGCCGGCGCGGTCGGTTGCGCCGCGCTCGACGGTGCGGCCACATCGGACGCCGGGGTCGGGGCATCCGGCCGCTCGGTCTCCGTCTCGACCGCTTCCGGCGCCCGATCGTCGGGGAGCTCCGGATCCTCGGTGAGGGCCGCGGCGAGGGGCAGCTCGGACGGCGAGATCTCGTCGTCGGCTGCATCCGATGCCGGCTCATTCGGCTCATCCGATGTCTCGTCGTCCTCGACGTCCGGTGAGGAGGATCCCTGAGTGAACGCGTCGAACGCCTCGCTTCGCTGCGCGGACCTGCTGTGTCCGACGGTTCCGCCCTGAGCCCGCTCGGACGACGGTGCCCGCTCGGACGACGGGCGCGTGCTCGAACCCTGCTTGGTCCGTGGCGGGAGGATCTGCTCGGCCTGGTAATCCGCAGCCGAGGACTCTTGGCCTGAGCCCTCTGTGCCCGCGTCGTCTGTCGCCGCCGCCATCGTCACATCATCGGAATCCTGAGACGTACCGGGGTCGCGGTCGGGTGCGCCGGCCGCGCCGGGAGCTGTGACGATCGCCGCTCCGGCGACGAGCAGCCCCGTCGCGGCTATCGACCCCGCCGCGTACCGGAGTCGTGCGTGATGTGCGGCCTGGTCGGAATGCTTGCTCCGGATGAACATGTGGTCGGCCTTTCTCGGCGATGGCTCGGCATCACGGTGACCGCGTCTCTGCGGCTGTGACGGTGCCCTTCGACCGTAGGGAAAGGCGGGGCGCGGAGGCTCCGGCTGGAGCATGATCGTGCTGCTCCTCCTCAGGGAGGAGAGCGCGATGCCACGGGGATTACCCTGGGAGAACCGACCGACCCCGAGGGAATGGTGGCTGTGCCCATGAGAATGCTCGTCACCGGAGCGACCGGATACATCGGCGGCAGATTGGTGCCGAAGCTGCTGGAAGCCGGCCACGAGGTGAGGGTGCTCGTGCGCGATCCGGGCAAGATGCGCGATGTGCCGTGGGCCGGACAGGTGCAGGTCTCGATCGGGGATCTCACCGACCGCGCGACCCTCCCCGATGCCTTCCACGAGGTCGACGTGCTGTACTACCTCGTCCACGGCATGGGCGCCGGAGGCGACTTCGAGGCGGTCGAGAAGGTCGCGGCTATGAATGCGGCACGGGCGGCGCGAGCGGCCGGTGTCTCCCGCATCGTCTACCTGGGCGGGCTTCATCCGGCCGGGGAACTGTCTCCTCACCTGCGGTCGCGCGCCGAGGTCGGGCGCATCCTGATCAAGTCGGGCGTTCCGACGGCCGCCCTGCAAGCCGGAGTCGTCATCGGGTCGGGATCGACGTCGTTCGAGATGATCAGGCATCTCACCGACGTGCTGCCCTACATGCCGGCCCCGAAATGGGTGCGCAACTTCATCCAGCCGATCGCGGTGCGTGATGTGCTGCACTACCTCGTCGAGTCGGCGACCCTGCCGCCCGAGGTGAGCCGCACCTTCGACATCGGTGGGCCGGATGTGCTGCGCTACGGCCAGATGATGAACGGTTACGCCGTCGAAGCGGGGCTGCCGCAGCGCCCCATCGCTCCGCTCCCGGTGCTCACTCCGTGGCTGGCCTCGCAGTGGGTGAACCTCGTCACCCCCATTCCGAGGTCGCTCGCCGTGCCCATCATCGCGTCGCTGCAGTACGACTGCGTGATCCACGAGCACGACATCGCCAACCACATCGCCGAGCCGGAGGGCGGGCTGACGTCGTATCGAAAGGCCGTGAGGCTGGCCCTCGGCAGGATGCGGACGGGTGACGTCGAGACCAGCTGGCAGAACTCCTCAGTCGAGGGTGCGGACGCGAACCTGCTGCCGAGCGACCCGGAATGGACCGGGCACACCGTCTACCTCGACCTGAAGGAGCAGACCTCCACCGCCCCGGTCGCGAGCCTGTGGCGCGTCATCGAGGGCATCGGCGGTGACAACGGCTGGTATTCGCTGCCCGTCGCCTGGGCGGCACGCGGGGTCATGGACAAGCTCGTCGGCGGGGTCGGTCTCCGTCGCGGCCGGCGCAATGCCGAACGGCTGAGCGCGGGGGACGCCCTCGACTGGTGGAGGGTCGAGGAGATCCGTCACGGATCGTTCCTCCGGCTGCGCGCCGAGATGAAGGTGCCGGGGCGGGCGTGGCTCGAGTTGACGGCCGAGCCGACGCCTGACGGCGGATCGCACTACATCCAGCGGGCCATCTTCTTTCCGCAGGGGCTCGGCGGACGGCTGTACTGGTTCGCGATCCTGCCGTTCCATGGAGTGATCTTCACGACGATGGCGACCAGGATCGTGGCTGCGGCAGAGGCCCGCGCGACCTCGACGGCGCTCTGACAGAGCAGCTCATTCGGCGGAAACGAGCTCGAACCTCTGGCCGGAGGATGAATCGCATTCCACCTGCTGCGCCCGCGAACCGCTCGCTGTGGCGACGAGACCGAGGCATGAGTCACCATCGGCCGACAGCAGTCGATAGCCAGATGCCCCTGCCCGCTCGACGCTCCAGAACTGATCGGCCTCGTCCACGCGCCACAACTGCAACTGCGAGCTCGAACCGGTCGCCCCATCGAGATCCCACGCCAGGTCGGGGTCGTGAGCCGCCAGCACGGTGTAGCTCCCGGTTGTCGTCGGCACGAACATCCAGTGCTGGTTGTCCTGATCGTTGCAGCGCCATCCGATGATCGCGGTGCCGCTCGCTGTGCCCCGCGCCTCGGCATCGAGGCATGAGCCGTCGCCGGCGTTCACGAGGGAGTAGCGAGCTGTCGAGTCGACCGCGGCAGTGGAGACGTCGAGGGCCGGCGACGGGTCGGTGGTGCCTCCTGACTGGTCGACCGCTCTGATCTCGTATCGATAGGTCGTCGCGGCATTCAGACCCGTGTCGAGGTACTCGGTGCCCTCCACCCGCGCGATGGCTCGCCCGTCCCGATAGATGATGTAGACGTTCACACCCGCGTCACCGACGGATTCGCCCCAGGTGAGCGTCGTGGAGTAGCCGGTCGTTCCCGACGCGCCCGGTCTTCCGGGCGTGCTCAAGGTGGACGTCTCGGGAGCGGGGATCGGCCATTGCTCGACGGCGGAGACGCCGGTCGACTTTCCGAACCGCACGATGACGGGCGTCGGGCCCACCTCCACGTCAGTGGTCTTGCGCGAACCGAGCACCGTTCTGGTCGTTCCCTCCGCGAGGCGCACGATCGACACCGGGGCGGCCTTCCGCGTCGAGACCTCGATGGGCATGTCGGCGACATCGTCGTCGTCGTCGGTCTCGGTATCCCAGACCGAGACGGCGCGCCAGAGTACGAGATCGACCGATCCGTCGCTCCTCGCGAAGGCCATCCGGCGCAGATCATCCGGAGCCTTCGCGATTCCGAGCTTCACAGCGCGGTCCTCGACGGGCAGACCGGGGTCTGCGAGGGTCGTGAGAAGCGCCTGAACACTCTCGTAGGCGGGCTTCGGGGTTCCGTCGTATCTGATGAGGCCGAATGCCTGCTCGGGGTCGGTCAAGCCGGGGTCCGGGCGCTCGTCGTGCAGTTCGTAGAGGAACGAGCGCTCGATCCCGAGACGGGCGTTCTCGAGAAGGATGCGGGGGATGTAACTGCCGGCGGCGTCTTCGCTGATCGGGATGGCGCCCTCATCCGGATTGTTCAGCGCAGTGCTGTATCCGGTCTCCGTGGCCCACACCGGTCGATCGGCCGCGCTCTTGGCCGCCTCGAACTGACCCTCCGCGGTGAGATCGGCATCGGGATAGCTGCCCGGCAATCCTGCCTCGGGGGTGTACTCGCCCGGGTAGGGGTGCAGGTTCCACGCGTCAGCGTCGGGGCCGACCTCACCCTCCTCGCTGTAGTCGAGAACCGATCCGACCTGTCGACAGCCCGACGGCGTCAACACCGGGATGCCGTCGAGCTCGGGCACCGCCCGCACGGCGTCGATCAGTTGCTGCTGCCTGACGCGGATCGCAGGGTCCCACTCGTCGCAATCTGGTTCGTTGGTGCCCTCGATCGACGACGCGACGCCGAGTAGCCGATCCGGGTCGGTCAACGCCTCGAGCCCGCCCTCGATCGTCTCGAGGTTGTTGGGCTGGTCGAATGACCCGCCTGCGATGAGGGAGGCATCGATGCCGGCATCCCGGAACGCGCGAAGCGCCGCGGAGTAGTCGGGGTCATCGGATTCGAGGCCGTCGCGCACGTGCCGTACCCCGAGGTTGTGCAGCAGCGCGAGTGTCTGTCGTTCGTCGCCGTAACGTGTGTCGGTGAAGTTCATGTGGACGTTCACACCGACCGAGTCCACGAAGTCGTCGGCGGAGGTCGCCGTGATCGTTTGCCAGTGCGGTTCGGCGGCACGTGGGGAGGAGGCCACTGAGGAGGAGGCCACTGAGGAG
>JBEANR010000063.1:0-3995 GCA_041165365.1 Actinomycetota bacterium | reverse complement strand
CTGGTGCAGGGTGTGCGGCGGAAGGGTCCGATCATCCGTACCGAGAGCATCGTGCTGCGGGGGCGGTCCGGCACCATCCGCAGGGTCATCGCCGACCATGTCGCGCAGAAGTGGATCGGCGAGCTCGACCTCGCGGGGCTCGACGGGTCGTAGAAGACCGCGGTCTTTCAGGCCGACCTGGTGCCCTCCTCGTCGGCGACGTCGTCGAGGCCGGGCAGGGTGAGACCGAACCTGTCGGGCCCGGCGTGGATACCGGTCTCATCGAGGGATCTCAGTTCGCGGTCGATGGTCGCGATCTTCTTCTCGGGGAGCGGGGCGAGCAGCTCGGGGGCCGTCAGGTCGCGGGTGGACTCCTCGACGACCTCGAGCGCTCCGATCACCTTCGACTCGTCGAGCACGTTGAGCTTGCGCGCCGACGGCAGCACCTGGCGCTCGAGCGACCCGACGAACCTGTTGTAGTCGTTCACCGTCGCCTTCACCGACCTGCCGAGCTTCTCCACGTGCTGGGCCATCGTCGACAACCGGCTGTAGAGCTCCCGACTGATGTCGAACAGCGTCTTCGCCTCCTCGGTCACCACCGAGTGCTGCCAGCTCACCGCCACGGTCTTGAGCACCGAGAACAGGGTGACCGGTGAGGCCAGGGCCACGCGCTTCGAGAATGCGAACTCCATGATGGTCGGGTCGGACTCCAAGGCCGACGACAGCAGCGACTCGCTCGGGATGAAGGCGATCACCATCTCCGGGCTTGCCTCGAGTCCCTCCCAGTAGGCCTTGCTTCCGAGCGTCGTGATGTGGTCGCGCACCGCCTTGACGTGCCGCTTCATGAGTGCGGCACGGTGCGTGAGAGTGCCGTCATCCGCGGTCACCGGGATCGCGTTCGCCTCGATGTACGCATTGAAGGGCACCTTCGCGTCGACGGCGATGCACTTGCCGCCGGGCAGGTTCACGACCATGTCGGGCCGCCCGGCTCCGCGATCCGAGACGATGCTCGACTGCACGTCGAAGTTGACCCGCTGGAGGAGCCCCGCGGCCTCGACGACGGCCCGGAGCTGGGTCTCGCCCCACACCCCGCGGGTGGAGTTGTTCTTGAGAGCTGCGGCGAGCGAATCGGCGGTCGACCGCAGACGTTCTTCGGACTCCGCCGCGCTGCGCAACTGCTGGCTGAGTTCGCCGTGCTGCAGGCTTCGTTGGGTCTCGAGTTCGGTGACCTTGAGCTGCATGGTGCGGAGCGTCTCCTGCACGGGTGTCAGCGCCTGCAGCACGGTGTTCTCGGCGCGTTCGCGTGCGGCTCTGGAGAGTTCTTCGGCGGCGTGACGATCCACAAGGTCCCGGTATTGCGATCGCTGAGCCTCGAGTTGACGCTCGAGGCCCTCCGCCGTGGCGAGCACACCCGCGAGCCTCGACCCGAGCTCGGCCTGGCGACCCTGCTCTTGTGCCCTGAGGTTCACGAGCGCGGTGGCGTGCTCGGCCTCGAGGATCGCCGGGTCGATGCGCGCGTCGGCCGCGGGGTCTGCGGTGGCGGCGCGCTGCGCTGCGGATCGGGCGGCGAACACCGTCGCGGCGAGCGCGCCGATGACCACGCCGATGACGATGCCGACGATGATCGCGAGAACAGGATCCATGCGCCCAGTGTGTCAGCGGGGTGTGACATCGCGGCGGCGACTGACCGGAGCCCCGCCGCATCCGCAGGGTGATCCCGAAGGGCGGCATCCGCTCGGCTCGGTCCGGGTGCATGATGAAGCGGAGAGGAGGTGTGCGCATGCAACTGCTCGAGTGGCTCTTCGACGCGCAACTGCGCCTCGGCGATCAGACCCTGCTCTGGCGCGAGGTGATCGGCAACGTGTTCGGTCTCGCGAGCGCTCTCGGCGGGATGCGCCGCAAGGTGTGGGCATGGCCGGTCGGCATCGTCGGCAACGTACTGCTCTTCACCGTGTTCCTCGGGGCCGTGTTCGGCACTCCGAATCCGATCAACCTGCTCGGGCAGGCCGGTCGGCAGATCATGTTCATCGCGGTGTCGATCTACGGATGGGTGCGCTGGAGACAGAGTCGCCATGACGGAGGGGAGGCCGTCACCCCGCAGTGGGCGACCGGGCGTCAGCGACTCTTCCTGGTCGTCGCCCTCGTGGGTGGCACCGCGGTCTTGACGCCGGTGTTCCAGCTGCTCGGCTCGTACGAGCCGGTCTGGGCAGACGCGTGGATCTTCACCGGCTCACTCCTCGCGACCTACGGCATGGCGAAGGGGTGGGTCGAGTTCTGGCTGGTGTGGGTGGCCGTGGATGTCGTCGGCGTGCCGCTGCTCATCAGCGTCGGGTACTACGCCACGGCCTTCATGTACGTCTTCTACGGTGCCTTCACCCTCCTCGGGTTCTTCGTGTGGGCTCGCGCGAAGCGACGTGAGAAGCCGCAGGTGGAGACATTGTTCCCCGACCCGACGACGAGGGCCCCGAGGTAGCGCCAGAAACGCCGTGGGGCGCGGGCGCTGCACTCCGCGGGCCACCGGACCGGGGGTGGGCGCGCGTTCATGGCTCATCGGCGCCGTTCTGCTGCGGATGGCGCCTGGGGGGAGCAGATCGCCGCCGATGAGATCGTGATGCGTGCGCGGTGGGGCGATCGGGCCGTGCAACCAGGAGTCAAAACCCCTCTGGTACGTACCGCTAGCGCCAATCGACCACGGTCGCCGGAACCCGCGAGGCACTCGCGACGACCGCCCCTTCCCTGGCCGCATCACCGGCCCGCGTGCCGATGCGCCCCATCCTGGTGCCCGTGATCTGAACGAGGTCGACGAGATCGACCGCGTCGTGTCGGTCGGCTGCGTGGATCACGATCGCAGCGCAGGCCTCCGCATCGGCGAGGGCGTCATGATGCCTGAAGTCCTCGAACCCCGCCGCCATCGCGGCGACCGGCAGCCGGTACGAGTCGAGAGCGTAGGTGCGTCGGGCGATCTGCAGGCTGCACGCGTACCCGAACGCGGGCGTGTCGATGAAACTGGCGACGCACGCCCCAGTGATGACTCCCATGTCGAAGCCGGCGTTGTGCGCGACAAGGTGATCGCCGTCGGCGAAGGCGATCAGATCCCGGAGTTGCTCGCTCCAGCGGAGGGCCTCCGCGACATCCTGAGCCACGATGCCGTGGATGCGGGTGTTCCATTCGGAGAAGGTGTCGTGCCCGGCGGGCGGACGGATGAACCAGCTCTCGCGGTGGGCGACCTTCCCGTCACGCACCTTCACGAGCCCGACCGAGCACGCGCTCGCACTCGAGGAATTGGCGGTCTCGAAGTCGATCGCAGTGAAGTCCAGTGGCACGGGCCGATGCTCTCACGCGGCACCGACCCTGGTCGGTCGGGCACGCCGCGGGCGAACCGACCGGGCGCCTTCAGCAGGCCGGCCCCGCGTGAGAGCATCCGCCGCCGTGCCGCCGCCGGGACAGCCTCGACCACGCGTCACAGCACCCGCCCTCAGCGCTCTGGCCGCCCCCGGAACAACACGACGCCCACCACGACCGCGCAGAGGAGACCGAGCACGGAGAAGATGAGCGCCGGAAGCGTCGCAGGTCCACCGTCACCCCGGTTCAGCGCCGCGAACTGCACGAGCATGTTGGCGAGGAACGCCACGGAGGCGAGTGCGTACAGGGCCCACCCGTAGCGGGCGAACCACGCCTTGACCTGGTTGCGAAGCATCCGGAGTCCTAGTGCACGAACCAGTCCCGCGGCGCGTTCTCGGCCTCCGGGTAGGCGAGCGGGGCCGTCGGCGCGGCCCAGCGGATGCCGTTGGCGAGCACCTGGATGATCTCGGCCTGGTGGTAGACGGGATACTCCTGGTCGCCGGGGGAGAAGTAGAAGACCCGGCCGTTGCCACGCCGGTAGGTGACCCCCGAGCGGAACACCTCGCCGCCGTCGAACGACGAGACGAAGACGAGCTCGTCGGGCACCGGGATGTCGAACGGCTCGCCGTACATCTCCTGCCGCTCGATCACGAGTGGGCTCGGGATGCCGGCGG
>JBEANR010000062.1:0-4786 GCA_041165365.1 Actinomycetota bacterium | reverse complement strand
GTCAGCCGGCCGCCCACACGCACCGCCTCGATCGCCTCCGTCGGCGCCTGCGGCACGGAGTACCAGCCGTGTCGCACGCGGAACACCCGCCGGCCTTCGAGCGCCGACGTGATGGAACCGTCGGTGTAGCCGAGCGCGAGCAGGTCGCGGCGGCGTAGGAACATGCCGTGGTCGACGATGGCCTGAGCGACAGTCCGCATGTCATGAGTGTGTCGAGCGGACGGATGTCGCGGGCGCCCAAGCCCGAATCGGTGGACACGTCACCGCGGGGTCGCCGTGTGCAGGAGTCGCCGTTCACTGGCTTCGCCGAAAACGAAGGAGAAGCGGCGCGCGTCGGCGGTCCGGCCTGGGTGTCGCATGATGACAGCGGCCTTTCTCCTTCGTTTTCGGATCGAGCTCCATCGGGCCGGGCCCAGCCACCGCCGTCGAAACCGCTGCAGCGGCGGCAGCAGCGGTCGCCCATGCGGTCCCGTTCGGGAGGGAGACGGCGTTACAGCATGCGACAGTGGAGGGTGCTCGCCATCATCCGCCGCCTGAAAGCAGATGAGCGGGCACGATTCATCGCGGTCGGGATGGTCAACACCGTCGTGGCGTACGCCTTGTTCCTCGCTTTCGAGGCGATGCTCGGCGGCCGGTATCTCGTGAGCCTCCTGCTGGCCTACCTCCTTGCGACCATGCTGGCCTTCGCCTTGCACCGCCGCATCACCTTCCGAGTGCGCGCTCGGGGTGGCATGGTGCTCGACTTCGTGCGATTCGAGAGCGTCTACGTCGTGATGTTCGTCGTCAACGCCGCCGCGTTGTCCCTACTCGTCGATGTCGTCGAATGGCCGTCGTGGCTGGCCCAAGCGGTCACCACCGTCGCCATCACGATCATGAGCTACCTCAGCCACAAGTTCTTCTCGTTCCGCGGCCGGCAGGGAGCGAGCTCGCGCTCCTGATCGCATCGTCTGCTCTGAAAACGAAGGAGGAATGCCGGCGTGGATATGAAGCGCCCGCGTGTCTCGTGTGCCATGGCCGTGTTCTCCTTCATTTTCGGCAAGGCACGGCGCGGCTCGGCACCCACGCTCGAGCCGACAGGGCTCGACGCCCGCGCTCGGGTCGCCACGGCACGGCACTGCACGGCACCGCCGCGAAGGTGCCCCGAGCCCGGCCTCCGCCAAGCCGAACGTTCGCCGCCCGAGGCGGCAGAAGGCGCCGAGCCGCTCAGCCACCGGTCGTCGCCACGAAGAGCTCCCCGCCTCCCGCGATCACGAGGGCCGCTTCATCCGGGGTCGCATAGAACGACTGCCCGCGCGCGATGGGCGTCGCCCCGAGCGTGAACGACCCCGCGACGCACAACACGATGCCCGGCCCGGTGACCGGGATCGTCGCATCGCCGGTCACCCTCATCAGCCGGAAGTCGGGCACGTCGGGCGTGAACACCTCGACGCCCGGCGACGGATGCTCGGGCCGCAGGTACGGCGGGTCGACGGGCGCGAAGTCGAGCACGCTCAGCAACTCCGGCACATCCACGTGCTTCGGCGTCAGACCGCCGCGCAGCACGTTGTCGGACGCCGCCATCAGCTCCACCCCGAGACCCTCGAGGTACGCGTGGATGTTGCCGGCCGGCAGATACAGCGCCTCGCCCCGCGCGAGGGTCACCCGGTTCAGCATCAGGGAGATCAGGATGCCCGGATCCCCGGGGTACGCGTCCGCCAGAGCCATCACGGTCGCGAGCTCGGCCCCGAAGCGCAGGTCGCCGCCAGCGGAGTCGCGACCGACGGTGGCTCCGTCGGCCGAGTCGCGACCGGCGGTATCGCGACCCGCGGTGTCGCGACCAGCGGAGTCGCGACCAGCGGTGTCGCGACCAGCGGAGTCGCGACCAGCGGAGTCGCGACCGGCGAGAATCGTCCGCGCCGCCGCGACCGTCGCGGCGACGATGCGGTCGACATCGGGCCCGCCCATCGACAGCCACTCGACAAGATCGCGCAAGGCGGTCTCGGTGCGCCGCCGGGCATCTGCGTCGACGCCGGCGGCTGGTCCACGGTCCGCACCGGCGCCGTCAAGCCCGCCCGCACGACCCGCAGTCGCGCCGGCCCCCGAGTCCTCTGCCACTCCCCGCGCGGGCCCACCAGGCACAGCGGCTTCCAACCCGTCCGGCGCTCCCCCCGCAGAAACCGCGAGTACGTCCGCCTGCGCCAACAGCCCGTCGAACGCAGCCCGCGCACCGCCATCGGCGCTCGCACCCGCACCTCCGCGCGATTCCGCAGCAGCCAGCCCACGACCACCCGCGCCACCACCGCCCACTCCCCCGCCCGCATCCCGCAGCACCAGCACGATCTCTCGGAACGACTCCAGCGTGCGGAACCCGCACAGCGCCTCGAACCGATCGCTGAGCGCGTAGATGAGTTCGGGTTTGGCCGACGCGTCTTTGTAGTTGCGGTGCGGAGCATCCAGAGGCACCCCTTGCGCGTCCTCGCGGGCGAATCCCGCCAGCGCCTGATCGGGCGTCGGATGGGCTTGCAACGAGAGCGGCGCCGCCGCAGCCAGCACCTTGAGCAGAAACGGCAGCCGCTCACCCGAGGCGTACCGCCCGAGGGTGGCGGCGGGGTCGGCGGCGATCCACGCGTCGAGGGTCTCGTGCCCACCGACCTCCGACGGACGGATGATCCGCGCCGGCGACCCGGCGTGCGCCCCGAGCCACAACTCCGCCTCAGGATGCCCGGATGCCGCTCGCCCGAGCAGCTCGGCTATCGCCGTCCTGGACCCCCATCCGTACGGGCGCGGGATGTTACCGATCTCGACGAGCATGACGACTCCAGAACACGGACGGGAGATTGCACGCGACCTACAAACACCCCGCGCGTGCTCGAAAGCGGGCTTGGCCAAAACTACCAAGACCGTTGGCGCCCGGGCCGCACCCGCCTAGGCTCTCCGCGCGGCCTTGCTCACGCGCGTGACGGATGTCGGATGTCGCGCCAGACGCAGCCCGGCAGCCGTCGGCGTGAGGCACCAGCCGCCGCCGCGAACGACAGCACCGGCGACATCCATCTCCGGACCCTCCACCACGGGGCCCGGCACCATCCGGCAACGACGCCCGACCGGGGCGCACTCACGGGAGCAACCATGACGATCGAGCAGACCACGCGGGTTTTCGAGAATCTCGCCAGCGATTTCTACGGCTATGAGAACGCCCTCACAGACCGTGAGAAGGACCTCATCATGAGGCTCCGCGAATATCTCGAGGCCGAGGTGCGCCCGATCGTGAACGACCTGTGGGCGCGGGCGGAATTCTTCCCGCGCCACATCGTCACCGGCCTCGCCGACCTCGGCCTCTACGGCCAGCCCTGGGAGGAGACCCGCCAGTTCGAGAACAGCGCCGTCTTCCGCGGCTGGGTCGCCCTCGAACTCGCCCGCGTCGACGCGAGCCTCGCCACCCTGGTCGGCATGCAGAACGGGCTCGTGATGGGATCGATCGGTGTCGCCGGCTCACCGGAGCAGCGCGCACACTGGCTGCCCAAGTTCGCGAGCGGCGAGCTCCTCGGCGCGTTCGGTCTCACCGAGCCGCTGTCTGGATCGGATGCCGCGCAGGGCCTCCGCACGACCGCGACCCGCCGCGGCGACGAGTGGGTGCTCAACGGCGCGAAGCGGTGGATCGGCAACGGCTCCATCAGCGACGTGACGATCATCTGGGCCAAAGACACCGACGACGGCCAGGTCAAGGGCTTCATCGTGCCCACCTCGACCCCCGGATACGTCGGCACCCGCATCGAGAACAAGCAGGCGCTCCGCATCGTCCAGAACGCCGACATCACGTTGACGGATGTCGTCGTGCCCGAGTCCCATCGTCTGGCCAAGTCGAGATCGTTCCGAGAGACCGCTGCCGTGCTCAGGCTCACCCGCGCCGAGGTGGCCTGGGCCGCCGTGGGCAACTCGGTGGGCGCATACGACGCAGCGGTGAAGTACGCCGGCGAGCGCGTGCAGTTCGGAAAGACGATCGGCAGCCACCAGCTCGTGCAGGACCTCCTCGCGAAGAGCCTCGGCAACATCACCGCCTCGATCGGCATGGTGACGCGGGTCTCGGGGATGCTCGACGAGGGAACTCAGCGCGACGAGCACTCGTCGCTCGCTAAGTTCTTCACCACCGCACGCATGCGGGAGACCGTGGCCTGGTGCCGCGAGATCCTCGGAGGCAACGGCATCGTGCTCGACTACGACGTCATGCGTTTCTTCGCCGACGCGGAGGCGATCTACTCGTATGAGGGAACTCGCGAGATGAACACCCTCATCGTCGGCCGCTCGATCACGGGCACCGCCGCGTTCGTCTAGGCGCACCCCTGCCGGCGCACGATCCCCCGCGCGTCCTCTCCGAAAACGAAGGAGATCATCCGGGCGACACGGGCGACACGCGCGGCCGACGCGCCCCGGCCGCTGGTTCTCCTTCGTTTTCGGAATCACGGCGCCGAGCGCCCGCGCCCGGTCATCCGCAGTTGCGCACCGGTCCGCCGAGGACTCGCTGGGCCCCAGGCGCGGGTGCTCACCGAAAACGAAGGAGATCATCCGGGCGACTCGGGCGACACGCGCGGCTGAGCCGACCCAACCGCCCCTAGCCCCTTCGTTTTCCGACAGCAGCGGCGCACACGACCCGGCGGCAGCTCGATATCGCCGCGGCCGGCCCGGTGCCACTGCCGTTGCCCGGTGCCACTGCCCCGCGCCGTCGCCGCAACGAGCCCACGGCCGGCCCCACGCCGCGGCCGCAACCGCCCCATGCGCCCCCGCCCCCCCCCCCCCCCCCCCCCCCCCCCCC
>JBEANR010000061.1:0-3148 GCA_041165365.1 Actinomycetota bacterium | reverse complement strand
GAGAACGATGCCCCAGGGGCTGATGCGGCCAGCGTAGGCGAGGGATGCCGACTTGTTCGCGACGCCCGGATGGCAGGCCAGCGAGTTCCGGTCCGAACTTCATGCGCGACTCTTCGACCGCGCCGAGTGGGAACAGCGCTCGGACGACGCGCGTGGCTGAGCGGCACCGCAGAGACTCTCCCCGCGGATCCTCTGAGCCCGGTCGCTCCTCTTTCATAGAGGTGCAGCGCGCCCCTCGAGCCATACTTCGATCTCCCTTAGGGGCACTTCGCCACCTGCGATGAGCCGGATGAATCCATCCGCCTCCTCTGGATCGCCGGCGCGCAGGTTGACACCGTTGATGGCAGAGAACGCCACCGTGACATACCAGCTCAACCGCTTGTTCCCATCGAGCAATGGATGATCGCGGTTGATCGCGCGGATGAGCACCGCAGCCTTCTGGTGAAGCTTGGGATAGACCTCCTCGCCGAACACCGGCAGGGGAGCCGCCAGGGCCGACAGCAGCAATCCCCGGTCCCGGTAGCGGAAACCCTCCACCTCCACGAGCTCGTCGACGTCGTCGGGCTCGATGTACTCCGTCACCGGGATAGTCGCTCCAGCAGCTCGGCGTCCCGAGCGCGGACCACGTCGAAGGCGGTTCGCACCCTCACCCGTCGACTGGTCTGCTCGTCCAGCTCGAGCACGGCCTTCTCGATGACGGCGTTCTTGCTGAGGTGCAGAAGCTGAGCCAGCTCGGCCAGGCGCAGTTCGGCTTCGTCGCTCAGTCTGATGGTTGTTGCCATCATGACTCCCTCCGTGGTGGTGCACAATGGTACCACTAAGCCGTGCCGCCGGGCCTACTCCGGGCCGAGCCCGGCCTGCCAGCGGCGCTGCTCGCGCACGACGAGAGCGACCAGGATGCCCCAGAGGCCGATGTCGTCGGCGAATCCGAGGGGCCCGAGGAACACTTCGGGGATGAGATCGATCGGGGAGATCGTGTAGACGATCGCGGCGATGCCGACCAGCCAGGTCGTCGGGGCGACACGGTGTTCCCCCTTCTTGATCGCCGTGAGGAAGTTCAACCACATGGAGCCAGTGTGCTGCACGGAGGGCCGGCGCGGGGGCGTCATGCGGGCGGTCGGGCATCGGAGCGTTCCGGAGTTGAATGAGGCGGGATGGCGACGATCCCAGTGTCGGGGCCCCCGAGTACCGTGGATCCTGGGTCTCCGTTCACGACGAGCGTGGGATTCCAGCCTCGAAGGAGCAACCGATGGGTGAACCGACGATCGATCCAGACCGGATGTCTGCCGCGGAGTTCCACCGGCGAGAGGGCGTCTCTGATTGGCGTGTGCCCGACACGGGTGCGCAAGCCGTGTTCGCAGCGACATCCGTAGCTCATGCTGCGAGCCTCGTCGCCCCGATCGTCGCCGCCGCCGAGCGGTTCGGCATCGTGCCGGACATCGACGTGCGTGCCGAGGGCGTGGTGGTGCGCATCCCGAACCTCACTTTCGACGGGATTCCCGCTGGCGCGCCGGACTTCGCCGCGGCAGTCTCAGCGGCGGCCGCAGAACTGGAGTTGACCGCGGACCCGTCGCGCGTGCAGTCGATCGGCATCTACGTGGCGCAGCACTCCGGGGCCGATGCTCGCCCGTTCTTCCTGGCCGCCCTGGGTTATGAGGCCGTCGGTGACGAGGGTGCCGTCGACCCGCTGCGGAGCGGGCCGCAACTCGCCTTCAACCCGATCGCGGGCGACTCACCGGCACGCGGCCGCACTCACTTCGACGTGTACGTGCCGGCAGACGAGGCTCGGGCTCGAGTGGATGCTGCGCTCGCGGCCGGTGGGCGTATGGCCGACGACTCGCATGCTCCCGATTGGTGGTCGCTCGCGTCGCCCGACAATCACGGCGTCGACATCGCGTCGTGGACGGACACCGACGGGTGACGTCGGACGGATCTCGACAAGCGAATGCTGCGGGGTGCGGGTGCTCGTCGGCGCGAATCCTGATCAGAGCCCCAGGAAGTCTTTCAGATAAACCCGCATCTCGCCGAGGCAGTCCGCGGTGACATGGCCCGCGACATCCGTGATCCGATCGCGTGAGATGGTGCGGATCTGCTCGGTCATGGCCCAGCTTTCCACAGCGAGTCCGGAGGGGCCCACCAGGAGGATGTGATTGGGCCAGCCCCGATGCTGACTCGTGACGGGAACGACGATCGCGAGGGTGTCGACGACATCGAGGTAGTCGGCGGATGCCACGACCACCGCCGGGCGATGGCCCTGCTGTTCGCGACCGCGGGTCGGGTCGAAGCTCACCCAGACCACGTCACCCGGCGCGACGTCGGATTCAGAGATCTCCACTCCGTCGCGCTGCTAGTCGGCGGAAGCAAGGGACGGGGAGTCCCACACGCGAGTTTCGTCGTCGTACTCGCTGCGGTCCGCCGGTGTCATGGCGGATCGGGCCTCTCGGATGGCTCGGAATCGCTCGTTGCGATCGTGCTCGGCGAGGAGGCTGGCCACGACGCCGGCCGCCGTGGTTCGGGTTCGTCGCGCCTCGTCGTTCAGCCGGTCGCGGAGCTCGGGGGAGACCTTGATCGTGGTGGAGGGCATGGAACGAGTATACCGAGGGTATTCCACGCGGCTGGTCCGATCTCCCCGCCGTACACTGCCCCGATCGGGGGCGAGACAGGTCTACGAATGCGAAGTTATGGTCAATTCTGGGGGAGAGATGACCAGAGGCGAAGCGAACGCACGACCTGCGATGGGCGGCGTCCAGTCACTGGTGGCTCGGGAGGCG
The DNA here is from genome assembly GCA_041165365.1 of Actinomycetota bacterium. GTDB lineage: Bacteria > Actinomycetota > Actinomycetes > Actinomycetales > Microbacteriaceae > Marisediminicola. Next base: position 377 of record JBEANR010000061.1, on the reverse strand, counting down.
GGGTACTCCGTGGCAGCCGAATGCTTGCGGGTGCAGGCGCTCGCCGAGACCGATGACCCGTCGCTGCGGTCGACAGACCGTATCCGCCTGCACGCCGACGCGTGGCCGTGGTACCAGGGTGCGCTCGGCGAGATTCACATCGGTCATCTGCTCAGTTCGCTCGGTCCCGACTGGACGGTGCTCCATTCCGTTCCGATCGGCGCGAAAGACTCGGATGTCGACCACGTTCTGGTCGGCCCGAACGGCGTCTTCGTGCTCAACACCAAGCATCATGCCGGCGCGTCGATCTGGGTCGGCGACGTCGTTCTCATGGTCAACGGCGATAAGACCTTTCACCTTCGCACTGCGCGGAGCGAGAACAACAAGGTGACTCAGCG
>JBEANR010000060.1:0-10843 GCA_041165365.1 Actinomycetota bacterium | reverse complement strand
GTCGCTGAGCCCGTCGAAGCGCGCCACCGCGCGGGGCCCTTCGACACGCTCAGGGACCCAGGTCGTACGGAGACCTCCCGGGTCGCTGAGCCCGTCGAAGCGCGCCACCGCGCGGGGCCCTTCGACACGCTCAGGGACCCGAGTTGCGCGGAGAACTCGCGGGTCGCTGAGCCCGTCGAAGCGCGCCACCACGCGGGGCCCTTCGACACGCTCAGGGACCCGGGTTGTGCGGAGAACACCCGGGTCGCTGAGCCTGTCGAAGCGCCGCGCGGCGGAGGGCCCTTCGACAAGCTCAGGGACCCGATTCGGCCCAGACCCCGGGGGCGCGGCCCTCCGCCCTTCCCTGAGCGTTGGCTGAGTCATTCCGGCCCCGGCGTGACGAAGCACGGCGCCGGCCCGTCTCACAGAGGACACGCGAAGCGCGCATCGGGCGCTCTTCGTGATCATCCCCATCGAAGGAGCCCACCATGGCCACCACCATCACCGAATCCACCACCACCGCCGCACCATCAGGCCTCGGCAAGACCGTCATCAACGACGCCGTCATCGCCAAGATCGCCGGAATCGCAGCGCGCGAGGTGCCCGGCGTCAACAGCCTCGGCGGAGGGGCAGCCCGAGCCATCGGCGCCATCCGCGATGCCATCAACAGCAAGGACCTGTCGCAGGGCATCCGGGTCGAGGTCGGCGAGACCCAGGTCGCCGTCGACATCTCGCTCGTCGCCGAGTACCCCATGTCGTTGCAGCAGGTGTCGGATGACGTGCGCACCTCGGTCATCAGCGCGATCGAGTCCTACGTGGGCATGCAGGTCACCGAGGTCAACGTGACCATCAACGACGTGCACATCCCGTCCGACGACGCCAGCGACGACCAGGCCGAGGCGCGGGTTCAGTGACCACGACGCGATTCGGCATCGTCGTCGGTGCGACCCTCGCGGTGAGCTGGGTGCTGCTCGGCTTCTGGGCGTTCGTCTTCGTGGCTGTCGCCATGACGATCGGCGCGATCACCGGTCGCGTGATCGACGGCAAGCTGGATCTCTCCAGTGTCGTCGACGTGTTCCGGGGCAAGCGCACCTCGTCGTGACCGGCGTCGAGATCGTGCCGGGAGTCCATCCCCGTCGCGGTCACACGCAGATCACCTCAAGGGCCATGAGTCGCGTCGCGACCGCCATCACGGCGAACGCTCTCGGCATCGCGGCCGCCACCCCGAAGGTCGAGCTCGTCGATTCGCACGGCGACCTCGCGCTCGTGGTGAGTGCGCCCATCCGGGTGCAGGGCCTCAGCACGTCGGAGGGCGGCGCACCGGCCAGGCACCGCACGGTGCTCGAGTCGGCCGAGCAGGCGCAGGCCGAGATCAAGCGACGGATCACCGAGCTCACCGGGTCGACGGTGTCGCGGGTGGTCATCCGCATCACCGGCGCCGACATCAAACAGGAGAGGAGGGTGCGATGAGCGACATTACGGCGAGCTACTCCCGCATCCTCCGCCGCGAGACCCATTCGCCGCGCTCAGCGCCTGCCATCACGGTGGCAGTGATCCTCATCGTCGCCTGCGCCTACGCCGGTACGGAGATCGTGCTCGGCCTTCTCGGGCAGCCGCCATTGCTGGTGGCTCCGGATGACGCGATCGGCACGGTCGCCGGGCTGTCAGACGCCCCCGCAGCGATCGTCGCCGCCGCAGGTGTGATCGCGCTGCTGATCGGGCTCGCCCTCGTCATCCTCGCTCTCGCTCCTGGACGCCGTGCGAAGCATCACCGGCGCACGGATCGCTCGGCAGTCGTGGTCGACAACGAGGTGATCGCCTCCTCCCTCGCCCGTCACGTTTCACACGCCGCGGGCGTCGGGCCCGACAACGTGCGGGTCGGGGTCACGCATCGCACGGCCACCGCTGAGATCACCCCGGCATCCGGGCTTCCCGTAGACACGGATGCCGCGCGAGAGGTGGTCCGCGCCCAGGTCGAGGCCTATGCGCTCACCCCGCGGCTCTCGTCCCGGGTGACGCTGGCCAAGCACGGGAAGGTCGGAGCATGAACAACACCAACCGCGCGGCGAATCGACTGTTCCTGCTGACAGTGGGTGTGATCGTGATCATCCTCGGTGCCGCGGCCATCGCGGTCGGGATGCTCCCGGATGTGCGGTCCGCCTGGACTGACATCGCTCCCGCTACAGCCTCCGAGGTGAATCGGGTACTCGGCGAGGCGGCTACTGCGTGGATCTGGTATGCCCTGCTCGCGGGGCTGCTACTGACGATGATCGTGCTGGTAGCCTTCATATTCCGCCAGGGGCATGGACACACGGGCAGGCTCGTATCGACCGCTGAGACTGCGGCCGGGTCGACCATCATCGAATCCTCGTTCGCGGAGCAGTTGCTCGCATCCGCTCTGCGGGAGCGGCCGGAGTTCGTCTCGGCGGGAGTCTCGACCTACCAGGTACGGCGGCGGCCCGTGGTGAAGGTGGCCATCACGGCTCGGCGAGGGGTCTCGCCCACCGACGTCGTGGACATCGTCGAGCGGGCCACGACAGACCTGGACAGCCTTCTCGGAGTGCAGGTGCCTACGCTCATCCACATCAGCGGCGGGTTTCGCAGCAGGACGACTTCGGCGACACGACTCCGGTAATCCCGCCCGCGACCCCGAGTCGACCACCTCGGTCGATTCACATCACAACAAGAAGGAGATCGCTCATGAGTGCATCCGACAAGATCGAGAACGCCGCGCAGGATCTCGCCGGCAAGGCGAAAGAGGCCTTCGGCAAGGCGACCGACAATGACCAGAAGGTCGCCGAGGGTCAGGCGGACCAGTCAGCAGCGTCGGCGAAGAAGGTTGGCGAGAACGTCAAGGACATCTTCAAGAACTGATCCGTTCTGGATGTCGCGAAGCGCCGGTCACCCGCGGGGGCCGGCGCTTCGTCGCGCTCCGGCCGAGGAACGGCACCCCGTTCGGGTTCGGTCGCGTGATCAGGCCCGCGGCGGCATCCGCGAGTCCAGCCAGGCGAGCAGGTCCGCGCGCACCTCCGCCTGGTTGATCTCATTCAAGATCTCGTGGCGGGCGTCCGTGTAGACGATCAGTTCGACATCCGTCAGCTTCGATCTGCGGATGTATGCAGCGGCGAGCAGTTCTGCGCTGCGGGTCCCACCTACCGTGTCGTCGCTGCCGACCTGGATCAGCAATGGGATGTCGTGCGCGAAGTCTCGCCGGGGGCGCCCGAACTGTCGCGCGATGTCGACGGGGCTGAAGACCTTCAGCGAGTTCGCTTCGAAGGTGAGAGCGTCGTCGCGGAATGCCGCCGAGACGGTCTCGTCGCGGCTCAGCCACTCGTATCCCGTCGTGCCCAGGTGCTTGTGAGCGCGATTGAGGTCGGTGCCCCTCATGTGCAGAGGCGTTCGATAGGCCGTGCCCGACAGGATGAAGGCGTCATACTCGTCGGGGTGCGTGTCGACGATCTTCTGCGCGAGCACCGAACCCCAGCTGTGTCCGAAAAGCACGAGCGGGATACGTGGATTCTCCGCGCGGACGATTCGGCTCAGCCCCCGCACGCTCTCGAGCGTCGCCCGAAGGCCGCCCGGCCCGAGAGTGCCGAGCTTCGACAGGTCGCCGTCGTGCTGCTCGACACCGGTCTGCCCGTGCCCGCGGTGGTCGTCGGCGTAGACCGAGAAGCCGGCGTTCACCAGATCCTGCGCCAGCAGTTCGTACCGGGCGGCGTACTCGCCGAGGCCGTGCGCGATCTGCACGACCCCGCGCGGCGACCCGGCCTTCCACAGGTGGTAGTGGATGACGACGCCCTCGGCATCGGTGAAGGTGAAGTCCTGTCGTGCCGCCGTGAACCTCACCATCGCGTGCCTCCTCGGGTCACAGGCTAGCGGGTGGGCGGTCCCGTCACTCGGCGGACGCGTAGAGCTCGAGGGCGATGTTGTCGGGATCGCGGAACTCCAGGATGGAGCCTGCGCCGATGTCCTTTACCCCGCCGTGCTCGATGCCGAGCGAATCGAGGAGGGCCGCGGCATCCGTCAGGCTGGCGATGTCGGGGGCGGTGAAGCTCACGTGGTCGAGTCCACTGCGATCCTCGTCGAACGTGTCGCCGGTGGGGGCGACGGGGCGGAGCCCGAGCAGGCCACCGCCGAACGCGTAGATGACGCCGCCGAAGAGGAAGGCGAGCTGGTCTTTCGTCGCCTGGTCGGCATCCGCGGGGGGTGCCTCGAACGCCACGTCGAATCCGAAGACGGTGTCGTAGAACTTCCGCGAGCGCGCGATGTCGGTGACGGTGAGGCGCACGTGGGCGAAGTCGGTGGTGGCGACAGGCATGAGAACTCCTTTGGTCGGACTTCGACGCTACCCCGCGACGATGGCGCGGACCTGACCGCGCGCTGCGCACCATGATCCCTCTCCACCGCGCGGTGCGCTCTCCCCTCCGCCTATCCCGTCGAGAGTGTTCGCAACTCAGGCCACAACCGTCGGCGAGGCCCGAATGCGGTTATCTCGAGTCGATCGAGACCAACGAGCCTGAGTTGTGAACGGGCACTTCGATCGTGATGGCCGGAACCAGAATGTGACTCGCATCCAACCCGTGCAGGTCTCAGCACTGTTCGTGATGTCGCTAAGCGCCATTCAGCGGAGCATGCAAGCATCCAACAGTGGCATTGGTTGAGACCTTTACGAAAACGAAAAGCCGTCAGAATTATTTGCTGGTCGGCGTGGCCTCTGTTGTGACATGTGCTGCGCTGGCAGGACTCTGGGCGGGCCTTTCCCTCCCTGCCAACGGCGGGTCATCGCTCTCTATTGGGATCTTCGCGTTTCGTCAGCTCCTCATGTTTTGCGGTGCCATGGTTGTCACCGGGGTTGGAGTTGCGCTGCTGCGGTGGAGAGTGGGGCGGATCACGAGGATGATGCCGATTGCAATCATCGCGGTGTCCGCGGTGGTCGCCATCGCCGTGACACTTACGCCACCGGCGCCAGTCTCCACCGCCGTGGTACCGGCGGATCGTGAGAATGACACGCTCCGGGTCCTGAGCTGGAACGTGAAGCAGGCACCCGGTGGAAACCATGATTTGATCACTCTCATAGAGAAGTTGAAACCCGATATTGCTGTCTTCGCGGAGCTTTACGGCCCGGATCCCGGCGTTGTCCCAGACTCTGACTGGCCGGCGGGTTATCAAGCGATCGGGGCTCCCAGCATCGCCGTGACCGTACTGATCGCTGACGACCTTGGACGGTACGAACTGGTCGATTCGGACGCATCCGGACGCACCTCTGGTCTGACCGTGGGTCCGAGAGACTCGGGCAGCCCATCACCAGACGTGGTGGCCGTTCATCTCACACGACCCTCGCTCGCGGGAGGAGTCGTGATGTGGGAGGACGGTGTCGACTGGGTAGCGAGCCAATGTCGTTCGCCCAATACGGTGGCGGCCGGTGACTTCAACTCGGCGTCGGCCAGTTTCGAGGGAAGAATCGGCACCTGTGCTGTCGGATCGGGGAAAGAAGTGAGGGGGTCGTCCACGTGGCCCGCGTGGTTGCCCGCCCCATTCGGAGCACAGATTGACCACGTTGCCTCGGGGAGCGATTGGACTGTCACATGGCTACGTACGCTGACTGCGGGACACTCCGATCATCGCCCAATCTTTGGAGTGCTTGAGCGATCCGCGTAGGTGCTTGCACCGGGTAATCCACGCCAACCAGGTCCACCGTCTTGCCTGCCTCTTTGAAGATGCCTCTCAGTTTTTGCGCTGCTCTCCGACTCTCGGGCCCAAAGCCGGCAGTGTTGTCGTTACCAGACTGATCGGTTCCCCTGGCCCCGAAAATGACGTAGTCCGCGCAATTCCCCGAGACCGCTGTCGCAGTTGAAAGGGGCGCAAGAACTGTCGTGCCGATCATGACTACAAAAACGGCAATGGCTCGGTTCATACCTATCGCTCCCTAAATGGTCGACGCATCTTCAAAGGCTCCTTAGGCGAAGAGGTATACGCCGACCATTCCGTCGGACGGGATCTCACAATCGCCAAAGTTGTCTTGCACTGTTCCCCCAAATTCGGGACCGAACTGGGCCAATCTCAAGTCGACGAAGTCCTCGTTAGTGAACAAGAGGCGAGGAACCGGCCCGGAAAGCGGGTCCTGCACGAAGCCGATTTCCTCAAGCCGTGCCTCGATTGCGGCGAGACTATCGACATCGGCAACGGCGAATCGCTTCGTGGGGTTTTGAGGCTGCCAGAAAAGCGGGCTGTCAGATGAGACGCAGACCACGTCGCCGATGTCGTCGAGTTCGAGTTCGGCCTCGACACGATCGATCGCACCCTGGGCGGGCTGCTTGGTCAAGCTGCAGCCGGTTGCGCAACACAAGACCAGGGCCAGGACCAGCCCGCCCAGCACGCGTGTTGTGAGTCTTCTACTCATTCACGGCCCCAAGTCGAGATGATTACTCGAATCATGACACTGCCGCAGGATGTGGTCGACCCCACGTTTGGGGGACAAGCGCACAGAGCCCGCACTCTCGAAAGGCAGGGATTTCGTTACGAACCGTTGGCGCTGAGCACATCATCCCCTCCAGCGGTACGCCACCTCGGGCCGACCCGGGGTGGCTTAGAGGGCGCTGCGCACCGCGAGCGCGAGATCGGCGAGATGCTCGAGGTAGCGTCGCGCGGTGACCCGCGACATGGTCAGCCGCGCCGCGACCTCCGACGCGGAGAAAGTCGTGTCGGCGTCGACAGCCCTTTCAGCAGTGTGGCGCGGGCCGGTCCGAGATGACAGCAGCTCGTCCACCTGCTAGCGACTTCGCGCGCGGCTTATTCCAGATGACCGCATGGCGCCACATCGTGAGTCGGCGCCACTGGGCTCCTAGGAGCGTCCGAAAGGCGCTCCGTCTCACATCGATGTAGGTGTGAGGCGGGCGCCAGACAGTCGGCGCGGAGTGCTCCCACCATCCGTCGGAGATAGCTCTATTGCTCCCCGTGGATTCTTCTCTTGGCCCTGATTCTGTTCTCGAGCCCCAGCGGTCACTTACTTCGCGAAGCCCGTCAAGTAGACCCCAACCGTTCCGTCGTCTGGAATGAGGCAATCGTCGCTTCCGAAGTTTGGAATCGACCCGGCGAGGCTGCGGTCGAACTCGAACGTGAGTGCCTGAACAGTCTGGTCAGACGCGAGAAAGGTTCGTCGATCGGTCTGAACCGAGTCTGCATCCTCAACGAAGTCCAGCTTCGCGAGGCGGTCGACGATTTCGTCTACATTGTCGACTCCAGCCACGCCGAGAACGCGGACCGGATGCTGCGGTTCCCACAGCAATGGATTGTTCGAGAAGGCGCAGACCACGTCACCGAACTGGTCGAGCTCCAACTGGCTCTCGACACGCTCGATAGTTCTCTGCTCGGGGCGGTGAATCAACGCACACCCGGCCGTCGAGGGCAGGATGACCAGGCCGATCAGAGTTCCAGCGAGGGCTCGCACCATGACACCTCTGGTCATTCATCCCCTTTTTCGGATCATTCTTCGAATCATCGCAACACATCGGCTGCGAGTCGACCCCACTTTCGGGCGTCGCAACCCAGACGCCCGCCCCGCAGTGCTCACCCCCTCCATTGGTACGCGACCTCGGGCCGACCCGGGGTGCCGTAGCGGGCGCTGCGCACGGCGAGCGCGAGGTCGGCGAGATGCTCGAGGTAGCGTCGTGCGGTGACCCGCGACATCGTCAGCCTCTCGGCGACCTCCGACGCGGAGAGTGGACCGTCGGCGGCTCGCACCATGGTCCGCACAGCCTCCAGAGTCGGCGCGGACAGCGCCTTGGGCAGGGGCGCGTGCGCCGGTCCGAGCGATGACAGCAGCTCGTCGACCTGCTGCTGCGTCGTCTCACCCGGGGTGAGCTGCATCCGCTGCCGATGGCCCGCATAGAGCTCGAGCTTCTCGCGGAAGGCGGCGAATCCGAACGGCTTGATCAGGTACTGCAGAGCTCCGACCGCCATCGCGCCCTGCACGGCCTCGAGGTGCCGCACCGCAGTGATCGCGATGAAGTCGACCTCGATCCTGCGGGCCCGCACGAGCCTCGCGAGGTCGAGGCCGTCCGCATCCGGGAGTGTGAGGTCGAGCAGCACGAGGTGCACCGGAGCCCCCCGCTCGACCGCCGCGACGAGGGCGGCGAGCGCCTCCCGAGCAGTGTGCGCGACGGCCGCGACCTCGAAGCCATCGATGCGCCCGACGTAGTCGGCGTGCACCTCCGCGGTCAACGGCTCGTCGTCGACGACGAGCACGCGAACGGCCGAACTCACGCCCGCGTGCGCAGCCGGCTCACTCATGTCGTGGCCTCGAGCGGGAACGTCGCGGAGACCTCGGTCGGATGCTCGCAGGTGAGAGCCACCCCGCCACCGTGCGACTCGGCGATCCTGCGAACGAGGGCGAGCCCGACCCCGTGCGCGGTGCCGTCTGCAGGTTTGCTCGTCGCACCGAGATCGAACAGATGGTGCCTGAGCGTCTCCGACACCCCTGGCCCGCTGTCGCGTACCACGAAGGACACCGTGTCGCCCTCGCGGGCCACCCGCACCGACACCGAGCGCGGCGGGGGGCCGGCGGCGGCCGCCTCGAGGGCGTTGTCGAGCAGATTGCCGGCGAGTGAAACCGTCTCGGCCGCCGAGAGGGGCAGTCGGCTCGCGGCATCCGTCTGCACTCCGAAGGCGATGCCTCGCTCGCTCGCCTGCGCCGCCTTGCCGACGAGCACGGCGCCGAGCACGGGGTCCATCGAGGCGTCGAGCACGGCGTCGGCGAGCGACTGGCTCGTGCGCGACGAGGTCGCCAGCAACTTGCGGATCTCGTCGTGCCGGCCGAGTTCGAGCAGCGACAGCACGGTGTGCAGCGTGTTCGAGTACTCGTGGGCCTGTGAACGCAACGCATCGGTCATCGTCGTCGCGCTGTCGAGCTCGCCGAGAAGCGATTGCAGCGCGCTCTGGTCGCGCAGTGTCATCACCGCCCCGACCTCGGTGGCACCTTCGCCGTAGGCGGGCTCCTGGTTCACGAGCAGAACGCGGTCGGCCGTCGCATGGGTCTCCTCGACCACTCGGCGACCCGATTCGAGCAGATCGGCGATGCGCTCATCGACGCCGAGCTCCCGCGTGGACCCGGTTGCAGCACCGCCGGGCGACGGCGGCAGGCCGAGAAGGTCGGCCGCTTCGTCGTTGTAGAGCACGATCCTGCGCTGCCGGTCGGTGAGCACGACTCCTTCGCGCACAGAGTGCAGCACGGACTCGTAGAAGTCGACCATGCGCGCGAGTCGATCCGGGGGCAGCCCTCCCGTCATCCTCGCCAGGGACCGGCGAGTCAGGATGGCGCCGAGCCCGCCGAGCGCCGACACGATGACGGCGACGCCGAGCACGAACGGGATGCGCGGCAGGATCGCGGTCGACACCCTGTCGGTGGTGACTCCAGCGGACACGATGCCGACAAGAGTGCCCTCGACCTCGATCGGCACCACCGCGCGCACCGACGGACCGAGGGTGCCCGTGTAGGTCTCCGTCAGAGTGTCCCCGCTCTGCGCCGCCGAGATCGTGCCGAGGAACGGCCGGCCGATCTGCGCCGGATTGGGATGGGTGAAGCGGATGCCGCGCGGATCCATGATCGTGACGAAGGCCATGCCCGTCGCCTCGCTCACCTCCAGCGCGTACGGCTGGAGGGCGGAGGTCGGATCGTCGGAGCCCAGGGCGTCGACGACCGCCGGGTCGGCCGCGATCGTCGACGCGACCGCGAGGCTCGTGCTCGCGGCATCCGATTCTGCAGCGGCACGGGCATCGATGGTGAGCACCAGCAGGATGGCGCCGGCGATGCCGACGACGGTGAGCACCTGCACGGCGAACACCCGGGCGGCGACGCTCCAAGCCCGCCGGACACGCGGGGATCGACGCTCCGTCTGCCAGCGTGACGCCATCACGGCTCCCCTCGCCGAGGTCACCTGCCCCGTCGCGTGAACAGTATGAACTCAAGTTCTCATCGACGACAATGCGGACGATCCTGAGGCCAGCACTCGTTGAGCCGGGCACGATGAAGTCCCGGCGAGATCGGATCATCTTCATGTCTCAGGCACTCGACAGGCTCCGCCGGATCGACCGGAACCACTACCTCTATCTCGCGGTCATCGTGGCGGTTGTCGCCGGCGCGCTCGTCGGGGTACTCACGCCAGAGGTCGGGATCGCGCTCGAGCCGCTCGGCAAGGGCTTCGTGAGCCTGATCAAGATGATGATCGCGCCGATCATCTTCTGCACGATCGTGATCGGTGTCGGTTCGATCGCGAAGGCGGCCACCGTCGGCAAGGTGGGTGGGCTGGCACTCGGCTACTTCCTGCTGATGTCGACGTTCGCGCTCGGGATAGGCCTCGTGGTCGGCAACATCATCCATCCCGGGGAGGGGCTCGACATCGCCGGCGCGAGCTACGAGGTCGAGACCGAGGCGGTCAGCTCGACCGAGTTCGTGCTCGGCATCATCCCGGTCACTCTCGTGAGCTCCTTCACCTCGGGCAGCATCCTCCAGGTGCTCTTCGTGGCCCTGCTCGTGGGCTTCGCCCTGCAGGCGCTCGGGCAGAAGGGTGCACCGGTGCTGAACGCGGTGAAGAGTATCCAGGTCGTCGTGTTCCGCATCCTCACGATGATCCTGTGGGTGGCTCCGATCGGGGCCTTCGGGGCGATCGCCGCCGTCGTCGGTCAAACCGGGCCGGGCGCTCTGGTCAGTCTCGCGACACTGATGATCGGCTTCTACATCACCTGCGCGATCTTTGTGTTCGGGATACTCGGGCTGCTGCTCAAGGTCGTGACGGGCGTCAACATCCTGAAGCTGATGAAGTACCTCGGCAAGGAGTACCTGCTCATCGTCGGGACGTCATCCTCCGAG
>JBEANR010000059.1:0-14724 GCA_041165365.1 Actinomycetota bacterium | reverse complement strand
GTTCGACTACCACGGAGGGCGGAGTCCGCGCCCGCCTCGCTACAGTGGGGGGCATCCACGTATCACGACCCCGACCATCCCAACCGTCCCGACCCCGACCATCACGACCGTCCCGACCATCACGACCGGAGCACCCCATGACCCGACGAAACCGCGCCGTCATCATCGGTGTCTCGCTGCTGGTCGTCGCAATCCCCCTCGTGAGCGGGTGTTCGGTGCGCGACATCGTGGATGACGCGACGGGAGGTCAGGTGCAGCTTCCGACTTCCAGCGTGCCGGAGGACTTCCCGTCGCAGGTTCCGCTGTACGACGGCGAGGTGCTGTCGGGAGCAGGGCTGGGCAACACCGACGGCAAGGTGTGGAACGTGGGCATCCGTGTTCCCGACGCGGGCGCGGTCACCGAGATCGGCACGCAGCTCACCGACGCCGGCTTCGAGACCCAGCTCGAGGGTGCAGCGAACGACGACGGGGGCACCGTGATCGCGTCGACACCCGACTTCGGTGTCGCCGTGGTCGTGGTGCGTGACGACGGCGGGTTCGTCGCCAACTACACGGTGACGGCGACGCCGCAGAACTGAGTGCGTGAGCGCCCGTTCAGCAGCACGGTGCTGCCGCCGACGTGGACGCCAGTGGTCAGGCGCGCACCTTCGTGCGGCCTCGAGGGTGCACGAGTGACCAGTCGTGGGCTGCGGCTCGGGTTCGGGAGGGGGCTCGGTCATGCGCGCAGTAATAGTCGGTGCCCGATCGCGGGTGAGCGTGATGTCATGCGGTGGGGAGGGCGCCGCCGACGGAGAGCGCCGATCGCACACGCGAGACGGTGTCGGCTGGATCGCGGAACAGTCCGCGGGCACGAACGCGCACCACGCGCCATCCGTCGTCCGCGAAGTCCTCGAAGCGCCGGATGTCTTCGTCGTACTGACGGCGGTCGGTGCGGTGTTGATCGCCGTCGTACTCGACGATGACGTGGCGGTCTCGATAGACGAGATCCGCCCAGTGGGTCCACGGGCGCCGGATGCCGCGCAGCTCGGGATTCACCTCCGGTTCCGGGCACCCTGCCTCGGCCAACAACAGCCGAAGGAGTGTCTCCGGCCGCGAATCCGCGCCGACCCGCATCAGATCGAGCGCCTGCATCGCTCGGCGTCGACCTCGACCGCTCCACCCTCCGAGTCGCTCACGTAGCTGCCCCAGCGTGACGTACGGGCGCAGATCTCGCGGATCGAGAACGCGAGGGTCGAGGATGAGATGATCGCCCGCGGCTACTAGTTCGTCGAGAGGGAGCATGCCGGCGAGCTGGAGGAAGACCGATGCTGGGTCGGCCACGCGCAGTCCGGAGCGCTGGATGACGCGCACCTCCGCGCCGACCTGATGACCGACGACGCCGTCTCGACGGGCGGCGCGAATGGGCGGCAGCGTCGAGACATGGAGGTCGTCGGAGTGCTGGGGTGACTCGAACGGACACCCCCACAGGTGTGCGGCCGTCGTGTGACTGAAGAACTGCGACCCGGTGAGCACCGGAGCGAGCGCTTCGCACCTCCAGCGGACGTGGACCTCGACCCGGTCCGACGCGGGTGGCTTCGTCGATGCCGGCACCCTGGCGCCGCGGAAGGGCGCGGCGAGGTCCCGGCTGCGGAGTCGTCCTCGTCCGATCCCGGCGGCGTGAGCGCGATCGACGGCGAACGGGTCAGTGCTGAAGGGTTCGGGCAGGTCGAGTCGGGCAGTCATCCGCTGATCCTGGCCGTCCGGCGAGGTCCGCGGGCGGATTCTCCACAGGCCTGCCGGGCCGCGGTCTCCGCGAAGCGCCGCCGAAGGGCGCCATTGCCGCCGCGACTGGTCAGGCGCGCACCTTCGCGCGCGGTGGAAGGTGCGTTGGTGACCAGTCGCGTGCGCGGGCGGGGGCGTCCTCGTGGACCCCTACCTAGCGACTGGTCAGGCGTGCATCTTCGTGCGGGGTGGAAGGTGCGATGGTGACCAGTCGCAGCGCGGGCGGGGCGTCCTCGTGAACCCCTACGCCGCGACTGGTCAGGCGCGCACCTTCGTGCGGGGTGGAACGTGCGTTGGTGACCAGTCGCACGTTGCAGAGGGCTGCGCGTAGGACATCCTGCCTCGCGACTAGTCAGGCGTGCACCTTCCACTGCGCACGAAGGTGCATTACTGACCAGTCGCGTGCCGCAGAGGGCGCCGGCAGACCCGAGGACCCGCTCAGTCGAACAGTCCCGCCCCCACGAAGCTGCCGGATGCCGCGCCCGGGGGCACCGCGAAGATACCCGAGCCGACGTGCTTGATGTACTCGTTCATCGCATCATTCGCCGCGAGGCTGTTCTGCACGGCGACGAACTGCTCTGGATCGCGCTGGAACGAGATGAAGAACAGCCCGGCGTTCAGGCGCCCGAGGTCGTCGTTGCCGTCGACGAAGTTGTAGCCCCGTCGCAGCATGACCGCTCCGCGATTGGTATCACGGTGGGCGAGTCTCACATGCGCGGCCTGGTCGATGAGGGGCACCTCGTCGCTCGTCGACTTCTCCAGATCGACCGCGGTGAACTCGGTGCCCCCCGAGAGCGGAGCACCCTCGCCTTTCGTGCGGCCCACGACGCGTTCCTGCTCCCTGAGCGACGCGCGGTCCCACGTCTCGATCGTCATACGGATCTTGCGGGCCACGAGATACGACCCCCCCGACATCCATGACTGGGCGCTGTCGTCTCCGACCCACACGTGGGCGGCGACCTCGCCGGTGTCTTCGGCCTTGACGTTCGAGGTGCCGTCTTTGAAGCCGAACAGGTTTCGAGGCGTCGCCTGAGCGCGGGTCGTCGACGACGTGCGGCCGAATCCGAGTTGGGACCATCTCAACGAGGCCCGGCCGAAGGCGATGCGGGAGAGGTTGCGGATGGCGTGCACCGCCACCTGCGGGTCGTCGCTGCAGGCCTGGATGCACAGGTCGCCGCCCGTGAGGGTGTCGACGAGTGCGTCGCCGGGGAAGTGCGGCAGATCGATCAGCTCGACAGGCCGACGCGAGGCGAGACCGAAGCGGTCGCGTCCGGCGGCATCGGTGAAGAGGGTGGGTCCGAAGCCGAAGGTGACGGTCAGTCCGGCGGCGGGCAGGTCGAGGGCCTCGCCGGTGTCGTCGGGTGGTGCGTCGTAGGCTCCGCCCACCGGGCCTTCCGGCCCCGCGCCGTCGCCCCGCGTCATCCGTGCCGCCGCCGCGCTCCAGTCCTGCAGCAGTACTTTCAGCTCGGCGCGGTCGATGTCTCCGACGTCGAAAGCGGCGAAGTGCAGGCGATCCTGGGCTGCGGTCACGATTCCCGATTGGTGCGCCCCGAAGAACGGGTAGGTCGCCGCGGCTCCGGATGACGTGGCCGCCGTCGCCTGCGCGACGGCGCTGGTGCCGGCCACTCCCGCCGCCGCTCCCGCAGCTCCGGCGCCCACGAGGCCGAGCAGTCCGCGCCGGGACAGACCACCCCGCGGCGGGGTGGCCTCTCCGGGCTCGGCCCCCGGCGTGTCGTGATCTCGCGGCGCCATCGTCAGCCCACGAGGGCGGCGGTGAGCCTTGAGAGCGGTTCCGCCAGCGCGTTGACTCCGTCGGCCAGCGCCTTGACCTGTTCCGGCGTCAGCTCGTCGTAGTAGACGAAACCGGTGTCGAGTGATCCGTAGGCCGCGAGGTCGGCCTCGAGCGCCGCGAACTCGTCGTCGAGCTCGGCGACGAGCTCTGCATCCTTCTCCTCAACGATGTCTCGCACGCCCTCGTAGGCGACGCGCGCGCCCTCGAGGTTGGCGCTGAAGTCCCAGAGGTCGGTGTGCGACCAGATCTCTTCTTCACCGGTGATCTTGCCGGTCGCGACCTCGTCCATGAGACCGATCGCGCCGTTGCTGATCGCGTCGATCGTGACAGAGTATCCGGGGTCGTGCACGGCGTCGTAGAGCGCGGCGGTGTCGGTGGCGAGCCGTTCGCTGAATGACTGACGCTCCGCCGCGGTGAGCGCGACGTAGCCCGCGTCTGTCGGCGGCCAGAGGTCTTTCTCGATGCGGTGCCATCCGCTCCACTCGTCGCCCGCCGGCACGTCGGCCTCTCGGAAGTCCATGGCCGGGTCGAGGTCGCCGAACGATTCCGCGACGGGTTCGATGCGCTCGTAGTTCGCCCTCGTGATGGCGTAGAGAGATCGCGCGGTCTCGTCGTCGCCCGCCGTGTACGCGGCGAGGAAGGCATCCGTGCCGGTCACCAGCTGCGCCACCTGGTCTTTGACGTAGGCGACGTAGTTGGTCGCGGCCGTCTCGATCCTGTCGGCCTCGCCGCCGACCGGCGACACGTCGGCGCCCGAATCGGTGACCGTGAAGCTCGATTTGCCGACACCGTCGCCGACCATGCCCGGCTTGCAGACCGTGAAGTACTCGCCCGGGGTGAGCTGCACGGTGAGGGCTCTGGGCGCCCCGGGTGCGATGTTCTCCACCTCGCCGACGATGCGCAGTTCGTCGTCGGCCAGAACGTAGAACTCGGTGGTGAGGTCTGTGGCGTTCGTGACGTCGAAGGTGACGATGCCGCTCGGGGCGGTGGCGGTGGAGACGGCGCAGTCGTCGACGGTGCTCTCGACGGTGACCGCCGCTTCGCCCCCGGCCGGCGAATTGGGCACGCAAGCGCTCAGCGCCAGGATCGCGCCGGCGGCGGTGAGCGCGGCGATCCCGCCGCGAGTGGTGTGCATGGTCATCGTGCTCCCTGGGGGGTGGAGGAAGTGGGGGTCGAGGAACTGGGGGTTGTGGAGGTGGTGGTTGTGGAAGTGATGGAGGACGTCGTGGCGGAGGAGGACGCGGCGGGGCTCGACGGATGCAAGGCTCCGCTGGTCGGCGTCGCCGCCGGGCGCCGGCCGCGACGCACCGCGCGCAGGTAGACGACGAGCACGGGAACGACATACGCCACCCACGCGATCGCCTCCAGCCACGTCGTCGCGGGGGAGAAGTTGAGGGTGCCCTTCAGCAGTGTGCCCACGAGACCGCCGGGAGGGATGACGGCGCTCACGTCGAAGGCCAGGTCGGACAGTCCGGGCAGCACGCCGGCCTCCTGCAGGTCGTGGATGCCGTACGACACCACTCCGCCCGCCACGACGATGAGCGCGACCCCGGTCCAGCTGAAGAACCGGCCGAGGTCGATCTTGAGCACCCCGCGGTAGAGGAGATAGCCGAGCACGGTCGCGGTGGCGATGCCGAGCAGCGCCCCGAGCAGGGGGAACGTCTCCTGACCGGTCGCCTGCACGGCGGCCCAGAGGAACAGGGCGGTCTCGATGCCTTCGCGCCCGACGGCGAGGAAGGCGACGAGCACGAGTCCCCACCCGGCACCGTCGAGGTGTCTGTCGATGTCGCCGCGCAACTCGCTGCCGAGGGTGCGGGCGGTGCGCAGCATCCAGAAGATCATCCAGGTCACGAAGCCGGCAGCCACGAGCGAGAGCAGTCCGCCGATGATCTCCTGCGCCTCGAAGCTCAGGCCGTAGGCACCGAAGCGCAGGATGGCGCCGAGGGCGAGCGACACCGCGATCGCGAGCCCCACCCCGGCCCAGATACGCTTGATGACGTCGCGACGGTCGATCTTCACGACGTAGGCGATGAGGATGCCCACGACGAGCGCGGCCTCGAGGCCTTCGCGAAGGCCGATCAGGAAGTTTGCGAGCATGGGCACTCTCGGGAGATGACGATATGGTAAGGCTAACCTTACATGCTCGAACGAGATCGTCGAGGCTCCGGAGTGCGTGAGGCCGTCGGGCGCCGTCGGGGCGGGGATTCCGAGTCTGAAGAGCGGGTGCTCTTCGTGCACGCCCATCCCGACGACGAGACCATCTCCACGGGCGGCACCATCGCCACGCTCGTGCAGGCGGGCGCGCACGTCACCGTGCTCACCTGCACCCGCGGTGAGCGGGGCGAGGTGATCCCGCCCGACCTCGCCGCCCTCCGTGACGACCCCGAGGCGCTCGCCGCGCACCGCGAGCTCGAACTCGCCTCCGCGATGCGCGAACTCGGCGTCGTCGATCATCGATTCCTGGGATCGGATGATGCGCGCATGAATGACCTGCCGACCCGCCGGTACCGGGACTCCGGCATGCGCTGGGGCGCATCCGGCGCCGAACCCACCGGAGACGCGGGCCCGGAAGCCCTCACGACCGCTCCGCTCGGCGAGGTGGCTGCCGACATCGCCACCGTCATCGCCACGACCCGGGCGACCACCGTGGTCAGCTACGACCCGACCGGGGGATACGGACACCCCGACCACGTGGCCGCGCAGGCGGCGGCCCGTCATGCCGCCGAGGTGATGGTGGTGCCCTTCTGGTCGATCGAACCTCCGGGCGCTCCGCCCTCGTCGCGTCGGAGCGACCGGCGCGTCCTCGACGTCGACGTCGGTCCGGTGATCGAGCGCAAGCGCGCTGCCCTCCGCGCCCATCGCAGCCAGTTGACCGTCACGGATGATTCGATGCGAATGCCTGGGGGGCAGGTCGAACCGATCACCGTCGTCGAGAGGTTCCGACTCGACGACGACCGGCCCGTCCGGATGGACTGGGAGACCGGCGGCGCGGGCCTGCGCGCGGCGGTGTGCGTGCTCGCCTTCGTCGTCGGGGCGGCGATCGGCGCCTTGGCGACCGTGAGTCATCCCGCGGTCGTCGAGGCCTTCGGGGTGACCGTACCGGTGGGGGTCGTGGGGGGCCTCGTCGTGGTCGCGGTGCTGCTCTCCGGCCTTCGTCTGGCCTTCCGCACCCGTATCGTGACGGCGCTCGCCGCGGCCGGGGTGCTCGGAGCGATAGCCCTGCTCGCGCTCGAGAGTGTCGGTGGTTCCGTGCTGATCCCGGCGGATTCCGACCTGTCGTACCTCTGGCTCTACGGCCCCGCCGCCATCACCCTGGTGGTGCTCGCCTGGCCGGATCTGCGCCGCGGCGCGCGCATTAGGATCGACAGAGAGAACGATCCGAGAGGACCCGCTGCACCGTGACCTACGTCATCGCCCTTCCCTGTGTCGATCTGAAGGACAGGGCCTGCATCGACGAATGCCCCGTCGACTGCATCTACGAGGGTGATCGGATGCTGTACATCCACCCCGACGAGTGCGTCGACTGCGGTGCGTGCGAGCCCGTCTGCCCGGTCGAGGCCATCTACTACGAAGACGACGTGCCCGAGCAGTGGGCGGACTACTACAAGGCCAACGTCGAGTTCTTCGACGAGGTGGGTTCCCCCGGTGGGGCGGCCAAGGTGGGCGTCATCCACCACGATCACCCGATCATCACCGCCCTCCCGCCGCAGGCCGCCGTCACGCACTGAGCGGTGCTCGAGCTTCCGGACTTCCCGTGGGACTCGCTCGCGGCGTCCGCTGACGTCGCGCGGCGTCATCCGCACGGCATCGTCGACCTGTCGGTCGGATCACCGGTGGATGCCACGCCCGCCGTCATCCGCGACGCCGTCCTTTCGGCGACCGACGCCCACGCCTACCCCCTGACGGCGGGCGCCCCTGCTGTGCGACAGGCCATCGCCGGCTGGTTCGAGCGCCGCCGCGGCGTCGTCGGACTCTCTGCGAACCAGACCCTCCCGACGATCGGCTCCAAGGAATTCGTCGCCGGCCTGCCGCTCTGGTTGGGGCTCGGCTCCGACGACGTCGTCGTGCATCCGCGGATCGCGTATCCGACGTACGCCATCGGCGCTGCGGTGGTCGGAGCGCAGACCGTCGCCTCCGACGACCCGGCCGAATGGCCCGCGGGCACCACGCTGATCTGGCTCAACAGCCCCGGCAACCCCGACGGCCGCGTGCTCTCGACCGACGGGCTCCGCGTCGCCGTCCGCCGTGCCAGGGAGCTCGGCGCGGTCATCGCGAGCGACGAGTGCTATGCCGAGCTCGCGTGGGAGCCGCCATGGGCGGGCGCGCCGACCCCGAGCATCCTCGATCCGGCCGTCGTCGGGTCGGACCACTCGGGGGTGCTCGCCGTCTGCTCCCTCAGCAAGCAGTCGAACCTCGCCGGGTATCGCGCCGGCTTCGTCGCCGGCGGGCGCGATCTCGTCGATGGACTGCTCGCGGTGCGCAAACACCTCGGTCTCATCCCGCCGACCCCCGTGCAGGCGGCGATGATCGCGGCGCTCGACGACGACGGGCACGTGAGCGCTCAACGCGAGGTGTACCGGGCACGGCGCAGTGTGCTGCGTGAGGGCCTGACGTCGGCCGGATTCCGGATCGATCACAGCGAGGCCGGCCTGTACCTGTGGGCGACGGCGGGGGAGGAGTCGTCGGTCACCATCTCCCGGCTGGCCGACCTCGGCATGCTGGCGGCGCCCGGATCGTTCTACGGCGAGGCGGGAACGCGTCACGTGAGATTCGCGCTGACCGCGACGGATGAGCGCATCGCCGAGGCCGCGCGTCGCCTCGCAGGATGGCGCGACTGACCCCGCCACAGGCGGATCCCTCACACCGGAGCCCGCAAGATTTGTGCGATGCGACGGTACCGCCCCCTGCCGAATAGGCTGTAGCGGTGAACGACGCTGCCACGAACAACGCCGACCGACAGACCGACCGGGCCTTCCTCGACTACCCGGGAGGCAGGGCGGAGTTTCCGATCGTCCACAGCGTCGACGGGGCGTCGAGTATCGACATCTCCACGTTCACCAAGCAGACAGGTCTCACGACCCTCGACCAGGGATTCGTGAACACGGCTTCCACGCGCAGCGCGATCACCTACATCGACGGCGACAAGGGCATCCTGCGCTATCGCGGATACGCGATCGAGGATGTCGCGCGGGGTTCCACCTACCTCGAGGTCGCCTGGCTGCTCATCCACGGCGAACTGCCCACCGCCGATCAGCTGGGCGAGTTCGACGAGAAGATCCGGCGGCACACCCTCATCCACGAGGATCTGCGGCGCTTCTTCGACGCGTTGCCTCACTCCGCCCATCCGATGTCCGTGCTCTCCAGCGCTGTGTCGGCACTGTCGACGTACTACGAGGACTCGTTCGACGTGCACGATCCGGAACAGGTCGAGATCTCGACCATCCGACTGCTCGCGAAACTGCCGGTCATCGCCGCGTACGCCCACAAGAAGAGCCTCGGTCAGGCATTTCTCTACCCCGACAACTCGCTGAGCTTCGTGGACAACTTCTTGAAGCTCAACTTCGGCACGATGGCCGAGCCGTACGAGGTGAATGCGGTGCTGTCGAAGGCTCTGGAGCGCCTGCTGATCCTGCACGAAGACCACGAACAGAACGCCTCCACCTCGACGGTGCGACTCGTCGGATCGACCCAGGCGAACATCTTCGCCTCCATGTCCGCCGGCATCAACGCCCTGTACGGGCCTCTGCACGGGGGCGCGAACGAGGCGGTGCTCAAGATGCTCGGCGAGATCAAGGCGTCCGGTGAGACCGTCGCCACGTTCGTCGAGAGGGTGAAGAACAAGGAAGACGGCGTCAAGCTCATGGGCTTCGGGCACCGCGTCTACAAGAACTTCGACCCCCGCGCCAAGCTCGTGAAGGAGAGCGCCGACGAGGTGCTGTCCGCGCTCGGGGTGCAGGACGACCTGCTCGACATCGCCAAGGAGCTCGAGGCGGTGGCCCTCGCCGACGACTACTTCATCGAGCGCCGGCTGTATCCCAACGTGGACTTCTACACCGGCGTGATCTACAAGGCGATGGGCTTTCCGCCGCGGATGTTCACGGTGCTGTTCGCGATCGGACGTCTGCCCGGATGGATCGCGCACTGGCGCGAGATGATCGGCGACCCGAACACCAAGATCGGCCGACCACAGCAGCTGTACACCGGCGAGGCCGAGAGGCCGTGGCCGGCGCGTTAGACGGCGGCCGCTGAGCCCGATCCCGCTCGCCCGATCCCGTTTGTCCGTGATGCCCGTCTGCGGTGGCTCGCGCCCCTCACTCCTCGGGACGACGCGTCACCGAGATCGCGACATCCCTGAAGACCGCGTGCACCACACCGATGTCGTCTGAACGGCACCGGATGCCGACGGTCAGGTCGGGCAATGAGAACGGTGAGGTCACGAGGTGCCTCTGCCATCCCGACCGCGCGGTGAGCGCGACCGGGTCGGGGATGAGGAAGCGCTCCACGCCGTTCGCATCCACCAACCCGCAGGTCAGGGTGATGGTGGGATCATCACTGACGATCAGCGCGTCGAACGAATAGCTCACGCGATAGCGCCCCGGCCCGACGCTCAGATTGGCGACTGCGATTCCGCGCAGGGGTCCGGTGAGCACGGTGCGCGAGACCTCCGCGACCCTCTTCTCCTGCACCTCGAGCACATCCGACGATTCGGCGATGTCGTCGGGCGAGGAAAGGGGCTTCAGCGGGTAGCTCGTCGGGTCGGAGAGGGTGCGCTGTGCGGTGCCCGCGGTCGTCGACGTGGTCTCCGACGCCTTCGCCGTCGAGTCAGCGGCAAACGACGGGATCACGGATGTCGCGACCGCAGCCGTGAGCACGACGGCAACGCCGAGCATCCAGGGGTCAGGTCGCCGCATGGCTGGAGTGTACGCGCGGCGGCCGAGCGCCGGCCCCGACGATGATGACGACTACGGGTGCGACGACGGTACAGGGAGCGCGGTCAGGCGTGCAGCGCGGCGTTCAGCGCGACCCCGTGGCCGGCGCGCGCGAGCACCTCGACGGTGCCCGTCTGCGAGTTGCGCCGGAAGAGCAGCCCGGCCACCCCGCTGAGGTCGGAAGCCTTGACGGTGCGGGGCTCCGCCTCCGCTCCGACGACGGTGACCTTCGTGCCGGCGGTCACGTAGAGCCCGGCCTCGACGACGCAGTCGTCGCCGATCGAGATGCCGACGCCCGAATTGGCCCCGAGCAGCGCGCGGGCTCCCACCGACACGCGTCGGGTGCCCCCTCCGCTGAGGGTGCCCATGATGGACGCCCCGCCACCGATGTCGGACCCCTCGCCGACCACCACACCCTGAGAGATGCGCCCCTCCACCATCGAGGTGCCGAGGGTGCCCGCGTTGAAGTTGACGAAGCCCTCGTGCATCACCGTCGTGCCGGGGGAGAGATAGGCCCCCAGACGCACACGCGAGGCGTCGGCGATCCGTACCCCGGGCGGCACGACATAGTCGAGCAGTCGAGGAAACCTGTCGAGCCCGGTGATCGATATCCCCTGACGCTGCAGGGCCGGCCGGAGGGCTGCGAAATCGGTGGGGAGCATGGGGCCGACGGCCGTCCAGGCGACGACGGGCAGCAGAGCGAAGACGCCGTCGAGGTCGAGGTCGTTCGGTTCGACAAGGCGGTGACTCAGCAGATGCAGGCGGAGGTAGGCATCCTGGGTCGACGCCGGAGGGGTGTCGAGGTCGATCTCCACGGTCGCGAAGTCGAGGCGCACACGACGTCGGGTGTCGGTGCCCAGCAGGGGTTCGAGGTCTGCCGGCGCGATGTGCCGGTCACGCGAAACTGGCACGGCACCCAGTGCGGGCGAGGGGAACCAGGTGTCGAGCACCTCGCCGGTGTCGGCGATCGTCGTGAGTCCGTAACCCCAAGCCGGGCGTGCAGTCATGGGCCAAGGCTACCGACTGCGGGTCGCCTCGAGCCTCTCCTCCTGGTCGGTCCGGGCGCTCGGTCCGGGCGCTCGGTAGGCTCGACGCCATGCCCAGCGCCGACGCCCCACCGCCCGTGCTCGACCTCTCCGCGGGCTCGATCGAGCTCACCGGGCAGCTGTGCGACATCCCCTCGGTCTCGGATGACGAGCAGGCCGTCGCCGACGCGATCGAGGCCGCGCTCGCGACGGCCTCTCATCTCGAGGTGATCCGCGACGGCGACGCGATCGTCGCGCGGACCTCGCTCGGACGGGAGCGCCGGGTGGTGATCGCGGGCCACATCGACACCGTGCCGATCAACGACAACCTGCCCTGCCGCTTCGAGACCGACGGCGGCGTCGACTACCTGTGGGGTCGTGGCACCGTCGACATGAAAGCGGGGGTCGCCGTGCAGCTGATCCTCGCGGTCGAGCTCGTCGATCCGGCCGTCGACATCACCTGGATCTGGTACGACCACGAAGAGGTGTCCGAGTCGCAGAACGGACTGGCGAGGCTCGCTAGGGAGAAGTCGCACCTGCTCGCCGGTGACTTCGCCATCCTCGGCGAGCCCACGAGATCCGAGGTCGAGGGCGGCTGCAACGGCAACATGCGCGTCGAGGTGCGCACCTTCGGGCGCCGGGCCCACTCGGCCCGTGCGTGGATCGGCAGCAACGCGATCCACGCGGCCGCCGCCATCCTCTCCACTCTCGCCGAGTACGAGCCCGCGCACGTCGAGGTCGACGGATTGGTCTACCGCGAAGGCCTCAACGCAGTGGGCATCAGCGGCGGTGTCGCCGGCAACATCATCCCCGACGAGTGCATGGTGCACGTCAACTACAGGTTCGCACCGAGCCGCAGTGGCGCTGAGGCGGAGGCGCACCTGAGGGAGGTGTTCACCGGATTCGATGTGACGGTGGTCGACGTGGCCGAGGGCGCGAGGCCTGGGCTCAACGACCCGCTCGCGCAGCAGTTCCTGGCCGCTGTCGGCGGGGAGGCGAAACCCAAGTACGGGTGGACGGATGTCGCGAGGTTCTCGTCTCTCGGCATCCCCGCGGTCAACTACGGACCCGGCGACCCGCTCACCGCCCACGCCGACGACGAGAGGGTCGCCGTCGAGCAGATCACGGCGTGCGAGGTGGGTTTGCGGTCGTGGCTCACCTCGCTGTGACACCGCGGAGGGGCTGGGCGAAGGCCTCCCACGGGTGCCGCCCGTTTTCTCCCCAGCCGCATCTTGCGGGATAATGGAGGTCATTCCACGAAAGGGGATCCATCATGGCAGCCATGAAGCCGAGGACCGGAGACGGACCAATGGAGGCTGTTAAGGAGGGGCGCCTCATCATCGTGCGCGTGCCACTCGAGGGCGGTGGGCGCCTGGTCGTCTCGGTCAACGACGCCGAGGCCAAGGAACTCCACGATGCTCTCGCCGGGGTCGTCGCCGCCGCCTCCTGACCGAACCCCGAGAAGGGCCGCCGATCACCGATCGGCGGCCCTCCTCGGGTGCCGGCCCGGATCCGTCGTCAGCCCCTGGTGGTCGTCAGTTGTAGCAGGCCGTCGCCGATGGGCGACAGTGCGCTGATGACGGCGTCAGAGCCCGCAATCTCTTTGAGCAAGGCACGGTAGCCGGCTGTCGCGTCATCCCGCTTGGCAGGGTCGGCGACCCGGCCGCGCCAGAGTGCATGGGCCACCACGACGGTGCCGCCCGGCCTCACGAGACGCAGGCCGTGCTCGACGTAGTCGATGACGTGGGTGCTGTCGGCGTCGATGAACACGAGGTCGTAGGCGCCCTCGTTCATGCGGGGCAGCACGTCGAGCGCGCGGCCCGCGATGAGTCTGACCCGCGTCGACGGCAGGCCCGCGTCCGTGAAGACCGTGCGCGCCTGCGAGAGGTGTTCGGGTTCGGCGTCGATGGTGGTGAGCGTCGCGGTGGGTGCGCCCTCCAGCATCCAGAGGCCGCTCACTCCGACACCGGTGCCGAGTTCGATGATGCTGGTGGCGGCGCCCGCCGCGGCGATGAGCGCGAGCTGGGCCCCTGTGCCCGGGGTGACCGCGTCGATGCCGAGTTCGAGAGATTGCGCGCGCGCACGCAGGATGACGTCGTTCTCGGCGACGAACTCCTCGGCGAATCGCCAGTTGGCTGCGGTGTCTGACACGGCGGGCTCCTCGGTTCACCTCCACAGTAGGGGGAGCGTGGATCGATACCGGGTTAGTCTGATCGCATGTTCGGGTTGACCATCGACAAGCTGTTGATCATCGGGGTCATCGCCGTGTTTCTGCTCGGTCCCGAGCGTCTTCCGCATTACGCCGCGCAGCTCGCCCGCCTCGTCAGAAACGTCAAACGGATGGCGGATGGCGCAAAAGACCGCATGCGCGAGGAGATGGGCCCCGACTTCGACGAGGTCGACTGGAAGAAGCTCGACCCGCGCCAGTACGACCCGAGGCGCATCATCCGCGAGGCGTTGGTCGACGAGCCGGAGCGCCCTGCTGTTCGCCCGCCCGTGGAATCCGCGTATGCGAAGCGGCAGCGGATGCTCGCGGAGTCCGCGCCGGTTCCGTACGACTCAGAGTCCACCTGAGCCCGCGCTGGGTCCCTGAGCTTGTCGAAAGGCTGAGCCCGCCGGGTCCCTGAGCTTGTCGAAGGGCTGAGCCCGCCGGGTCCCTGAGCCTGTCGAAGGGTCTGCGCCTGTAGGCGGGCTTGATCGACGTCCGCACGAGCGAGAGATCATTGCCTACTGCGGGGTGAGAATCAATCCCTTCCTGTGTTGGTTTCTCAAAAGTATCTTCAGCATCACGAGTTGGTCGCGTCTTCTGCGTCGTTCTCGGGGGTTTGGTTCACGGTGTGTGGTCTTCGATGGGGAAGCGGTGTCTTGGTGAGCAGGTTCGGGTTGTCGATGGACGGCGGATTTCAGGTGCGGGCGTTGGGGGATGTGTCGATCTCGCAGACCTATAACTCGTTGGGGGCGTCGATCGGGTCGGCGTCGGTGCCGGCGGCGAAGAACTGGACGGTGGGTATCGATGGGGCGGGTTTCCTGTCGCAGGGCACCGGCGCTGTGGTGTACACGGCGGGGGATGGGGCGACGTGGTCGTTTACTCCGGTGTCGGGTTCGTCGACGGCGTTCACTTCACCGGCGGGGTTGAAGTCGGATCTGGTGAAGTCGGCCACGAGTTACACGTTGACTGATCGGGTGTCACGTCAGGTGGTGTCGTTCAACCTGGATG
>JBEANR010000058.1:0-5072 GCA_041165365.1 Actinomycetota bacterium | reverse complement strand
TCGCCACCTTCAACGACTTCGGCTACACCGACGCCCTCCTCGCGCAGTACGAGGAGCAGAACCCCGGCATCACGGTCGTGCAGAACAAGGCGGCCACGTCGAACGAAGCCCGCGACAACTTTTTCACCAAACTCGGGGCCGGCAGCGGCCTCGCCGATGTCGAAGCCGTCGAGATCGACTGGTTCGCCGAGATGATGCAGTATTCCGACAAGCTGTACGATCTCTCGTCCGACGAGGTGGACGGCCGGTGGGTCGACTTCAAGACCGAGGCGGCGACGGATGACGACGGCCGCCTGGTCGCGTACGGCACCGACATCGGTCCGGAGGCGGTCTGTTACCGGTCCGACCTCTTCGCCGCGGCCGGCCTGCCCACCGACCGCGCCGAGGTCGCCACACTTCTCGAGGGCGACTGGGACAACTACTACTCGGTCGGCCAGGACTACGTCGACGCCACGGGTGCACCCTGGTTCGACTCGGCCGGCGCCACCTACCAGGGCGTGGTCAACCAGATCGAGAACGCCTACGAGGAGAACGACGGCACCGTCATCGCGACCGAGAACCCCGAGGTCGAGGAGGCCTTCACCTCGGTGCTCGAGGCGAGCGACACCCTCTCCGCACACCTCGCCCAGTGGAGCGACGACTGGTTCGCCGGTCTCGCGAACGGCTCCTTCGCCACGATGCTCTGCCCGGGATGGATGCTCGGCGTCATCGAGGGCAATGCCCCCGAGGTCACCGGATGGGACATCGCCAACGTGTTCCCCGGCGGTGGCGGCAACTGGGGCGGCTCGTACCTGACCGTGCCGGCCCAGGGCGAGAACGTCGAGGCCGCGAAGGCTCTGGCCGATTGGCTGACCGCTCCGGAGCAACAGCTCTCCGCGTTCGCCGAGGCCGGCACCTTCCCGAGCCAGGTCGAGACCTACACGGAGCCCGCGCTCCTCGAGGCCACGAACGCGTACTTCAACGACGCCCCGATCGGCGAGATCCTCGTCGACAGGTCGGAGGCGATCGGGGTGGCCCCGTTCAAGAGCACCATGTACTTCCCGATCAATGACGCCCTCCAGAAGGCGCTCACCAGGGTCGACGTCGACAAGACGGCGTCAATCTCCGAGAGCTGGAAGCAGTGGATCGCCGAGGTGGAGGCTCTCGGATAGCACCACGGCCCGGGGTCGCGCAGTCCGCGCGACCCCGGGCGGCTGCATCCGCCATCCGCCAGCCGATCGAGTCGGAAGCCGAGACCATGATCACCACCACGACACCGACCACACCGGCGGCGGCGCCCCCGACCAGGCCGGCGGCTCAGACTGAACGTCAGATCCGCCGCATCGCGTTCTCGCAGAGATTCGGGCGGTGGGATGTCAAGTTCTCGCCCTACCTCTATGTCTCGCCGTTCTTCATCCTGTTCGGCATCACCGGGCTCTTCCCACTCCTGTACACCGCCTACGTCTCGGTGCACGAGTGGAATCTGATCGGCGGACAGGGCGCCTTCGTCGGTCTCGACAACTTCACTTTCGTTCTTCAGCAGCAGCAGTTCTGGATCGCGCTGCGCAACACCTTCAGCATCTTCCTGCTGTCATCCCTGCCCCAGGTCGCCCTCGCGCTCGTCATCGCGGCGATGCTCGACCGCAACCTCCGCGGTAAGACGTTCTGGCGCATGGGCGTGCTGCTGCCCTACATCGTCGCGCCGGTCGCGGTGACCCTCATCTTCAGCAACATGTTCGGCGACCAGTACGGACTCGTGAACAACATGCTGAGCCGCATCGGACTCGACCCGATCGGCTGGCACTCGCAGGTGCTTCCGAGCCACCTCGCGATCGCGACGATGGTGAACTTCCGGTGGACCGGCTATACCGCTCTCATCTTCCTGGCAGCGATGCAGGCCGTGCCACGCGACTACTACGAGGCCTCCATGCTCGACGGGGCCGGCCGCGTGCGCCAATTCTTCTCGATCACCATTCCGCAGCTGCGCCCCACGGTGATCTTCGTCGTCATCACCTCGACGATCGGCGGACTGCAGATCTTCGACGAGCCCCGTCTCTACGACCAGACCGGGCAGGGCGGCGCGAGCTCACAGTGGATGACGATCACCATCTACCTCTACAACCTCGGCTGGGGCCAACTGAACTTCGGTCGCGCGGCGGCCGTCGCGTGGCTGCTGTTCCTCATCATCGTCGTGATCGGCCTGATCAACCTGGCCGTCACCAGATCGATCGCCGGTTCGGGAAGCAGGGCTCGCTCATGACCACCCCCACCCTCACCCCCCCGGCCGCCGACCCCCGTCCTGGTAGAGATGGATCGGCTGATGCCGCCAGGTCCACGCCGCGACGACGCCGCCGGGGCACGGCCGTCGACCGCCCCGGGTTCCTCGTCTACGGATTTCTCGGAGCAGTGCTGCTCGGTGCCGTGTTCCCGCTGTACTGGTCGTTCCTCATCGGGAGTGGCGACGCCTCCACCATCACGCGGCAGGACATCGTCTGGTGGCCGGGCGGCAATTTCATCGCCAACGCCCTCGAGGTGATCGACAACCCGAGCGTGAACTTCTGGAAGGCCGTCGGCAACAGCCTGCTCGTGTCGACGGTGGTGGCGGCATCCGTCGTCCTGTTCTCGACGCTCGCCGGCTATGCCTTCGCGAAGCTGCGGTTCGCCGGCAGAAACGGCCTCCTCATCTTCGTGATCGCCACCATGGCGGTGCCGACGCAGCTGGGCGTCGTGCCGCTGTTCATCGCGATGTCGAAGATCGGTCTCGCGGGCACGCTCTCAGCCGTCATCCTGCCCGCGATCGTGTCGGCCTTCGGCGTGTTCTGGATGACGCAATACCTCAAGCAGGCGCTACCGTACGAGCTCATCGAGGCGGCCAGGGTGGACGGGGCGTCGATGATCCGCACGTTCTGGCATGTGGCGTTGCCCGCGTCGAGGCCGGCGGCAGCGATGCTGGGGTTGTTCGTCTTCATCACCACCTGGACCAACTTCTTCTGGCCGTTCATCGTGCTCGATCGCCAGAACCCGACGTTGCCCGTGGCGCTATCGCTGCTCCAGAGCAACTATTTCGTGGACTACTCGGTCGTGCTCGCCGGAGTCATCCTCTCGACGATCCCGTTGTTGATATTGTTCCTGCTTGCGGGCCGTCAACTCGTCTCGGGCATCATGCAAGGAGCAGTCAAAGGATGAACCAGTCCGAGAGCGGGGCGGACCCCGGCGCGCACGGCACCCGAGCGGGCCGGGCGATACCGCCGGATTTCCTGCTGGGCGCCGCGACTGCGGCCTACCAGATCGAGGGCGCCTCCCATCTCGACGGACGCACCGACTCGATCTGGGACGTGTTCTCCCGCGTGCCCGGGGCGGTCGTCGGCGGGGACACCGGTGAGGTCGCCTGCGACCACTACCACAGGTACCGCGACGATGTGAAGCTCATGGCCGATCTCGGGCTCGGAGCGTATCGCTTCTCGACATCGTGGTCGCGGGTGCGACCGGACGGTGGCCCGGTCAACGCGCAGGGGCTCGACTTCTACTCGCGCCTCGTCGACGAACTCCTCGCCGCCGGGATCGCGCCGTGGCTGACCCTGTATCACTGGGACCTCCCCCAGACACTCGAGGATGCCGGCGGCTGGACCAATCGCGACACCGCCTACCGCTTCGCCGAGTACGCGCTCTCCGTGCACGATGCTCTCGGTGACAGGGTGCAGTCGTGGACGACGCTCAACGAGCCGTGGTGTGCGTCGTTCCTGAGCTACATCGCCGGCGAGCACGCCCCGGGCCGGCAGGATCCGTCGGCCGGTCTCGCCGCGGGGCACCACCTCCTGCTCGCTCATGGGATGGCGGTCGAGCAACTGCGCGCCCGTGACGAGACGCTCACCCTGGGCATCACTCTCAACCTCACCGTGGCGGACCCGGTGGATGGGACGGATGCTGCCGACCTCGACGCCGCGCGACGGATCGACGGTCAGTTCAACAGATTCTTCCTCGACCCGATCTTCCGCGGGGAGTACCCGGCCGATGTGCTCGCCGACATCGCGGGACTCGGACTCGACAGGCACGTCCGCCCGGGCGATCTGGCCACCATCTCGTCGCCGATCGATTCACTCGGCATCAACTACTACCACGGCGATCTCGTCGGAGCACGACCGAGCCCCAGTCCGATGACGACGGCCGCGCCATCCGAACGCGAGAAGCGCTCCCCGTTCCCGGCGGCGGAGGGCGTGTTCTGGCATCTGCGCGACCTGCCGCTCACCGCGATGGACTGGGAGGTGCAGCCGGAGGGCCTCACCCGCCTGCTCCGCCGGGTGCACGACGACTACACCTCGGGGGCGGGCGTCGCGCTCGTGATCACCGAGAACGGCGCGGCCTACGACGACGTGGTCGACCCGGACGGCTCCGTGCACGACGCCGACAGGGTGGATTTCGTCCGCGCCCACCTGTCGGCTGTCCTCGACGCGATCGACGACGGGGTGCCGGTCGGTGGATACTTCTACTGGTCTCTGCTCGACAACTTCGAGTGGGCGTGGGGCTACGAGAAACGGTTCGGCATCGTGAGGGTCGACTACGACACACAACGCCGAACACTGAAAGACAGCGCGATCGATCTGGGCCGCATGATCCGCGACAGGGTTCTGTGACCGTCAGCCCCGAGGCCGGTACTCCCGGCCGGGCCCCGACGCTCGAAGCCGTCGCGTCGGCCGTCGGCGTCTCCCGGTCGACGGTGTCGCGCGTGGTCAACGGCTCGCCGTTGGTGAGGCAAGATGTCGCAGCCCTCGTGCGCGAGGCGATCGAGACCATGGGCTACGTGCCCAATCGGGCGGCGAGGTCTCTCGCCAACAGTCAGACGATGGCGATCGCGCTGATCGTGCCCGAGGACACCACCCGGTTCTTCGGCGACCCCTTCTTCGCGGCGATCGTGCAGGGCATCTCCCACGAACTCGACGACAGCGACTACGTGCTCACGCTGCAGCTCGCGAGCCCCTCCGCCCCCTCGGCGAAGACGATGCGCTACCTCCTCGGGGGCAACGTCGACGGTGCGATCGTCATCTCCCACCACTCCGGCGACGAGTTCTTCACGCGGCTGCACGCCAGGATGCCCG
>JBEANR010000057.1:0-5818 GCA_041165365.1 Actinomycetota bacterium | reverse complement strand
GAGCAGTCACCGGTCGGCGCGCAGAAGGTCCGCCGCCTTCTCTCCGATGACGATCGACGGGGCGTTCGTGTGGCCGCGGATGATCGTCGGCATCACCGACGCGTCGGCCACGCGCAATCCGTTCACCCCCCGCACTCTGAGCTGCGGGTCGACGACCGAGGCGGCATCGTGCCCCATCCGTGCGGTGCCGACGGGGTGGTACAGCGTCTGCGCGTGCCGGTCGATCGCGACCTCGGCGCGCTCACGAGGAGCCAGGTCATCCGTGTCGGCCGGCGTGAGGAAGTGCCCCGTCGTGCGCGACCGCAGCGCGGGGGCCGCGAGGATGGCGTGCACGATCTCGAGCCCTGCGACGAGAGTGGCGCGATCACGCCCGGCGGGGTCGCTGAGGTAGCGCGGGTCGATGAGCGGAGCCGCGAGCGGGTCGGATGACGCGAGCGACACCACCCCGTGGCTGTCGGGTGCGAGCAGGATCGCGCCGACCGTGACCGCGTGACTCGTGGGTGGTCTGAGACCCTCGTCGCCGAACTCGACCGGCGCGAAGATCAGCTCGATGTCGGGGAGGGCGAGCGCGGGGTCGGTGCGCACGAAGCCGTAGGCCTCCGCGACGTTGGAGGTCAGCATCCCTCTGCGACGCAGGAGGTAGTCGACGACCTGCGAGGCGCTCCTCGCGGTGAGGAGGGTGCCGCCCGGCGTCTCGACGATGAGGCCGGAGAGCAGGTGGTCACGCAGGTTGCGTCCGACCTCGGGGGAGTGTGCGACCACGGGGATGCCATGGGAGGTCAATTCGGAGCGGTCGCCGATGCCCGAGAGCGCCAGCAGGTGCGGGGTGTTCACGGCACCCCCGCAGAGCACCACCTCGCGACCGACGACGGCGGTGTGCACCACTCCCGCGCGCAGATACTCGACGCCGGTCGCCCTGGTGCCCTCGATGACCACCCTCGTCGCCCGGGCGCCGGTGAGCACCGTCAGGTTCGACCTGCGCCGGGCCGGCGTGAGGTACGCGTCGACGGTGCTCTCCCGTCGACCACGACGCTGCGTCACCATCGTTTCGCTCGCACCCTCGCGCCCGACCGAGTTGGCTTCGACCCGCGCGATTCCCACCTCGCCTGCTGCTCGGAGGAAGGCGTCGGTGAGACCGCGCGGACTCCGCTGGGCCTCGATGTTCACCGCGCCCGTTGTGCCGTGGTCGGGGTCCGTGGCGCCGGACACCCGCTCGACCCGGCGGAAGTAGGGCAGCAACGCCGAGTACGACCAGTCGGCACCGGCGGCATCCGCCCACGCGTCGTAGTCGGCGGCGAACCCGCGCACCCACATCATCGCGTTGGTCGACGACGAGCCGCCGAGCACTTTTCCGCGGGGCCAGTAGACCGTGCGACCGCCCAGATTCGGCTGCGGCACGGTGTCGTAGTTCCAGTCGAACTCAGACCTGAAGAGGGTCGAGAACGCGGCCGGAACGTGGATGCCGGGCGCGGCGTCCTCCCCGCCCGCCTCGAGCAGGAGCACCGTCGTGTCCGCGCTCTCGGTCAGGCGCGCGGCGAGCGCGAGTCCCGCCGACCCGCCGCCGACGATCACATAGTCGTGCACCGCGCCCGCTCGGCCGGGCTTCGCTCCGGACAGCCTCGGCACGGCTCAGGCTCTGAACGCGGCGGCGAACACGGCGGGCAGCCCGAACCACGACGGTCGTGCGGCGAAATCGGTGAGACGGCGACCGGTGAGAGCGGCGGATCGTGCCGTGACGAACCACGGCGGCTTCGGGAACAGGGCGAACTCCCCGTGCAGCACCGACCGCGGGAACGGCCGGAACGGACCCCGCACCACCGTGCGTTCGACCCGGTCGAGCAGCAGTGCGTTGTGCACGACACCGATGCCGCTCTGCACGTCGTCGAGGGTGTGGCCGGGATAGGCACCCCACGGTGCAGCGGCGGTGAGGAAGCCGACTGCGGTCCAGGTGTTGATCGCTATGGTTCCGTACCGCAGCCGGGCGATGGCCTGCTCGAACCCATCGCCGAGGTGCTCGAGTTCGGGCGGCGCGATGAAGATGTTGACGCCGAGCGTGCCCGCGAAGTCGGTGTTCGCGGCATCCACCGCAGCATCGAGGAAGGCCTGACCCTCGCCGGGCAGATCGACGATGCCGAGAACAGGAGCGAAGTATTCCGTCTGCAGCATGGATTCGGAGTCGTCGCTGTCGACCTCGATGAGAAGTCGGCCGTCGGTCTCCTCGGCCTGCGGATAGCGAGCGGATGCCGCAGCCGAGCGCTGCTCGCTGCCCGGGTACCACGGGGTGCGCGCCGGGGTTCTCGCGAGGGCGGCCCGCACCTCGTCGACGAACCGTTGCCGCTGTGGCCAGTCCCGGCTGAGCACGAGCACCTGCCCGGCGATGCAGTTGTACCCGCTGTTGTGCAGGCGTTGGGTGACGACGTGCTCGGCCTGATACTGCAGGTCGGCGGCCGACCAGCGCCCGGGCACGACGATGATGGGCCCGACCCCACCGAGTTCACTCGTGATCGGCGCCTGCAGCAGCGGGGTGCCCGCCGCGCGGTGATCGGCGGCGTCCTCTCCTGTTCCCCAAACGATCGCGTCGTGGGTGGCGGCGCTGCCGGTGATGTGCACGTGCGACACCGAAGGGTGGTGGGCGAGTGTCGTACCGATCGCGCTGCCGCCCGTGACGATGCGCAAGAGGCCCCGGGCGATGAGGGGCGACAGCGCCGCCTGGTACACCGGCAGGAGGTCATCCATGACCGGATTCAGTTTGAGCACGGCGACCCGGTTGTGCGCGAACAGCTCGGTGAGCACGTCGAGCGGGGGGATCGAGGTGATGTTGCCCGCACCGAGCACGAGGCCCACGCCGCCGGTCTCGGTGGGAATGAGCTGACCGAGCCCCGCGGCCGCAGCCGCCTCGGAGGCGGTGACGCCGGGTTCGAGCCAGACGTCGGCGCGGAACCCGTGGAAGAGCACCCCCTGGAGCGCGGTCCTCGGCAGCACGGGCACGGTCACCCTGCCCCCGGGTGCTGTGCCGAAGGCGGCGTGCTCGATCGGGCTCGCACCGCGGGCTATCGCCGCGAGTGTCGTCGTGAGCGCATCGAGCGCGTCGAGAAGGGCGTAGGGTCCCGAGATCCACTCCTCGCCGATGTAGTGGGCATCCGGCTCGAGACCCTTGATGCGCGCCGCGGTCTCGACCCAGAGCGGTGCCGCGAGGTGTACCGAGTCTGCGAGTTCGCGGAGCACGCGGATGCGCCCGGACAGCGTCATCCGGGCCCAGGCGCGCTCGCCGCGCTGCAACTCGTCGAGAGCCCGGTCGATCGATGCTGTCGACGGCTGTCCGGCGTCCTCGGCGCCGTCTGCATCGTGAGCGCCCTCCGCATTCTCGGCATCGCTGGCGCTCTCGGCACCCTCGGGGACGCGGTGACGGGGCTCGGTGGCGGTCATGGCGGCTCCTGCTTCGACGAAGGACGGTGGGCTCAGTGTAGGTGCGGCTGGGCCTTCGCCGGTCGAGCGCGAGACCCCGGAGGTCGGCCGCTAACGCCTACTCGACCTCGAACGTGCCCATGACGACCGCGCGGGCGAGGGTGTGACTGAAGAGGTTGAAGCCCAGGTAGCCGGGGGCAGCGGTGTCGTCGATCCCGAGGCTGTCGACGTCGACGGCGTGCACGGCGACGTAGTACCGGTGCGGGCCGTGGCCCGCGGGCGGGGCGGCGCCGATATAGCGGGCGGTACCCGCATCGTTGCGAAGTTGTACCGCTCCCTGCGGCAGGCCGGAGCCGGAGTCATCCCCGGCGCCGGTCTCGAGCGTGGTCGTCGTGACGGGCACGTCGATGACCGCCCAGTGCCAGAAACCGGATGCGGTGGGGGCGTCGGGGTCGAAGACGGTGATGGCGAAGCTCTTGGTCTGCGGGGGGAATCCGCTCCAGCTCAACTGCGGGCTGGCGTCGTCGCCGCCGGGCCCCATGATGCCGCTCACCTGGGCATGACTCAGCGGGGCGCCGTCGATGAGGTCCGTGCTGGTGAGGGTGAAGCTCGGAACGGCGGCGATGATGTCGTAGGGGGTGCTCACGAAGGGCTCCTCGGGGAGTGGTGGATGTCGCGGACGCCCCATCCTCTCCGGCAGGCCTGTGTGGCGCATTCAGCTGGGCCTGCGGCGACCACGTGCGCCGCGAACGGGTAGGCTGTGTGATCGGCGTCGGAGTGACACTCCCGCGCAAGTCACGGGCTGTGGCGCAGCTTGGTAGCGCACTTGACTGGGGGTCAAGGGGTCGCAGGTTCAAATCCTGTCAGCCCGACAGAAAATCCCCGATGAGAAGCAATTTTCATCAGGGATCTATTGTTTCCGAACGTCATTCTCGCTGGTCCCCCTCTGGTCCCCCTGGTCCGGTAGGCATGCAGGAAGTTCCTGCGCGCTCTAACCCGTCACCGCATGGTCGGATCTATGGGCAGAGTCGGCTCCAGCGGGGACAACGCGGCGATGGAAAGCTTCTTCGCGTTGCTCCAGAAGAACGTCCTCGACCGCCGCTCCTGGACCACCCGCGAACAGCTGCGCATCGCGATCGTGACCTGGATCGAGCGCACCTACCATCGCCGCCGCCAACGGCGCCTCGGACGTCTGACGCCCGTTGAGTTCGAGGTCATCATGAACACGACCGCCGCACTCGCGGCGTGACTACAACCTGTCACCCACCCGTGCAGCAGTCCCACCCGGCGGTGAGGGCGACATCTCGGCGTTCCCTCGACCTACCTAAGGGAACGGGAGAAACGAGCTTCTCGTCCGGAATCCGATCCGGGCGCCTGAACTAGCCTGATCTCATGACGACGTTCGCACGCCCGCGGTGGCTCACGACGTGATTGAAGCTGAACCGCTCCGGCTTCTGCTGGTCGGGGACCGACCCGGAGCGAGGGGGCTCGCAGGTGCGCTCCGCGAGTCGGGGCTCGAGGTTCAACGCGCTCCGGAAACCCTTTCTGCACAGTCCTGCGCGGACCGCGCCGCGGCCATCGACATCGTGATCCTCGCGCAGGACTGGGCGCGTTTCGACAGCACGGCGGTGGCAAGCGCATGGGAACTCGAACCGTGGGTAGCGAGCGGCGGGCGCCTCCTCTCTGTCGCACCGACTGTGTTCACCGGGGACGGGGAGTGCCACCCCCTCCTCCCCGGTGTTCCGACTCGCCGGTCCTCGGCGATGACCTCAGGCCCGAGGGGCCCGATGGGAGCGCCGCCGATTGCATCATCGGTAGCCGTCGTCGCGGAGCCAAGACATCCTCTCGCAACGCGTGCCGATGTTCCGTCCCGGATCACTCGAGGTGGCCGGCCAGCGGCTTACGGAGCACTGTTCACCGATCTCTGGCGGCCGAGGGCAGGCGGAGAAACGGCACTCGTCACCGACGAGGGCGAGGTCGCCCTGGCGTTCCAGCGGTACGGTTCCGGAGCGAGTGCGCTCGCGTTGCATGACCCGTCCTCGGCCGACCAACCGTGGAGCTCAAGTTGGTGGCGCGCGATTGTGGACCACCTTGCTCAGCGAGACCTTGATGACACGCCCATCGACGAACCGTGGATGCGTCGGCTTCCCGCACCGCGCCCGCGGCGGATAACACGGTCGACGCTCTCGGAGGCGTCCCCTACTGACAAACGGTCGTCTCCCGTGTGGCGCGCCGATGTTGAGCGTGCCGACCTGGGACTGGTCGCCGACGGGAGAATTGCGGTCGGGGTGCGTCCAGGTCCCGGTCTCGACGTTGTCGCGCGGCGACTCGGGCTCGCTCTTCCCCCACCCGACACTGAGCGGGGCACCGCGTCGGCGGAGCTCGGACTGGCTCCCGCGCGGTGGTATCCCCA
>JBEANR010000056.1:0-7550 GCA_041165365.1 Actinomycetota bacterium | reverse complement strand
GCGCTGACCTCCGCCGGAACGAACGCCGGCGTCTCGAGGGTGGGATCGGGAAGGTCGTAGCCGCGTCCGGGGCGGGTCCGCCACGTCGAAGCCCTGGTCGCGAAAGCACCGGGCGAGCTCGAGTTCGTAGGCGCGGCACGCCGCGTCGGACTCCGTCGAGTTGGGCGTATCGGGCTGCCCTGTTTCGTGCGCGGCCCTGTCGAACCCGCGGGACGAGTCCATCGCGCGGGGCGTTGTTCGGGCGCTCGCGAAACCTCATACGGCGGTGATACGGGCCCGCGGCCACGATGGCCAGACAGGGTACCTTCCGCACCCGGTGCCGAGATCGGAAAGGAACGTGCGCATGTCTGGCAGCCGCTCGACCCGATCCGTGGCTTCGGGCCTCGTGGTCCTGGCGATCCTGCTCGGGGTCGGGGCGTGCGCCATATCCCTTCCCGGCCAGGGGGCCTCGGCGCCGGGGTCCGGGCGCGCACTCGACGCTGACGACGGGGTGGTGCCCGCCGGGCATCCGCTCTCCCCCTTCGATGACGTTCCCGCGATCTCGAAGCTCGACCCCGATCTGCTGGATGCGGTGCGCGAGGCCGCCCAGGCCGCCGAGGCCGACGGCTTCGAGTTCTTCGTGGAGAGCGGATGGCGCAGCGCCGACTATCAGCAGTCGCTCTTCGATGACGCGGTCGACGAGTACGGCAGTGCGTCAGAAGCGGAGCGGCACGTCTCGACCCCGGAGGACTCCCACCACGTGAGCGGGGAGGCCGTCGACATCGGACCGACAGATGCGATGAGCTGGCTGCAACAGCACGGCGACAGGTTCTCCCTCTGCCAGCCGTTCTCGAACGAGATGTGGCACTGGGAGCTCGCCCCCGCGCCGGGTGAACCGTGCCCGCCGCAGTCGGGGGACGCGGGATAGTGAGAGCGGGCCGATCTGGGCGGCAGCGGCGGTGGTCAGGCGGGGCGGTGGTCAGGCCTGGCGCCGTCGACATCCGCACCATGGAGATCAGCACCGTCGAGATCCGCCCGCCGCTGGTCGCGACGCCGCGCGATGAGCAGCGGTAGCGCGGCGACGAGTCCGACGACCAGGAGCACGAGGTAAGTGATCATCTCGGGGATCGCCACGCCGTCTGCGATCCAGAATCGCTCGGCGATCGTCGCGTTGCCGATGCCGTGCACCACGATCAGGAGGTAGATGTTGCGCGTGATCACGAAGAGGAGCCCATACGTGATCCCCGCCGGCACGGAGGCGAGCATCGTTCCGAGGATGTCGCGCCCGTCGAAGATCGCGATCGGGATGTGCCCGACGGCGAACGTGACGAGCGACAGACCGAAGGCCCCGGCGAGCGCGCCGCCCATCCGGAGGCGACGGCGGAAGAGCTCGAACGCAAGCCCCAGCACGATGGCCCGCGAGACCGTCTCCTCGGGGAACGAGTTCGCCATGATCGTGTCGAGGCCGCTCTGGATCGGCCCGATCAACGGACCCATCTCCAGCCACGTCGCATTGACGCCGAAAGACCCGCTCGCCACCGCCACCGCGACTCCGACGATCTGCAGCAGCACCCACACGAGCAGGCAGCTCAGCACGGTCGACCACACCCACCTCACGGTGAAGATCGACGCCACGAGGCGTACCCGACCGAGGATCGCGAGCGGGATCAGGAGCAGCGCGAGAAACAGCCCGACGAGACAGAGGTCCACGACCAGAAAGGCGACGGCGGGCCCGACAGTCTCGCCGAGAAGCGGCAGCGTCGATCGGATGAACGACGGCACGATCTCCGTGCGCCGACTGATGAAGTTGAGGATGCTCATGTACACGAGCACCGCCGCGACCGCTGCGACGAGCACGAGCACGACCGATCTCGCGGTGACGGAATCATCGAGTCGCGCGAGTCGGTAGTCGGATGCCGGAGGCGCCGGTGCGGTCTTCGTGGTGGTCATGCTCACCGTCCTGGTCGAGGTGGCACGACCCCCATCCTGCTTCCGCGCCATGGAAACGAACCCGCCCACCCGACCACACGCCGGTGCGCACGGCAAGCATTCCGACCCCCGAAGCGCCGAGTTGGGCACAAATGCCCACGATGCCGGGTCCGTGTTCGGGTGCGCGAGTCGTCATCGTGCAATTCGGCGGCCACTGCGGCTGAGCCGCGGGAGATACCGGCCACCGCGAGAGAAACGCCGCCCGTGCTTCAACCACTCTCGGCGCAAATACGCGCTCTCGAGGAGGACGACGGGCCTGGCGCCGACCAAACCATGGGCCGCCTCCATTAAACGTGCGGGATGGCAGAGCGCGCAGTCGGGCGTAAACGCCCACGATGCCCGAGGCGAATTGAGCTCACATGCCCGAGACGTTCAAAAACCAGGTCGGAGGGGCACACTCCTGCGTGATCTTCTTCGTCTGCGAGTCAGGGAGTTGCAACGCGAGCACTTTCGCGATGGCGAAATACTGCGTCGCCGACTGGTAGGACTCGACGTAGGTTTGGGCCGACGGCGGTTCGTCAGATGGTTGCCCCAGCGCGATGAGGCAGTCATGTTCGTCGACCTCCTGCTCGTACAGTTCGGCAAGCTGCGAGTCGTTCAGAGCAACGTCGAAGTAGCCAACCTCGTCGGCGCAAGCATCTGACGCATCGGTCCATTGCGCCGCAGAATCAGAACTCATCTCGGGCCCGCTGAATCCACCTTGCCAATCGACTTGGACCTCCCATCCCGCGTCCTCCATGCACGTCACCATGCGATCGAGAAGTGGTGCTTCTGGGTATGCGCGGACCACTGAATCCTCCGAAGCGGAGACCACGCTCGGTTCGGCTGGCGCGCATCCCGCGATCCCGAGCAGAATTGCCCCTGACACCGCGACCAGATAGGGGCGTGAAATGTGGCCGGAGGTCACTGGTCCTCCTCGTCAGGGATGTGGGCTGGGAACATCTTCACACTCGATCCCGCTACGACTCGCTCTCCGACACAATGGGGTTTAGGCGCGTCCGTCTGCCGAGGGCGCTCGAAGGTCTCGCGTCGACATCGAGAGGGCGGAGCATCATGGCGGCCAAGGCACCGAGGATGAACCGCGGCGGCGCCTGCCGC
Source organism: Actinomycetota bacterium (assembly GCA_041165365.1). Taxonomy (GTDB): domain Bacteria; phylum Actinomycetota; class Actinomycetes; order Actinomycetales; family Microbacteriaceae; genus Marisediminicola. The sequence continues at coordinate 4,484 of JBEANR010000056.1, read as the reverse complement.
GAGACGGGCCAGTCGTGGTAGCACGAGCGTCGGGCGGGATCGTGCGGGCTGATCGGGCTCGATGGACGAGGTGGATGGCCGTAGTCGCGATCGCCGTCCTGATGGGGGCTGTGGTCGGCTGGGCGGCGTCTGTCGCGCTCACCCCGCCTCGGGATGTTCTCGAGTCGACTGCCTACACCTACGTTGAGGTGGTCGAGGGCGAGGTCGGTTCCAGCATCAACCTCAACACTGTCGCCGAATGGTCGCCGATTCCCGTCGGGTCGAATCTCGCCGCCGGCACCGTCACCTCGATCGCGGTGTCCCCGGGCCAGGAGCTAGCCGCTGGAGCCGTCCTCTATACGGTGAATCTGCGACCGGTGCTGATCGGTCAGGGAGACATCCCGGCATTCCAGTCGCTGACGCAGGGGATGAAGGGAGCGGATGTCGCGCAGTTGCAGAACCTGCTCAGCACCCTGGGTCTCTACAAGGGCCCAGCCGACGGTGTGTTCGGTCAACGACTGACGGCAGCGGTGAAATCGTGGCAGAAGAGCCTCGGCATCGCTGTCGACGGAACCGTTCAAGCGGGGGATGTCGTCTTCGTCCCGAGCCTGCCGACCCGGGTTGCTCTGGATCAGACGATCATCAAGCGGGGAGCGTCACTCTCCGGCGGAGAGTCGGTCGTCACCGGACTGCCACCGTCGCCTCTGTTCACGGTGCCGGTGACCGACACGCAAGCGGCCCTCATGCCGGCCGGAACGCGGGTGGAGATCACCGGTCCAGCCGCGGAAACCTGGGAGGGATTCGTCGTCGATCAGACGACGGACGAGAATCAGGCGATCACCGCGGTCCTCGCGGGCAAGGATGGAGCGACCATCTGCGGGGATGCGTGTGGGTCGATCCCTGTCACGGAGAAGTCGCTGTTGTCTTCTCGCATCGTCACCGTCGAAGCGGTGACCGGGCTCACCGTGCCGAGCGCGGCGCTTCTCAGCAGAGCAGACGGCACCCTCTCCGTGATCGACGACGCCGGGGTCGAGACCGAGGTCACCGTCGTGACCAGCGCTCGCGGGATGTCGGTCATCGACGGTGTGGCGTCAGGCACGCGGGTACGCGTGCCCGCGTCCGCGGGCTGATCATGCTCCGCGCGAGGGGGCTCAGCTTCGGCTACGACTCGGCAAGCCCCATCCTCGATGAGTGGTCGGCGAGCTTCGATGCCGGCGAAGTGGTCGCGATCACGGGGCCCTCCGGTCGGGGAAAATCGACTTTGCTCTACCTGCTCGGGTTGATGTTGAAGCCGCAATCGGGTGATGTCCTCCTCGACGGAACGGATGCGGCGCATCTGTCGGATGCGAGACGAGCGCACCTTCGCGCCGCCCGATTCGGTTTCGTCTTTCAGGATGCCGCGTTGGATGCCACGCGCACGGTGCTCGACAACGTCACCGAGACCGCGCTCTATCGAGGGGAGCCACTCCGCGCCACTCAGGCGCGCGCGCGCGAACTGATGTCGCAATTCGGGGTGGAGTTGCGGGCGAGTGCAAAGCCCGGGCAGGTCTCGGGCGGACAAGCGCAACGTATCGCCCTCTGCCGGGCGCTGGTGAACGATCCACGAATTCTCCTCGCCGATGAACCCACCGGCAACCTGGACCCGGCCTCCGCAGACATCGTCGTCGATGCCTTCCACGCTCAGGCGCACTCGGGGGCCGCGGTGATCATCGTCACCCACGATCCTGCGCTCGTCGCGCGCTGCGACCGACGGATCGAATTGTGAACCCGCTCAGACGGATGATGGCGCTCGTGCGCGAGAGTCTGGCGACCGCGTGGGCTCAGCCCGTGGCATCCGTCGTCACCATCGTGATCGTCGCCGGAATGTGCGCCACCGTTCTGCTGACCACCGGACGCACGGTCGGCGCCGAGCAATCAGTGCTCGGGTCGATCGATTCTGCGGGAACCCGCTCGATCGTGATCCGCGCCGAAGCCGACGCGGGCCTCGACGCCAGCGTGCTCGACCGCCTGGCGAACCTCGACGGTATCGAGTGGGCCGGCGCCTTCGGCCCAGCTACAGACGCCACCAACGCCGCCGTGCCCGACGGAACGAAAGTGCCCATACGCCTCGCCTGGGGCACAGATCTGCAGCAGCTCGGTATTCCGGCAGTGCAACCAGTCGTGAACCGCACCGCCTGGGCGAGCACCGTGAGCCTCGAACAGTTGGGCATGCCCGATTCGATCGGGGGGGTCATCACCGGACCCGGTGACGACTACGCCGTCGCCGGCAGCCTCACCACCCCCGACTACCTCCGATTCCTCGAACCGCTCATCGTCGTGCCGCAGAATGTCGTGCCACAGGATGCCGTGCCGCAGGATGCCGTGCCACACGATGCCGCAGCACCCGCCCCGGTCAGTGTGCTCGTCGTCGTCGCATCCCGACCCGACCTCGTCGCACCCGTGTCGCAAGCTGTGCAATCGGTGCTCGCCGTCGACGACCCCACCAAGGTGAAACTCAGCACCAGCGAACAGCTCGCCGCGCTTCGGGCGCTGATCGAGGGACAACTCGGCAGCTTCGGCCGCAACCTCGTCATCATCGTCTTCGCCATCACCGCCCTCCTCGTCGCCGCGATCCTCTACGGGCTCGTGATGCTGCGCCGCAAAGACTTCGGACGCCGCCGAGCCCTCGGCGCCTCGCAAGGTCTCATCATCGGATTGCTGCTCGTGCAGGTCGCAGCCCTCGCGAGTGTGGGAACACTCCTCGGCAGCATCGGAGCCACCATCGGTCTCACTGCGAGCGGCGACCCCCTCCCCGGCATCGACTTCATCGTCTCCGTCTGCATCCTCGCCACAGCCGTCAGCGTCATCGCCGCGATCATCCCCGCGCTCGCCGCCGCACGTCGCGACCCACTCACCGAACTCCGAGTGCCGTGAGTGTCTCGGTCGGTGGCAGCAACCTCAACACCGTCGCAGGCTGTTGGCGCTCATCGACGCCCGCGAGCAACCCGGTGTGATGCCGGTGAACAACATCGAGAGCACGGGTTCTCGAACTTATGGCAACTGATAATTGACAGCCAAAAGAAAACGGCGCGTGCTTCCAACACCCGATGAAATCTAACGTTTCCGTTCGACTATCAAAGGTGATGTTATGTACATTTTCGGGTATCTCAGGTCAGCGGCCCCCGAGCAACCGCATTCATCGCTGCTATTTCGATCGCTGGCGCTCTTCTCCTCGTTCCAACGGCCGCACAGGCAGCCGGATCAAACTCGGGCACCGCATATTGCTCGTCTCCGAGGTCTGTGCAGACATACAGCCGCGGAACGGGGGTGCAGACCCACGTGCAGAATCGTCTGGGAACGAACGAGCGGGCGTCTCGTGAATTCCCTTCCAAGGGCACGAATGTGAGCCGCTATAGCAGCTGGGGATTCCTGTCCGCGTCGTGGAGTACTTCCGTCTCTGGAACTTATGTCGGGAGCTACGCTTCTTGCATAAGTTAGGCACCTGGGGGGTCGTAGCGATCTCGGGGGCCATGACCATTGTTATCCTGGCGGGTTGCAGTGGGTCTCCTCAACCACTCCCCCAACCGACGAGCAGTCCGAAATCGTTCGGGGTGCAGCAGGCCGACTACGTGGCCGACTGTCTCGAAGGGCAGGGTTGGGAGGTCACGAGGACAGCGGATGGGGCTTTTGAGGTCACGTACTCTGTCGATCAAGAGGCTCAGTATCAAGCGCAACGGACGCAATGCTACTCGGACTCGGAAGAGAAACTTGGGACGCAACCCAAGCTCACCGAATCGGCGGTCTCCGCTCTGTACGACCAACAAGTCTCAACTTCTGATTGTCTCGAAGCGCTGGGGTTCGACATTCCAGACCCTCCTACAAAGCAGGCCTGGGTTGAACAGGTCCTGCAGTCTTCGGGCTCCAGCGACACCTGGTATCCGTACAACTACCTTGAAGCTGAAGACCAGGTGTCGGCCTCGCAGAAGTGCCCTGAGCCCATCCTCTGAAACAGGATCGACCATGGGCACCACGTCGAAGTTGGTCGTAAATTGCCATGGGAGCTTGAGGGCCGGCATCAGAGACTCGCTTGAGGCCGTCATCTGAGACGGGGGCCTCCTCGTGTGGTGACCAGGACCCGCCAGTTTCACGACCTGCTTCCCTCGAGATGGACTCAGGGGCGTCTCGCCGTCCGGGTTCAAACGCTGAGCGGCGGGAGAAACCCCGTCGCGGCGGGAGTCATATCTCCCGCCGCAACGGGGTTTCTCCCGCCGCTCAACGTAGAAGGTCCAGGTGCGGTGCTACCTGCCGCCCTCGTTCAGGGTCACCTCAATCGGCGTGAAGGATTCGCCGGTCGTGTCGAGCCCTTCGTCCGCGAGTTCATCCAGAGCCTGCTCGATGTACTCGTTCGTGTACGCCGACTCGGGCGGATCCGTGGTGATGACGGTGGAACCCTCGAGGTTCTTCGCGGTGCTGGCCACCTCGACGGTCTGCGCCCAGGCGTCCTCGTCGATGACGCCGATGCCGTC
>JBEANR010000055.1:0-6681 GCA_041165365.1 Actinomycetota bacterium | reverse complement strand
GGCATCGGCCTGCTCGGCGCGGTCGGTGGCGCCAGGGCAGACGGCTTCGCCCAGTCGGGCGTGCCGGCCTCGATGATCTCGATGGCGCTCATCGGCCTCGGCATGGGGCTCGTCTACCTCGCGGTGCTGCTGCTCGTGCGCAACCCCGAGGCCTCCGGCACGGTCGAGTCCGTTCGCGCGAGACTCCGCCGCGGCTGAGCGGTCATCGGCACCGCTCTGCGAGCGGAGATCGGTCTGTGTCGACGGGCGGCAGCGTGTGTCACCGCCGAGTGGGATGTATGCTGAATACCCCAGTGGGGTATGAGGAGGCGGTCATGGTCGGCTACGTCGACGACAAAGAGGCGATCCTCAAGCGGTTGAAGCGTGCTGAAGGGCAGGTGCGCGGCATCCTCGCCACGCCCCGTGGAATAGCCCGCGAATAGGATGTGTTCCACCTCCTGAGCGTCCGGGAGACCTCGTTCGGTTCCCCCGCGAACATCCATCCGCCACACCATTGGAGTACCGTCCCGTGCGTCAGGTCATCATCATCGGATCGGGTCCGGCAGGCTACACCGCGGCCATCTACGCGGCGAGGGCGAACCTCGCACCGCTACTGATCGCCAGCTCGGTCGAGGCCGGCGGCGAGCTGATGAAGACCACCGAGGTCGAGAACTTCCCCGGCTTCCCGGAGGGCGTCATGGGACCGGAACTCATGATGAACATGCAGGCTCAGGCCGAGAGGTTCGGCACCGAGGTCGTGCTCGACGACGTCGAATCGGTCTCTCTCCGGGGCGACGTGAAGTCAGTCACCCTCGGCAACGGAGAAGTGCATGAGGCCAGGTCGGTCATCTACGCGACGGGCTCCGCCTACCGCAAACTCGGCCTCGACGACGAGACCAGGCTCAGCGGGCACGGCGTCTCATGGTGCGCCACCTGCGACGGCTTCTTCTTCCGTCAGAAGACGATCGCTGTCGTCGGCGGCGGCGACTCGGCGATGGAGGAGGCGACCTTCCTCACCAGGTTCGCCGAGAAGGTCTACGTCATCCACCGCTCGGACAGCCTGCGCGCGTCGAAGATCATGCAGGATCGGGCACACGCGAACCCGAAGATCGAGTTCCTCTTCAACAAGACCGTCGAGCACATCTACGGTGACGAGCTCGTCACCGGCGTCGGCCTCCGCGACACCGTCGACGGCAGCGAACGTTCTGTCGACGTGAGTGGGCTGTTCATCGCTATCGGCAACGACCCGCGCACCCACCTCGTGCACGGCCAGCTGGAGTTGACGGATGCCGGCACCATCGCCGTCGACGGACGCAGCTCCCGCACGAGCCTCCCCGGGGTCTTCGCGGCGGGCGACGTGGTCGACGTGACCTACCGTCAAGCCGTCACGGCCGCGGCATCCGGAACCGTCGCCGCGCTCGACGTGGAGCACTTCCTCGCCGCCCTCGAGCAGAACGAGGGCTCGGCGCCGGCTGCGTCCACGGAGGCGGCCGTCGTCGACGAGCTCGCCGCCGACTCCGTACCGGCCTGACCTGCCCGTTCGAACCCGCGCGATCCGCGTCATCCGACCGACTGAAAGAGAGAATCACATGTCCACTGCACTCGACGTCACCGATGAGACCTTCGAGGCCCAGGTACTCGGCTCCGACAAGACGATACTGGTCGACTTCTGGGCTGAGTGGTGCGGCCCCTGCCGCGCCGTGAGCCCGATCCTCGACCAGATCGCCGCCGAGCACTCCGACAAGATCACCGTCGTGAAGCTCAATGTCGACGACAACCCCCAGACGGCAGCCAAGTACCAGATCACCTCGATCCCGGCGATGAAGGTGTACCGCGGCGGCGAGGTCGTCAAGACGGTCATCGGCGCGAAGCCGAAGGGGGCGCTCGAGGCCGACCTGGCCGACTTCCTGTAGGGCCTCCACCACCGACGTCGGGACGCCCGCATGACAGCGCACGGCACCACCTCTCCCGCGGGAACCAACCTCGACCCGTGGTACCACCACTACGCGGCCAGGGCGGCGGGGCTGAGTGCGTCCGAGGTGCGTGCCCTGTTCGCGGTGGCCTCGCGGCCCGAAGTCGTCTCCCTCGCCGGTGGGATGCCCTTCGTCTCGGCGCTTCCTGCCGACCTCATCAGGGCTTCCTTCGACAGGGTGATGACCGAGTCCGGCCCACAGGCGCTCCAGTACGGATCCGGACAGGGCACCCCGGCCCTGCGCGAGCACATCCTCGAGGTGATGGCGCTGGAGGGCATCCGCGGCGGCGTCGACGACGTCGTCGTCACCACGGGCTCGCAGCAGGGTCTCGACCTCGTGACCAAACTCTTCATCGACCCGGGTGACGTGGTACTGGCCGAGGCCCCCAGCTACGTCGGGGCGATCGGTGTGTTCAGGTCGTACCAGGCCGAGATCAGCCATGTGACCCTCGATGACGACGGGCTCGTGCCCGAGGCTCTGCGCGAGCGCATCGCCGAGCTGACGGCCGCGGGCAAGAGGATCAAATTCCTCTACACGATTCCGAACTTCCACAACCCCGCAGGAGTCACCCTCACCTGGCAGCGCAGGATCGAGATCCTCGAGATCTGTCGTGAGAACGACATCCTCGTGCTCGAAGACAACCCCTACGGCCTGCTCTACTTCGACGGCCCGCCTCCCCAGGCGATGCGCTCCGTCGAGGAAGACGGTGTGATCTACCTCGGCTCGTTCTCGAAGACCCTCGCGCCGGGCTTCCGCATCGGTTGGATGCTCGCCCCGCACGCCATTCGCGAGAAGCTCATCCTCGCTAACGAGTCGGCCATCCTCTCGCCGAGCTCCTTCAGCCAGTTCGTCGTCTCGGAGTACCTGTCGACGGCCGACTGGAAGGGGCAGATCGAGGTGTTCCGCGGTGTCTACCGCGACCGCAGAGACGCCATGCTCGGCGCGCTCGACGACCACTTCCCCGAGCTCACCTGGACGGTGCCGGACGGCGGGTTCTACGTGTGGCTCACCCTCCCCTCCGCTCTCGACTCCAAGGCGATGCTGCCTCGGGCGGTCAAAGAACTCGTGGCGTACACCCCGGGAACCGCGTTCTTCGCCGACGGCGGGGGGCGACGGCAGATCAGGCTGTCGTTCTGCTACCCGACCCCCGAGGCGATCAGGCTGGGGATCCGCCGGCTTGCGACGGTCGTCGACGGCGAGCTCGAACTCCTCGACGCCTTCGTTCCGAGGGCCCAGTCGCCGGAGCACACCGACTCCCGCGCCCGCTCCGAGAAGGTAGCCGGGCCACCACCGAACATCCACTGACCGAGATGGTGCCGGCACGCATCATTCCCAGACCCGACGGGCCATCATCATGACCGGATCTCCCCCCACCAGAGTCGTCGTCCTCGCGGGAGGAATCTCCCATGAGCGTGACGTCTCCCTGCGTTCCGGGCGGCGTGTGGCCGATAGCCTCGCCGAACACGGCATCACGGTCACGATGCGCGATCCGGATGCCTCGTTGCTGGGCTACCTCGTCGAGAACCGCCCAGACGTCGTCTGGCCCGCCCTGCACGGTGCCAGCGGGGAGGACGGCGCCCTCCGCGCCCTGCTCGGATACCTCGGCATCCCCTACGTCGGCTCGACCCCGGCGGCGGCCCGTCTCGCCTGGGACAAGCCGACGGCGAAGGAGCTCGTCCGGCGGGCGGGCGTGTCGACTCCGGACTGGATCACCCTCCCGCGGGAGACCTTCCGCGAACTGGGCACCGCGAGCGTGCTCGAGACGGTCGCCGACGCGCTCTCCATGCCCGTGGTGGTCAAGCCCGCCCAGGGCGGATCAGCGCAGGGCGTCACGATCGTCACCGACGCCGCCGACCTGCCGCGGGCGATGGTCGACGCCTACACCTACGGCGACGTGGTGCTCATCGAACGCCGAGTGGTCGGCACCGAGATCGCCGTGGGCATCATCGACAGCGGCGATGGGGCTGTCGCCCTGCCCGCAGTCGAGATCGAGCCCGTCTCCGGGGTCTACAGCTTCGAGGCCCGCTACAACGCGGGCGAGACCAGGTTCTTCACGCCGGCGCGTATCGCCGACGAGGTCGCGGCGCGGGCGGCGTCGGCAGCGGTACGCGCTCACGAAGCACTGGGGTTGAGGCATCTGTCCCGCGTCGACCTGGTCGTGGATGCCGCGGGCGAGCCGCAATTCCTCGAGGCGAACGTGTTGCCGGGGCTGACCGAGACCTCGCTCCTGCCTCTCGCGCTCGAGGCAGCAGGCCATGACCTCGGGTGGGTCTACGAGGCGCTCGCCCGAGCGGCGATCGCCGACGGCGCACCCGCGCGGTGAGCCACGCGCACCACACTCGGGCCCAGTGCGCCGGCGCCCACCTCATCCGTATCCGGGTTCGCCCATCTCACCGAGAATGCGGTTCAGGTCACCGATGGTCGCGAAGTCGATGACCACCTGGCCCTTGCGCGCCCCCAGCGTCACCGTGACCCTGGTGCTGAGCCGATCCCCCAGCCTCTCCGCGATCTCGTCGAGCTGGCCCTGCTTGCCGCCGGCCGTCGGCGCGAGGCGTCTCGCAGGCTGCTGACGTGCGGCCGCAGCCTCCGCCGCACGTACTGATAGATCCTCGTTTATGATCTTCGTGGCAAGCCGGTTCATCGCTTCGACGTCGCCGACGGAGAGGATCGCCCGAGCGTGCCCGGCGCTCAACACACCGGCCGCCACCTTGGACTGCAGGGGTTCGGGAAGTCGGAGCAGCCGGAGGGTGTTCGTGATCTGCGGGCGAGACCTGCCGATACGCATCCCCAGCTGCTCCTGCGTGATGCCGAAGTCGGAGAGCAGCTGCTGGTAGGCCGAGGCCTCCTCGAGCGGATTGAGGTCGGCACGATGGAGATTCTCCAGCAGGGCGTCCCGCAGCATGGCGTCGTCCGCGGTGTTCTTCACCACGGCGGGGATGGAGTCCAGGCCTGCCGCCTTGCTCGCGCGGAGGCGCCTCTCCCCCATCACGAGCTCGTAGTGGGGCTCCCCCTCGGCCGCATCGGCGATGGGCCGCACCACGATCGGCTGGAGTACCCCGAACTCCCTGATCGAATGCACCAGTTCGCCGAGCTCCTCCTCGAGGAACACGGCACGCGGCTGTGCGGAATTCGGTCGGATGTCGTGCAGTGCCAAGCTGGCGAGTCGGGCTCCCGGCACTGCGACCAGAGTCTCGCTCGATTCTTTCGTCGTCGGGAAGAAGACGTCGACAGGCCGCTGGGCCGCCTCGTCGACCGTCGGGATCAGAGACCCGATCCCCCTACCGAGACCCGTTCGTTTCACTGCCATCAGTTCGGTGCTCCTCGTCGTGCCATCTCGCCCGCCGCCTCCCGGTAGGAGAGCGCGCCTGCTGAGTTCGTGTCGTAGCTGATCACGGTCTGGCCGTAGCTCGGAGCCTCCGAGATGCGGACAGATCGCGGGATCGGGGTCGCCAGCACCTGGTCGGGGAAGTGATCGCGTACATCCTGTGCGACCTGGTTGGCGAGATTCGTGCGGGAGTCGAACATCGTGAGCAGGATGGTCGAGACCGTGAGTGTGGGGTTCAGATGCTTTTCGATGAGGGCGATGTTGGTGAGCAGTTGGCTCAGCCCCTCGAGCGCGTAGTACTCGCACTGGATCGGTATCAGCACCTCGGTCGCCGCAACGAAGGCGTTGATCGTCAGGAGGCCCAGTGACGGCGGGCAGTCGATGAAGACATAGTGGAACGGCTCGTCGGTTTGCTCGAGGAATCTCTGCAACGATCCGCGGAGTCGCTGCTCCCGGGCGACCAGTGACACCAGTTCGATCTCGGCACCGGCGAGGTGGATGGTCGCGGGCACGCAGAAGAGGCCGTCGAACTCGGGGCTCGGTTGGATCACCTCGGCGATCGGCTCATCGTCGATGATGACGTCATAGACGCTGAGTGTTTCGCTCCGGTGATCCACCCCGAGGGCTGTCGACGCATTGCCCTGCGGATCGAGGTCGATCACGAGCACTCGCGCTCCAGCGCGCGCGAGAGCCGCAGCGAGGTTGACCGTCGTCGTCGTCTTGCCGACCCCGCCCTTCTGGTTCGCGACGGTGAAGACCCTGGTCGCAGAGGGGAGCGGTAGGCGTTCCGCCGCCAGAGCGGCCCTACGTCGGGTCAGATCGGCGATTTCCCTCGCGAAGGGAGTGTCCGCAGCGACATCCAGGGGAACAGCGGGCGCCGGATCGAGTTCGACACCCCGTTGCGTGTCAGAGTTCTTGCGCTCGAGGTTTCTGGTATCAAGATCTCCGCTGTCAGAATCTCTGCTCTCGAAGTCTCTGCTGTCAGAATCTCTGCTCTCGTTGTCGGTGTTCGGCTCCGACTGCCCGTCGTCGGGCCCGGCCAAGCTCGTGAATGGGGTTTCAGCGGCGCCATCCTTCTCAGAGACGGCCACGTGCAGATCATCAGGAGCTGAAGGGAAAGGCTGCGCGTTCGTTGCAGAAGCTGCGTCGTAGGCAACGGAAGCGGCCTGGTTCGTCGCCGCGGCCGCGACGTCGTCGGGTTCCCGTGGGGTCGCCGAATCTTGGGATTCGCGCCATGCCGCCGGCTCGACCGGATCAAGCGCCGTCTCTGGCGCAGAATCGCTTGCTTCGTCGTCCGCGATAGCAGTTTCCTCCGCCACGGTCTGATCGTGCCCCCTGCCGTGGAGGAGACGCCAGCCGCCCGATCGACGCCGTGATTCTGCCTTCGGCCGCTTCATAGATGTT
>JBEANR010000054.1:0-11580 GCA_041165365.1 Actinomycetota bacterium | reverse complement strand
TGAGCCTCTCGACCCGCTCGCTGATCCTCCAGCGTTCGGATGACGCGAACGACTCCGATCCCGTCAGCTCCGACCACAGGGTGCGGTACGCCGCCACGATGCCGTCGCTGACCTGCACGGGATCGAGCGCCTCGTCGGTGCGACCACCCGCGGCGAGGTCCAGCAGCTCGCCGGCGATGTTGACCCGCGCGATCTCGAGGTCGTTCTCCCGCTGCCCGTTCGACAGGCCGCCGCTGTACAACTGGCCCGTCTCGGCGTCGACGAGATACGCCGAGAACGCGCCGGCGTCGCGCCGGAAGAGGGTGTTCGACAGCGAGACGTCGCCCCAGAAGAAGCCGATCATGTGCAGTCGCACGAGCAGCAGCGCGAGGGCGTCCACGAGGCGCGTCGCGGTATCGGGGCGGAGGGTCTGCGAGTACAGGGCGCGATAGGGGAGCGAGAACTTGAGGTGCCGGGTGATGAGCACGGCCTCGAGCACCTCGTCGTCGTCATCCGTGCGGTTGGTGATGACGGCGATCGGGTCGACGCAGGGTATCTCGAGCCTCTGCAGGGTGCGCAGCATCTCGTATTCGCGACGGGCCAGCTCGACCGAGGTCTCCTTGATCGCGATGACGTAGCCGCTCAGGTGCACGAAACGCACGAGGTGGCGCGAGATGCCCTTCGGGAGGGCGGCGATCGTGTCGTCGGGCCAGGTGTCGAGGGGCCGGTTCCACGGCAGGTCGAGCAGCGCCGGATCGACGATGGCCGAGGTGATGTTGAGCGAGCCGTTCATGGGGATCCTGACGCTGGGTGCCTGATGCCTGTGGTGCCTGTGGTTCCTCGTGCGGGGAGTCGGCCTGGTGCGGGAATGAGCCCGGTGTCCGCGGCCGACCACGTGGATCGAGCCTGCCGCGACCCCTCTGTGGGATCCCGGCAGGCTCGATCGGTGGTGTGTCAGCGGGCCCGGTCAGACGGCGACGGGCTTGCTCAGTCGGAGGCCCGACTGCGCGTCGAACACGTGGATGTGGTTCGGCTCGGGGGTGATGAACACCTTGTCGCCGGCGTTCGGGTGGATGCGACCGTCGACGCGGGCCACGATGTCGACGCGGTTGCCGTTGACCTCGGTGTGGCCGTAGAGGTAGCCGTCCGCGCCGAGCTCCTCGACGACATCCACCTCGACCGGGAGGCCCTGGCCGGTGGTCGAGACGGTGAGGTCTTCCGGACGCACGCCGATCGTGGCGCGGCTGCCCGACGCCGAACTCAACGTCTCGCGGTCGACGGCCGCGACGGTGGTGCCGAACGCGATGCCCGAGTCGACGACATCCGCTTCGAACAGGTTCATCGCGGGCGAGCCGATGAAGCCGGCCACGAAGACGTTCTCGGGGTGTTCGTACAGATCGCGCGGGGTGCCGACCTGCTGCAGCACGCCGTCTTTGAGCACCGCGATGCGGTCGCCCATCGTGAGGGCCTCGGTCTGGTCGTGGGTGACGTAGACCGTGGTGACTCCGAGTCGGCGCTGCAACGAGGCGATCTGCGTGCGGGTCTGCACGCGCAGCTTGGCGTCGAGGTTCGAGAGCGGCTCGTCCATCAGGAACACCTGCGGCTGGCGCACGATCGCGCGGCCCATCGCGACACGCTGACGCTGGCCGCCGGAGAGGGCCTTCGGCTTGCGACCGAGGTAGGGCTCGAGATCGAGCAGCTTGGCAGCCTCGAGCACGCGGGTGGCGCGTTCATCCTTGTTGACACCGGCGATCTTCAGGGCGAAGCCCATATTCTCGGCGACCGTCATGTGCGGGTAGAGCGCATAATTCTGGAACACCATCGCGATATCGCGATCCTTCGGCGGGATGTCGGTGACGTCGCGGTCGCCGATGAAGATGCGTCCGTCGTTGACCTCTTCGAGGCCGGCGAGCATGCGCAAGGTGGTCGACTTGCCGCAGCCCGACGGGCCGACCAATACGAGGAACTCGCCGTCGGCGACCTGGATGTCGACCGAGTCCACGGCGGGCTTCGTCGAGCCCGGGTAGAGGCGGGTCGCCTTGTCGAATGTGACTGATGCCATGCAGAACAACTCCTTCACCGGCAGGTACGTGCCGGACGATCCTTCGTGAATGGATGGGGGACGCATCATCCCCGGTGGGCAACCGTGGCCACCACTGCTCATTATGGCACTGTGACCCGGACTGGGGTGAGATCCGTCCAGACTCCGCGGGTACGATGATGCGGGTTTTGTCGTCGATTCGAGTTGAGGTTCCATGAGCAACGGTGGTTCGGGCGACATCCGTCCGTCCAGGAATCAACAGTCCAAGAACCAGCGCCGCGAAGAGGCCAGGGACAAGGCGCGGGCGCTGCGCGAGCAGCACCGCAAGCGGGAGCGTCGCAACAAGTACCTTCTTCAGGGCGGTCTCATCGTGGCGGCCCTCGCCATCGTGGCGGTCGTCACCGTGGTGATCACGAGTTCGATCAGGCCGCCGGCCCCCGGGCCGCTCAACATGCTCAGCGACGGCATCGTCATCGGCACCGGATTCGAAGCCGAGACGACCCCGGCTCTTCAGGCGGGTGAGGACCCGATCGATTCGACCCCGGTCGAGGGCAGCACCGCCATCCCGATCCAGATCTGGCTCGACTACCAGTGCCCCATCTGCGGCGACTTCGAGGCCGCCAACGCCGAGCAGATCTCGACGCTCGTGGAAGAGGGCATCGCGACCGTGGAGATCCATCCCGTCGCGATCCTCGACAGGGCGTCGCAGGGCACGCGGTACTCCACGCGGTCGGCGAACGCCGCGGCCTGCGTCGCCAACTACGCCCCGAACGACTTCTTCGACTTCAGCGCACTCCTTCTCGCCGGGCAGCCCGAGGAGAACACCGAGGGTCTCACCGACGACGACCTGATCGGCATCGCCGAAGCGGCCGGGGTCTCGAGCGCGTCGTCGGTCGAGGACTGCATCACCGACATCCGCTTCGAAAACTGGGTCGCGGATGCCACAGACAGGGCCACCTCCGACGAAGCTCTTCTGAACCCCGCCGACAACTCGTTCGGCACCCCCACGGTCTTCGTCGGAGGCGCGCGCTACACCGGCGCCCCCGACGACGCCACGGAGTTCGCCAAGTTCGTCGCTGCGGCAGACGGCGCGGCGTTCCAGGAGAGCACCGCCTCGCCCTCGCCCTCCCCATCCGCCACACCGACGCCGGCGGGCTGAGGCAGATCCCCACCACGGCCGCCGGAGTGACACCGACCACGGTGCGCCCGCCGCGGTGCCGTCAGGTCTCCGCTCGGGGGACAATGGTGCAAACAGGGAGGTCATCGTGATCGAAGTTCTCATCGGAGTGGTCACTGCGATCACGGTCGTCGGCGGCATCGGCATCATCGCCGCCCTCGTGGAGATGACGCGGTCGCAGCGCTACTGAGCCAAGCCGCTCGTCGCCAGCGCAACTGGTCTGCATGCACGCCGTCCGCCGTGACTGGTCATCCGTGCACCGTCCGGCACTTCCGAACGTGCACAGGTGACCGCTCGCGAGCGTCGAACGGTCAGCCCTGCCGCACCGACTTGCGCTCGTAGATCGCGATCGCCCACACGGCGCCGATCACCGCGAGCACGATGCACCAGCCCACGGCGAATAGGGGTTCCGTGGCGAGTGGGGTGCCGAGCAGCAACCCGCGGATCGTCTCGATGACCGGCGTGAACGGCTGATTCTGGGCGAACCAGCGAGACCACTCCGGCATGGATGACGTGGGCACGAACCCTGAGCCCAGCATCGGCAGCAGGCTGAGGATGAGCGGCAGGTTGCTGGCCGTCTCGACGGATTTCGACTGCATCCCCATCGCGACACCGAGCCAGTTGACGGCGAAAGAGACGAGCGTGACGACGCCCGCGGCGGCGATCCACTCCAGCGGTCCGGCGGTGGGCCGGAACCCGACCAGCAGCGCCACGCCGAGCACGAGAGCGACGGCCACGAGTGCCTGCAGGGTGTTGCCGAGCACGTGGCCGGCGAGCACGGCCGCGCGGGAGATCGCCATGGTGCGGAATCGGGCCGTGATGCCCTCCGTCATGTCCATCGCGACGGTGATCGACGTGCCGCTCGCAGCACCGGCGATGGTGATCGCCAGGATGCCCGGGATGACATACGCGAGATACGCCGCCCTGCCGCCCGAGTCTCCGCCCCCGGTGCCCCCGCCAGCCGAACCGCCCACCCCGGGGAGCCCAGCCCCGAGGGTGCCCCCGAAGACGAAGACGACCACGAGCAGGATCACCACCGGGCCGAGGATCGTGAACATCGACAATCCCGGGTAGCGCACCATGTGCAGCAGATTGCGGCGCAGCATCGTGATCGAGTCGGCGAGCACGTGAGACGGTGCCCGTCCGGTGAGGGTGACGGCGGTCATGGTCGTGATCCTTTCTGATCTGCGCTCTGTGGTCGTTCCCCGGTCGAAGCCCGGGCGCCCGCGCCGGTGAGCGCGAAGAAGACGTCGTCGAGGTCGGGGGTATGGATGCTGAGGTCGGCGACGTCGATCCCCGCGGAGTCGAGGCGGTCGAGCGTGGTGCGCAGCGCGCCGACACCGGCGTCGCTCGGGACGGTGAGGGTGAGAGCGATCTCGTCGCTCGAGGACCCTCCGAGCAGCCTGGATGCGGAGTGGAGCGCCGCGACATCCGTGAATCTCACTCGGAGGTGGCCACCCGGCACCAAGCGTTTGAGGTCGTCGGGGGTACCCTCCGCGACGATGCGGCCGCCGTCGAGCACGGCGACGCGGTCGGCGAGCTCGTCGGCTTCATCGAGGTGCTGCGTCGTGAGCAGCACAGTCGTGCCGTCGGCGACGAGTTCGCGCACGATCTGCCACATGGTGCGGCGGCTGCGCGGGTCGAGCCCGGTGGTGGGTTCGTCGAGGAAGATCACGCGCGGCGCCTGCACGAGGGTCATCGCGAGGTCGAGCCGCCGGCGCATCCCGCCGGAATAGGTGGCGAGAGGTTTGCGGGCCGACTCGACCAGGTCGAACTGCTCGAGCAACTCCGACACCCTCGCCTTCGCCGCCGTCGCGCCGAGATGACGCAATCTGGCCATGAGAAGGAGGTTCTCCTCGCCGGTGAGCAGCCCGTCGACGGCCGAGAATTGGCCGGTCAGGCCGATCACCGCGCGCACTCCGGCGGCGTCGGTCACGACATCGGACCCGCCGACGAGCGCCGAGCCGCCGTCCGGTCTGATCAACGTCGAGAGGATGTGCACCGTCGTCGTCTTGCCCGCGCCGTTCGCGCCGAGCAGGGCGGTGACCGTGCCGGCCTGCACGGCGAGGTCGACACCGTCGAGCACGACGGTGGAGCCGTAGTGCTTGCGGAGGGCGCGGATGTCGATGGCTGGTGTGGTCATGGCGGTCTCCTCTGTGTCTGTGTCTGTGTCTGTGTCGGTGTCGGTGTCTATGGGGTCAGCGGGCAGTTTCAGCGCGCTCGGCGGACGTGGATGTCGCCGAACGCCGTGCGGGCACGCACGGCGACGGACTTCTCCGATGCATCCGGGGCGCTGCTGCCCTCGATCTCGTTGCGCACCCTGCCCTGCTTCGACGAGAGGTCGAGCCAGGCGGGCACGCCCTCGCGCACACCGACGGCGATCTCGCCGAAGCCGCTCTCGACCTGGATGCTGCCGCTCGACACCTCGCCGAGGCTCACGCCGCCGTACGAGAGCTTCGCCGAGACCGAACCGAGGGCGCTCCGGATCTCGAACTCGCCGTAGGAGAGCCTCGCATCGACGTCGCCTCTCGACTCCTCGATCGAGATGGCGCCGTGGGACGATTTGAGGATCGCATCGCCGGCGACAGTGCCGATCCGGATCCTCCCGTGATCGGCGGTGATCTCCGCGCTACCGTCGATCGTTGCCGCGGTGGCGTTGCCGTGACTCGCACGCACCCACAGGTCGCCGGTGTCGCCGACATCCACTGCTCCGGTGGAGCACTTGATGCGGGTCGCCCCGAGCCGCCCGAGGGACCGCACGCCGCCGACCGCGATCTCGGCGGTCAGCCTCGATCCGGTGGGCAGCTCGACCCTCACGTCGATGGATTCGGAGGGGCCGATCACGCTGAATCTCGGCTTGGGCGCGGTGACCGTCAGCCGGCCGCCGTCGAATGCGACGGAGGTGTCCTCTGCGCCGCGCCGATCGGTCGCCTTCTCGGGATTGGTCGGCGACACGGTCACCACGGTGTCGTCGCGGTCGGTCGCGATCACCTCGATGGACCCGACCTGCACGGCGAGCGCGAGGTCGATGGGGGAGGGGGTGGGATAGGTGGGCATGCTGGTGGTCCTCTCGTCGTGCGGCCCTGTCGTGCGGGCGCGGTGGATCGGCCCCACCGGTCGGCGGGGCTCTCAGGGTGTCTCGGTGGCGGTGGGCTCTCGCGGGCCGGGCAGACCGGTCAGCGCGCCCAACCGGCGAAGTTGTCGCCCGTGCGCACGCTGCGCTGGGCGGATCGCCGCTGCTTGGGTTGGAGTTCGGCGGCGATCGCGCGCACGAGCCAGGTGTTGACCGAGAGGCCGTCGGCCGCGGCGGCGTCGTCCACCCTCGCCTTGAGGGCGTCCGGCAGGCGAAGGGTCGTGCGCGAGGTGCTCGCCTCGTCGAGGTCGGTGGATGTCGCGGCTCCCTCCTCGGAGTCGGACTCCCCGCTCGGCGCCACCACGAACTCGATCTCGCGCCCGCGCAGCCTGAGGTCGACCGATCCCGGAGCGAGTTCGCGGGTGATCTCGCCCGCCGCCATCGAGAGCGCGTCGATCAGTACGAGCCTCGTCGCGGCATCCAACGCCGCCGTCAACCGCTCGGCGACGGCACGCGTGTCATCTGAACCGTTGTCGGCGGCGCTCACAAGCTGACGCTGCAGGTCGGCGATGAGGGGTGCGAGGTCCATGCCACCAGAATGACACCACTATGGTGTCAAGTCAAGTAAAAGTGGTGTCAAGCCTGAGGAGGCTCCAGATGAGAGACGCAGAGACCGGGATGCGAGCCTCGAGCGCAGAGAGCCCCCTGTCGGATTCGAACCGACGACCCCCGCTTTACAAGAGCGGTGCTCTGGCCAACTGAGCTAAGGGGGCGAGTACGTCGACCATCGTACTGGCCGACGCTCGCGACATCCGGGGCCCGACGCGGCAGGAGGTTCTGTCCGATCCGCACGGAAAGCAGGAGATATGTGTGCCGGGGGCCGCGTTTCTCCTCCCTCGCGGGATACCGACCGGCCTGACGACCCCCGCGTCACCCGCCGCCGAGCGGACCGATCAGCCGCGACGCATCCGGCAGCTTCTTATCGCCGCCCTTCGACACCGCCGGGCGCCCGCCGACGTAGAGCCAGCCGAGCAGTCGCTCGTCGTCGGCGAGCCGATGCATCCGCCTCACCGGTTCGGTGCGGGTGTGCGGCCCGGAACGCCACATCACCCCCCAGCCCGCTTCATCCAGCAGCAGACTCAGCAGGTGGGCGACACCGGATGCCGCGGCCTCCTGCTCCCAGTCGTGCACCTTGTGACTGCGCTTCGTGCACACCACGATCGCGAGCAGCAGCTCGGCGCGGAGCGGTTTCGCCGCGACCTTCTCGGCATCCCGACCCTGGAGCCCGCCACCCGCCGCGAGCGCACGACCGAGGGCGGCGCGGTCGTCACCGCGCAGCTCGATGATGCGCCAGGGCTGCAGCGACCCGTAATCGGCCACGCCGCCCGCGGCCGACACGAGAGGCAGCAGCTGCTCGTGGGTCGGCGCCTCGGCGGTGACCTTCGAGTGCGACCGCCGCCGGCGGGCCGCCTCGAGTGCGGTCACTCCGTCGACTCGGGCTTCGCCGACTCGGGTGCTGCCGCGCCGTCCTCGGTGAACTCGAGCGAGAGCGAGTTCATGCAGTACCGGTCGCCGGTGGGCGTCTGGTACGCGTCGTCGAAGAGGTGCCCGAGGTGCGAACCGCAGGTGGCGCAGACGACCTCGGTGCGCGTCATCCCGAGGCTCCGGTCGGTGATGAGCTTCACGGCGTCGGGGTTCACCGATTCATAGAAGCTCGGCCACCCCGACCCGGACTCGAACTTCGTGCCGCTCGCGAACAGCTCCGCGTGGCAGGCGGCGCAGGTGTAGACACCCGAACGCTTCTCGTCGAGCAGGGCCCCCGACCAGGCGCGCTCGGTGGCGGCCTTCCGCAGGATGGAGAACCTGTCGGGATCGAGCTCGGCCCGCCACTCGGCGTCGGTCTTCTGCACGGGATACACGGTGCTGTCGTTCGTCATGGTGGGTCCTCCGCTGGTAGCGACCGCCTCCGGGGAGGGGTTCGGTCTCGCCACCCTAAACTCGGGCGGGTGCCCGAATGTTCCGTTGTTCAGCGTTCGTGGAGTGAACTCACGACCGACGAGCTCTACGGCATCCTCAAGCTGCGCACCGACGTGTTCCTCGTCGAGCAGAAGGTCGACGAGGAGGAGCTCGATCACCGCGATCGCGAGCCCACCGCGCAGCACCGCTGGATCGTGGATGACTCGGGCGTCGCCGCCTACCTCCGCGTGCTCCTCGACGACGAGCCGGAGCATCGGGATGCACGGCTCTCGTTCGGGCGGGTGGTCGTGCGTGCCGATCGGCGCGGGGAAGGGCTCGCGCGCATCCTGATCGCCGGAGTCATGGATGATCACGGCACCGAAGCGTTCGTGCTGCACGCGCAGCAGTACATCGTTCCGCTGTACGCGAGCTTCGGTTTCGAGGTCTTCGGCGAGACATACCTCGAGGCCGGTCTCCCGCATGTGGGCATGTACCGCGCGGGCGTTGCGCTCCCGCGCGGCGGCCTCGCGCACACCTAGGCTGGCCTCGACGAGAGGACCGCCGTGGCGACACCTGCAGAACAGCCCCATCCGGGAGCCTCGGACGCGGCGGCTCGAGTCGGGGCGGGGGCCGGACTGCAGCACACGTCGGGATTGAGCGAGCGGGAGCGGGGCATCCTGGCCTTCGAACACGAGTGGTGGCGTCATGCCGGCGCGAAGGAGGAGGCGATCCGCACCCAGTTCGGGCTGTCGGCGGCCCGCTACTATCAACTGCTGAACGCGTTGATCGACACTCCGGCCGCCGTCATCCACGATCCCATGCTCGTCAGACGGCTGCAGAGGGTGCGAGACGCGCGGACGGCCTCACGCCGAGCGAGGACCCCAGGCGACCGGGCTCCCCGAGCCGACTGATCTCGGGCCGGGTGCGCGGCACGAGGGTTTCGCAGGGTGCGAGCCGGATGTCGCACGTCGGTCTGCAGCCACGATGACCACCGGCACCCACCACGAGCACCCACCACCGACGACGACCACCACGAGGACGGCGACCGCTTCATGGCGACACACTTCCCCCGGGATCGTTTCGACAGCCTCCCCGCCGAGCTCGACCGGGTCGGCGCGCATCGGGCTCCAGCCCGCAGTGGTAGTGGGTGGATCGGATTCGCCTGGTCCGCACTCGCCACGGGCCTCCTCGTCGCCGCCGGTGTCATCGGTCTCAGCGTGTTCACCGACTCGCTGTCGTTCGACCTGCCGTTCACCGCGCCGGATGCTGCGGCATCCGACACCCCGGCCGACACCGCCGCACCCACGGCCGAGCCCGCACTCGACCCCGCGATCCCGATCACCGTGCTCAACGGCACGCCGACCACCGGGCTCGCGGGCACCGTCGGCGACCTTCTCGTCACCGAGGGGTGGGGAGGCGCGGCGATAGGGGTCGGCTCGCGGTCGTCCGCCGCCACTCAGGATGTCGCCACCACCGCGGTCTTCTACAGCGACCCGGTCAACGAGGCCGCCGCCCGCGCCCTCGTGCAGTCGCTCGGCGTCGGAGAGGTGCGGCTCGGCGACGACTACCCGAACTCACCGATGACCGTGGTGCTCGGCGCCGACTACGTTCCCCCGGCCGGCTGACCGCGCGGGGTCACCGATCCGCCGGTGCGATGACCGGCAGGTTTCGGGGAGGTTTAATCCTCGACACGATTGGCGCGAGAGGTCGCTCCAGGGCCGATTCCGCCTGCCGTGGCGGGCCTCGCCGTGGCTATCATCTGTCTGATCGCTGGCAACACGGCACGCGACACGGCACAGCAGGGAGCACCACCATGGCAGGCGGAACCGTGAAGTGGTTCAACGCGGAGAAGGGCTTCGGCTTCATCACCGTCGACGGCGGAGGGGAAGACGTCTTCGTGCACTACTCCGCGATCGAGATGGGCGGATACAAGTCGCTCGAAGAGGGGCAGCACGTGACCTTCGAGGTCGGCACCGGCACGAAGGGTCCCCAGGCGGAGTCGGTCAAGCTCTCCTGATCGGGCCCGGCTGCGGCCGAGCCCCGCTCCACCCTTCCGGTCGCTTGCACTCTCCTCTGTCGAGTGCCAGAATCGTTTAGCACTCCCTTCGAGGGAGTGCCAATGCTGTTGCAGCTCTCACGACGTCCCGGAAGGACGAAAAACACACATGGCAAAGATCATTGCTTTCAACGAAGAGGCCCGTCGCGGCCTGGAGCGCGGCCTCAACATCCTCGCCGACGCTGTCAAGGTGACGCTCGGCCCCCGCGGTCGCAACGTCGTCCTCGAGAAGAAGTGGGGCGCTCCCACCATCACGAATGACGGGGTGTCGATCGCGAAGGAGATCGAGCTCGACGACCCGTACGAGAAGATCGGCGCCGAACTCGTCAAGGAGGTCGCCAAGAAGACCGACGACGTCGCGGGTGACGGAACGACCACCGCGACGGTGCTCGCTCAGGCCCTCGTGCGCGAAGGTCTGCGCAATGTCGCTGCCGGGGCGGACCCGATCAGCCTCAAGCGCGGCATCGAGAAGGCCGTCGCCGCGGTGACCGCGGCTCTGGTCGAGCAGGCCAAAGAGGTCGAGACCAAGGAAGAGATCGCGGCCACCGCATCCATCTCCGCCGGCGACGATGAGATCGGCGCGCTGATCGCCGAGGCGATCGACAAGGTCGGCAAGGAGGGCGTCGTCACCGTCGAGGAGTCGAACACCTTCGGCACCGAGCTCGAGCTCACCGAGGGCATGCGCTTCGACAAGGGCTACCTGTCGCAGTACTTCGTCACCGACCCCGAGCGCCAGGAAGCGGTCTTCGAAGACCCCTACGTGCTCATCGTCAACGGCAAGATCTCCAACATCAAGGACCTCCTGCCGATCGTCGACAAGGTGATCCAGTCGGGCAAGCAGTTGCTCATCATCGCCGAGGACGTGGATGGCGAGGCTCTCGCGACCCTCGTCGTCAACAAGATCCGCGGCATCTTCAAGTCTGTCGCCGTCAAGGCTCCCGGCTTCGGTGACCGCCGCAAGGCGCAGCTGCAGGACATCGCCATCCTCACCGGTGGCCAGGTCATCTCGGAGGAGGTCGGACTCAAGCTCGAGAACGCCACCCTCGACCTGCTCGGCCGTGCCCGCAAGGTCGTCATCACCAAGGACGAGACGACGATCGTGGAGGGTGCCGGCGAAGCCGACGCCATCGCCGGTCGCGTGAAGCAGATCCGTGCCGAGATCGAGAACACCGACAGCGACTACGACCGCGAGAAGCTCCAGGAGCGCCTCGCGAAGCTCGCCGGCGGCGTCGCCGTCATCAAGGCGGGTGCCGCGACCGAGGTCGAGCTCAAGGAGCGCAAGCACCGCATCGAGGACG
>JBEANR010000053.1:0-13221 GCA_041165365.1 Actinomycetota bacterium | reverse complement strand
CGGGGAAGAGCACCGCGGAGTCGGTGTCGTACCCGGGCGTGAAGTCGAGGAACCGGATCGGCACGAAGAGGGCGTTCGAGTACGCGCCGGCCTCGAGGTCGGCCACGAAATCGGGCCAGATCACCTCGATGAGCACCGCCTCGACTAGCTTCGACGCGCTGCCGTTCTGCGTCACCATCGGAAAGACGACGAGGTGCCGGATGCCGTCGACCCGAGCGCGCTGGGGCTGGAACGCCGTGAGCGCGTCGAGGAAGTCGGGCACGCCGAAGCCGCCGCCGACCCAGCGCGCGAAATCGGCGTCCAGAGCGGTGAGGTAGTCCGCGTCGTGGGGGAACCGGGGCGCGAGCGCCGCGATCGAGGTGCGGATGATGGTGACCAGCTCCCCCGCGAGACGGTGCGTCGCGGCATCCGGGATGCTGCCGTCCTTCGCCTGCAGAGGCTGGAGTTCGACGGCGGCGGCCTTGAGGGCGAGCCAGGAGGGGGATTTCGCGACGTCTTCGACGACTACCGTGCTCGCAGGCTCGCGCGGCGCTGGGGTCGCGGGATCGCTGGCGCGATCCCCCCTAGCTCCACCGCGCAGTTCCCCGATGATGGCCGTGGAGCTGGACTGGCGCTCTGACATGGGTGTACCTCCGATCCCGGTGAGTGGACGCAACGATTGCTGCCCGACTCCCCAGGGTAACGAGCGATCCGCGCCGTTTGGTTGCGCTCGGCGACGATCCGTTGCGTGCGCGTGGGTGCGCCAGGAGCCCGACCGCCGTCGAATTGCGGGAATGTGCCCTAAACATCGACGATGTGGGGCACATTTCCCGATCTCGCGTGGCTACGAGCGCCGGAGGAAGCCTGTCACGAGGTCGACGAACGCGTCGCGCTTCTCGATCTGCACCCAGTGCCCGCATCTGCCGAAGACGTGGAGTTCAGACGGTCCGATGAGCTCGGAGAGGCGCACCGAATCGGCGAGCGGGATGACGCGGTCCTCCCTCCCGTGCAGGATCAGGGTGGGCTTCTCGAGCCCGAAGATCGCCGCCTCCGGAAGTGCGAGCGTATCGAGCGCCGCCTGACCAGGGGCCGGGAACATCGCCGCGAACTGCTCCTGCACACCTGGCCGGGTGGCCGCGGCGAGCCGCAAGCGCGCGAGATCGTCGGTGACCCTGGACCTGTCGAACGCGAACAGGTCGAGTAGCGCGCGCATGTTCTCCAGCGACGGCGTGAAGCCCCAGACCGCCTCGAGACCAGGGGCGATGGTCGAGGGCACCCCGACCGACCCCATGAGGACCAGCCGTTCGACCTGATCGGGGCGCGCGAGGGCGAGCCGCAGTGCCAGGCCGCCGCCGAAGCTGTTGCCGACGACCGAGAACCCGTCGAGGCCGAGCGCGTCGACGAAGCCGAGCAGGTGCGCCATCCATGTCTCGGGCGTGTACAAGATCGGAGCGGTCGGCTGGGTGCGCCCGAAGCCGAGGATGTCCGGCGCGATCACCCTGAAGTCGCGAGCGAGTTGATCGATCACTCCCCGCCAATTCGCCCAGGCGGACACCCCGGGGCCCGAGCCGTGGATCAGCAGCAGCACGGGGCCGTCTCCCCGGTCGTGGTAGTTCGTCGGCACGCCGTCGATGTCGATCGTGAGCCCAGCCTCGGGGTCGCGTCCGAGAGTCGGGTCGGCGATGCTCACGACGCTGCCCGCTGCTGCTGGGCCGCCACGAGGTCGAGCGCGACATCCACGATCATGTCCTCCTGGCCGCCGACGAGACCCCGCCGACCGGCCTCGGTGAGAATCGCGCGGCTGTCGACGCCGAATCGCTGCGCCGCGATCTCCGCGTGCCTGAGGAAACTCGAGTACACGCCCGCGGTTCCGAGGGTGAGGGTGTCGCGATCGACCTGCACCGGGCGGGTCATCAGGGGTCGGACGAGGTCGTCCGCGGCGTCCTCGAGCGCGAGGAGGTCGGCCGGATGGTGCCAGCCCTCGAGTGCCGCGGCCGCGAGGAAGGGCTCGATCGGGGTGTTGCCCGCGCCCGCGCCGAGGCCGGCGAGCGAGGCATCCACTCGGAAGGCCCCGTTCTCGAGGGCCACGAGCGAGTTGGCCACGGAGAGGGAGAGGTTCTGATGCGCGTGGATGCCGACCTGCGTCTCGGGCTTCAACGCGGACCGCAGGGCGATGACACGGTCCCGCGTCGCCATCGGGGTCAGGTGGCCGCCGGAGTCCGTCACATAGACGCAGTGCGCGCCGTAGCCCTCCATGAGTCGGGCCTGTGCGGCGAGGGTGGCGGGATCGACCATGTGCGCCATCATCAGGAATCCCGCGACATCCATGCCGAGGTCGCGGGCGCGGCCGATGTGCTCAAGGGAGACGTCGGCCTCGGTGCAGTGGGTGGCGACACGCACCGAGCGCACGCCGAGGGCGTGAGCGCGGCGCAGCCCGGCGATCGTGCCGACGCCGGGGAGCACGAGCGTGGTCAGCACGGCCCTGGTGACGACCTCGGCGGCGGCCTCGATCCAGGAGTCGTCGGATGCCGCGGACGGACCGTAGGTGAGACTCCCACCGCCGAGACCGTCGCCGTGGGCGATCTCGATCGCGTCGACGCCCGCGCGATCGAGGGCTCCGGCGATGGACCTGACCTGATCCACCGAGAAGGAATGCCGGAGGGCGTGCATGCCGTCGCGGAGGGTCACATCCTGCAGGTAGAAGTGCACCATCATGCGACCTGCGCCATTCTGCCCGCGACTCGCTCGCCGACTCGAAGGGCCGCCGAGGTCATGATGTCCAGATTGCCCGCGTAGGCGGGGAGGTAGTGTGCGGCGCCCTCCACCTCGAGCAGCACGGAGACCTGGGTGAGTGCACCGTGCGAGCCTCCGACGATCGTCGAGAGAGCGTGGCGATCGGCACGGTCGACGAATTGGAGCTGCTGCTTCATCCGGTAGCCCGGCACATACTCGGCCACGCGGGCGACCTGGCGCGCGACGGCATCGGTGATCGCCGAGCGGTCTGCCGCGGCATCCACCAGCAGGTGCACCGTGTCGCGCATGATCATCGGCGGCTCGGCGGGATTGAGGATGATGATCGCCTTCGACCGCTGCGCCCCGCCGACCGAGCGGAGCGCGGCCGCGGTGGTCTCGGTGAACTCGTCGATGTTCGCCCTCGTGCCCGGGCCCGCGGACTTCGACGCGATGGTCGCGACGATCTCCGCGTAGTGGACTCCGGTGATTCCGGCGACGGCGGCGACGATCGGGATGGTCGCCTGCCCGCCGCAGGTGACCATGTTGAGGTCGAGCGCATCGAGGTTGTCGTCGAGATTCACGACGGGCACGACGAACGGGCCGAGAGCCGCCGGGGTGAGATCGATCAGCTGTACTCCGTAGGGCTCGAGCGCGGCGGCGTTCTCCTCGTGGGCCGCCGCCGAGGTCGCATCGAAGACCAGGCGGATCTCACCGAACCGCGCCGACGAGATCAGCCCGTCGACGCCGCGGTCCGTCGTCTCGACCCCGATCCGACGGGCCCTCGCGAGCCCGTCGGACGCCGGGTCGATGCCCACGAGCAGGGCGAGCTCGAGTGTCGACGACAGCCTGGTGATCTTGAACATCAGGTCGGTTCCGATGTTGCCGGAGCCGATGATGGCGACGGCGGTCTTCCCGGTGCCGGGCATGGGGATCCTCTCGAGGTCGGTGGACGGCGGATGCCGCGGACGCGGGTCAGACCGTCTGATACGACTGTCGCAGCGGCGTGACCATGCCGTCGTGCTCCGGAACCGACGGAGTGCCGTAGAGCAGGAACTCGGGAGGCATCGTCGCTCCGCCGATCGCGAGCCCCGCACCGGTCGCGAACTCCTGGAGATCCCAGACCCTGGTCTCCCAGTCGGGCTCGAACTGCAGGATCCCCGAGTTGCCGAACAACTCGATGCGGTTTCCGCCGGGTTCGAACACGTACAGGAAGTTTCCCTGCGTGACCCCGTGGGTGTCCGGACCGGCCTCGATCCTGATGTCGTACTCCCGGCAGATCTCGGCGAAGTCGGTGTTGTGCTGCGGAACCCCGAACCAGAAGGCGAGGTGGTGGAGCCTGCCGCGGCTGCCCGTCGAATCCCTCATGATCGCCAACTCGTGGCCGAGCGCGTTCACGCTCATCCACGCGCCGATCTCCACAAGACCGTCGACGACGAGTTCGCGGGATTCGAACCCGAGGGTCTTCTCGAGCAGTTCCTTCTGCTCGGTGACATCCGAGGCCATCAGATTGACGTGGTCGAGCCGCCGAGGCGGCAGCCCCTGCAGCGGTCGTTTCGATGCCCTGGTCAGGATCTTGCTCTTCAGGTCGTCGGGGGCGCGGTACTTCTCGACATCCCAGACCAGTTCCATCGCGTGGCCGTCGGGCGAGGTGAACGCGTAGGTCTCGCCGACCCCGATGTCGCCCTTGGTGTATCCGGCCCCGAGGCCGGCCTTGTCGAGAGCCGCCGCGCGACGCTCGAGCGCATCGCGCGAGGTCGTGCGCCATCCGAGGGTGCCGAGCCCCGCCTGCTCGGATGCGGTCAGCTTGAGGCTGTGGTGGTACGGATCTTCATAGCAGCGCAGGTAAACGGAATCCCCCTGCCTGGCGGTCTCCCGCATCCCGAGCAGGTGGGTGAAGAACCACAGCGATCCCGCGAGGTCGGGGGTGAAGAGTTCGGCGTGGGCGAGATGGGCGATCTCGTGCCTGACTCTGGTGTCTGACATGGGTGTCTCTCTTTCTGTCGGGATTCGGAGTTGTTCGGGCCCTGACCGTCTCGTGTGATCACCCGACGGTCACCGAGACCGAACCGACGCCCTCGAAATGGGCATGGATCGTGTCGCCGGGTGTCGCGGGGATGGCGGCGGTGAGCGATCCGGGCAAGATGACGTCTCCTGCCTCGAGCCCGACGCCGCGAGCGCCGAGGGTGTCGGCCAGCCACACCAGGGCGTTGACGGGCGAGCCGAGCACCGCGGCGCCAGTCGCGGCGGACACCACCTCGCCGTTTCGGCTGAAGACGCACTCGACGGCGGCGAGGTCGAGACCCGGTGCTCCCTCGATCGATGCGCCGAGCACGAATCCCGCCGACGACGCATTGTCCGCGACGGTGTCGATGAGTCCGATCCGCCAGTCGGCGATCCTCGAGTCGATGATCTCGAGGGAGGCGACGACCCGTCCGATGGCCGCCGCGGCCTGCTCGACGGTGACGCCGGGCCCGCGTAACGGTGACGCGAGCACGAAGGCGATCTCGGGCTCGACCCGCGGGCTCACGAACAGGGATCGATCGAGCCTCCCGCCATCCGGCACCTCCATATCGGCGAGCAGCACGCCGAAGTCGGGCTGATCCACGCCGAGTTGCGCCTGCATGGCCGCCGAGGTGAGACCGACCTTCCGACCGACGATCGTGCGCCCGGCGCTCAGCCATGCGTCGAGCTGCAGAGACTGCACGGCGTAGGCGTCGTCGAGGTCGAAGTCGTCGAATCGGGAGGAGATCGGCGCAACCGGGATGCGGGAGCGCCTGGCCGAGTCGAGCAGCACGGCGGCCGTGTGATGGTCGACTCGCGACATCCGGCCTCCTCGCCTCGAGCGGGCCGGTCACCGGCGCGCAGGTGCAGTCTGCCGATCGGCGCGCCAGAATCGAAGCATGCGTTCCACTCAGCGGGCCACGGGCAATTCGGTCGTCGGGCGAGCCGCGCTCGTGCTCGACGCCTTCCGGCAGGACGACGCCTCGGTGGGAGTCTCCGAGCTGGCCCGGCGGACCGGCCTGCCGAAATCCACCGTGTCGAGACTCGTGGGAGAACTCGTGGATGTCGCCCTGCTCGAGCGCGTGGACGGATCGGTGAGACTCGGGGTGAGACTGTTCGAGCTCGGAGAGCATGCCGCGAGGCCGCGCGACCTCAAGAAGGCGGCGACGGCGCACATGATCGATCTCGGCCGCGCCACCGGGCAGACCATCCACCTCGCCGTGCTCGACGGCACCGACGTGGTGTACATCCAGATCCTGCGGGCGCTGCGTGGTCCGTCGTTGCCGTCGCGGGTGGGAGGCAGGCTGCCCGCACACGCGACCGGGGTCGGCAAGGCGCTGCTCGCGCACGCCGACGAGGCGACGCTCGCCGCTGTGATCGACCGCGGGCTGCCGCGGATCGGTCCGCACACCATCACGACGGCGTCTGCGTTGATGGCGGAGCTCGAGAGCATCCGCGAGAGCGGTATGGCCTGCGAGCACGAGGAGTCCACCGCTGACGTCGCCTGTGCGGCGAGCCCCATCCTCGCGGCCGACGGGTCGGCGATCGCCGCGGTCTCCGCCTCGGGGTGGGACGACAGGATGAATGCGGCGCGCATCGCCCCCGCGGTGATGCTGGCCGCTATGGGCATCGCGAGGATGCTCGACAAGCCCAGGGTCGACGCCGGTTTCAGGATGGAACGGGCCTAGCCACCTCGGGCAGGGCGACTCGCGCGGTGGGGAGGCGGCGATACCGCCGATCATCGTGATGCCTGTCGGCCGCCCGCGGCATACTCGGAGCATGCCCACGACGGCGAGCGTCCGCGATCTGTTGCGCTGGAGGCTGGCCGCCCACCGGGTCGCGCCCCCGGGTGTCGGCGTGCGCGAGGTGGTCGACGAGCTTCTCGCCCTCCAGGCGCAGGATCTCGCGCAGGGCCTGTGGGCGGTGGGTGCCCGCACCGAGGCGACCCGCGCCGACGTGCTCGCCGCCTTCGATCGCGGCGAGATCGTACGCTCGTGGCCGATGCGCGGCACCTTGCACATCACCCGCCCAGACGACCTGCGCTGGATGCTCGCGCTCACCGTCACGCGCACCGAACAGGGGCTCACCGGCCGCTACCGACAACTGGGTCTCGACGGCGACGACCTCGACAGGGCGGCCGACGTGACACGGCGGGAACTCTCCGGACGCCGGATGACGCGCGACGAGTTCGCCCGCACGATGGAGAGCGCGGGCATCGGGATGACCGGCCAACGCGCACCCCATGTGATCGGGCACCTCGCCCGCCGACAGATCGTCGTGTGGGGGCCGTCCGCCACGAAGCAGCAGTCACTCGTGCTCTTCGACGAATGGGCGCCGCCGAGCCTGCCGCCACCCTCCCGGGACGAGTCCCTCGGCCTGTTCGCGGCCGGGTACCTGCGCGGACGCGGTCCGGCGTCCGTGCGCGATTTCGCCTGGTGGTCGGGGCTGACCCTCGCCGACGCCCGGGCGGGGTTCGCGGGCCTCGGAGATCGACTCGAGGCCGTGGAAGTCGAGGGGTCGGAGTACTGGATGCTCGCGGCATCCGCCCTCCCGACGGCGCCCCTCGAGGGTGTTCACCTGCTGGCGGGCTTCGACGAGTATCTGCTGGGCTACCGCGACAGGTCGCACCCGCTCGCCGGCGCGTATCTCGAGCGCGTGGTGCCCGGCGCGAACGGGATCTTCTTCGCGATCATCGTGTGCGACGGACGCATCGTGGGCACCTGGCGTCGAGAGATCGCGAGGGAGGCGGTGACCGTGACCATCGACCCGTTCGAACCCCTGACTCGCGCACAACTCGAGGGGGTCGAGTTGGAGGTCGCGCGTTTCGGGCGCTTCCACGGCCTGCCGGCACAGATGCGCTGAGACACGGCCCCATCCGTTCGGCCCCGGCGAGAGCCGAACCCGGGTGTCGAGCGCGGGTGGTTGCGTCGGTACCTAAACCGGTATAGTTTGTCTAAACCGGTTAAGGCAACCGGCAACTCGGTGAGGAGTCGACGATGGCGCCAGACGTGACCACGCCCGCCGGCCCACCCACGCCTGCCAAGCCGCTCAGATCTGCCAAGCCGCTCAAACCCGCCAAGCCCACCATCACGGATGTCGCGCGCGAAGCCGGGGTCAGCAAGGGTCTCGTCTCGTTCGCCCTCAACGACCGGCCCGGCGTCTCTCCCGACACCCGCACGCGCATCCTCGAAGTCGCCGCCACCCTCGGCTGGAAGCCGAGCATCCGCGCCCGCTCCCTCAGCGAGAGCAAGGCCTTCGCCCTCGGACTCGTCATCGCCCGAGACCCGGGCATCATCGCGGCCGACCCCTTCTTCCCGGCCTTCATCGCCGGCATCGAGCGCGTCCTCGCGCCGACCGGCCAGGCCCTCGTGCTCAGCATGGTCGCCGAGGAGAAGGCCGAAGACCAGGCCTACCGCCGACTGGTGGAGGGCGGTCGGGTCGACGGCGTCATCCTCACCGACCTGCGGCGCGACGACCCCCGCCTCGAGCTCATCGACAGTCTCGACCTGCACGCGGTCACCCTCGGGCACCCTGACCTGCCGTCGCGGTTCCCCGCGGTGTCGATCGACGACGGTCCCGGCATCCGCGAGGCCGTCTCGCACCTGATCGATCTCGGCCACCGCCGCATCGCCCACGTCGGCGGGCCGCGCTCCATGCTGCACGGCAGCAGACGAGCGGACTCGTTCAGGGCGTCCCTGCGTGAGGCCGGTCTCGACGACTCCCTCGTCATCGAGACCGACTTCACCGCTGCCGACGGCGCCCGAGCCACCAGTGAGCTGCTCGGGATGTCGCGCCGCCCGACGGCCATCGTCTTCGCCAACGATCCGATGGCGATCGCCGGTCTCGGCGTGGCGCAGCGCTCCGGTCTCGTGGTGCCCGACGACCTGTCGATCACCGGCTTCGACGGCAGTGACGTGGGCGGCCACATCCATCCGTCGCTCACCACCGTTACCACCGAGGCGCAGGTGTGGGGCGCCGCGGCGGCCGAACTGCTGCTGAGGGCCATCGACGGCGAGACCGTCGACGACATCGAACTCGACCCGGCGCGGCTCGTGATCCGCGAGTCCAGCGCCACCCCACCCATCACACCACCGGCGGAGTAGCCGGTAGACGAGAGGAACGATCGTGCCAAGCACAACCATGCGACGACGCACAGCAGCGGCCGCGGCGGCATTCGCCGCGACGGCCCTGGCCATGACGGCCTGCAGCAGCGGGGGAGGCGGCGGCGAGGCCGACGGCCGCGGTGACATCACCATCTGGTACTCGAACAACGAGCAGGAGGTCGCCTGGGGCGAGCAGATGGTCGAGGCGTGGAACGCCGAGAACCCCGACGAGCAGATCACCGGCCAGGAGATCCCCGCGGGGAGCAGCAGCGAAGAGGTCATCGGGGCTGCGATCACCGCGGGCAACGCCCCGTGCCTGATCTACAACACCGCGCCCAGCGCCGTCGGCCAGTTCGAGAAGCAGGGCGGACTCGTCGACCTGTCGGCGTTCGACGACGGCGCCTCGTACATCGAGGAGCGCTCCGGCGATCTCGCCTCGCAGTACCAGAACACCGAGGGCGCCTATTTCCAGATGCCCTGGAAGTCGAACCCCGTCGTGATCTTCTACAACAAGGACATGTTCGCCGCCGCAGGCCTCGACCCCGAGAACCCGAAGCTGTCGACCTACGCCGACTTCCTCGCGACCTCGAAGACCCTGGTGGATGCCGGGGTCGCCCCGAACGCCATCCAGCCGGCGCCGACCAGCGAGTTCTTCCAGACCCAGTTCGACTTCTATCCGCTCTACGCGGCCGAGTCCGGCGGCGCGCAACTCGTCGACGACGGTGAAGCGACCTTCGCCGACGACGCCGGGTACGCCGCCGCCGAGTTCTGGGCGAGCCTCTACAGCGACGGTCTCTCGAGCCGGGAGCAGTACAAGGGCGATTCGTTCGCCGACGGTCAGGCCGCGATGGCCATCGTCGGACCATGGGCTGTGTCGGTCTACGACGAGGTCAATTGGGGCGCGGTGCCTGTGCCGACCTCCCAGGGCATCAGCCCCGAGGAGACCTACACCTTCAGCGACGCGAAGAACATCGGCCTGTACTCCGCCTGCGAGAACCAGGCGACCGCCTGGGACGTTCTGAAGTTCTCCACGAGCGAGGAACAGGACGGCCGGTTGCTCGAACTGACCGGGCAGATGCCCCTGCGCGCCGATCTGCAGGCGACCTACCCCGACTACTTCGAGGCGAACCCCGCCTACGAGGCGTTCGGCGACCAGGCCTCCCGCACCGTCGAGGTTCCTCCGGGGCCGAACACCGTGCAGATGCTACAGGCCTTCCGCGACGCGTGGTCGAGTTCGGTGATCTTCGGCGAGAGTGACGTGCGGACCGCTCTGGATGACGCGGCCACCGAGATCGACGAGATCGCGAAGCAGCCCTAGGTCTCGCCATGACGGACACACTGCACGCGCCGGCGGCCTCAGGGCCGCCGGCGGGCACCCCGGCTTCGCCTTCGGTGGCGAAGCGGGGGCGCCGCCCGTTGGGCAAGAACCCCCTCGGCCTGCTCTTCAGCGCCCCGTACCTGATCTTCGTGCTCGTGGTGTTCGCGTATCCGGTCGGATACGCGGTCTACATCGCCTTCCACGACTTCTTCTTCACCGCCCCGGGTGCCGTCGTAGGGAGGCCCTTCGTCGGCCTCGACAACTTCGTGACGGCACTGGGCGACCCCGCTGTCATCCGCTCGTTCGGCAATGTCGGCATCTTCCTGGCGATCAATGTGCCCCTCACCGTCGTGCTGTCACTCGTGCTCGCGACCGCGCTCAACAGGGTCACGAGGTTTCGCACCTTCCTGCGCGTCAGCTACTACGTTCCCTACGTCACCGCGAGCGTCGCGGTCGTGGGTGTCTGGCTCTTCCTGTTCAGCGGCAACGGCTTCGTCAACGCACTGCTCGGGCCGCTCGCCCCCGACCCGTCGTGGCTGGTCAACAGCAGCCTGGCCATGCCGACCATCGCGATCTTCGTCACCTGGAAGCAGCTCGGCTTCTACATCCTGCTGTACCTCGCGGCCCTGCAGGGCGTGCCGAAGGAGCTGTACGAGTCGGCCTCGACGGATGGCGCGGGGGCCGTGCGCAGCTTCTTCTCGGTCACCGTGCCCGGCGTGCGTCCGGCGACGGTGCTCGTGCTGCTCGTCTCGACGGTGACGGGGGCCAACCTGTTCACCGAGCCGTACCTGCTCACCGGCGGCGGGGGACCCAACGGGGCGTCGGCGTCTCCGGTGCTGATCATGTACCAGCGGGGACTCCAGCAGGGACAACCGGATGTCGCGGCCGCGATCGGTGTCGTGCTCGTGATCGCCGTGCTGATCATCGCCTACCTGCAGAACCGATTCGCGGGCGGTGATGACCGGTGAGTGCGACGGATCCCGCACTGAGCCCCCGTGGGTCCCTGAGCTTGTCGAAGGGCCGCCGCCACAGCTCGGGGTTGTCGCGTGGCCAGTCCATCCTCCGCGGCATCGTCCTCGCCCTCGGCGCCGTGGCGTTCCTGTTCCCCTTCTACTACATGGTGATCGGCTCGCTGCAGAGGTCCGTGGATCCGACCGTCGCGGGGGCCTTCCCCGACCCGGCCAACCTCACGTTCGACAACTACGTCGCCATCGACTCCCGCATCGACCTGCTCACCGGGCTCGTCAACTCGGGCATCTTCACCGGTGGCGTGCTCATCGGCACCCTGGTCTTCGGGCTCCTCGCGGGGTACTCGCTCGCCATGCTGCAGTGGCGCGGCCGCGGGGCGACCTTCGCGCTGGCCCTGCTCGTGCAGGTCGTGCCGTTCCAGCTGCTGATGATCCCGCTGTACGTGCTCATCGCGCGTGACTACGGACTCGCCGACAACTACCTGGGCATCATCCTGCCGTTCTTCATCAACTCGACGGCGGTGATCATCTTCCGGCAGTACTTCCTGCAGCTGCCGAAGGAGCTGTTCGAGGCGGCGAGGATCGACGGTGCGACCGAGTTGCGACTGCTCTGGAGCATCGCGCTGCCCCTGGTGCGCCCCGCGGTCATCACCGTGGTGCTGCTCACGTTCATCGGCCCGTGGAACGAGTTCCTGTGGCCCTTCCTCATCACGAAGGACGCCGCGTTGCAGCCACTCGCGGTGTCGCTCGCCAATTACATCTCGACGGTCGCGGCTTCAGCCGCCAATCCGTTCGGGGCGATCCTCGCGGGGGCGGTCGTGCTCGCCGCGCCCGTCGTCGCGCTGTTCATCGTGTTCCAGAGGTACTTCACCTCGACGGACATCGGATCCGGAGTGAAAGGCTGACTATGACCGAGATCACCACCGCCACGCGTTTCCCGTTCGAACTCACGAGGGCCGGGGTCGTGATGACCCCGGAGCCGGGTGATCCGAACGAGGCGGAGGGGGTGCTCAATCCCGGATCGGGCCGCACGGCGGACGGCACTCTCTACCTCCTGCCCCGCCTGGTCTCCGAGGGCAATGTCAGTCGGGTCGGGCTCGCCCGCGTCGTCATCGAGAACGGCGTGCCCATCGGTGTCGAGCGCGAGGGTGTCGTGCTCGAGGCCGACCGGGGCTGGGAGTACGGCGTCGGGCACGGGGGAGTGGAGGACCCGCGGGTCACCTCCATCCCGCGCCTCGGACTCCACGTGATGACCTACGTCGCCTACGGCCCGCTCGGCCCGCGCACCGCGATCGCCACGTCGACCGATCTGCGCGAGTGGACGAGGCTGGGGCCTGCGCTGTTCCTGTACGAGGAGTCGCTCGACATGGACCTCGGCCTGTTCCACAACAAAGACACCGTGTTCTTCCCCGAACCGGTCACCGCGCCCGACGGTGTCGAGAGCTTCGCCGTGCTCCACCGCCCCATGTGGGATCTCGGCGAGACCGCACCCGGTCAGGGCATCAGAGTGCCGGCGGGAGTGGATGACACCCGCCAGAGCATCTGGATCAGCTACGTGCCCGTCGAGGAGGTCGCCCGCGACATCCGCTCGCTCGTGCTCTGGAGGCAGCACCGCTTCGTCGCGGGACCGGCGTTCGCGTTCGAGCAGCTCAAGATCGGCGGCGGACCACCCCCGCTGCGCGTGCCGGAGGGCTGGCTCGTGCTGCACCACGGGGTGACCGGCGTCATCGACGGCGCGTTCGCCCAGCAGAAGAACGTGAACTACTCGGCCGGCGCGATGATCCTGGATGCCGACGACCCCTCGATCATCGTGGCGCGCACACCGACTCCGCTGCTCGAGGCGGAGACCGACGACGAGCGCAGTGGCATCGTTCCGAACGTCGTGTTCCCGACGGCGATCGAGGAGATCGAGGGGCAGCTGTTCGTCTTCTACGGCATGGCCGACTCGAAGATCGGCGTCGCGCGGCTCGATCGCGTGACCGTCTAGCCGCTTCGACAGGCTCAGCGACCCGGTATACACGGGTCCCTGAGCCTGTCGAAGGGCCCCGTGCAAACCCGGGTCCCTGAGCCCACCGGGTCCCTGAGCCCACCGGGTCCCTGAGCCTGTCGAAGGGCCCAC